>NZ_CAJQQI010000126.1 GCF_905480415.1 uncultured Algibacter sp. | reverse complement strand
TGCAAAAATTGAAAAATCTGTAATTGGTATTCGTTCTAGAATCGGAAACGAATCTACTGTAATTAACACCTATATGATGGGTAGCGATTATTATGAATCCTTAGAAGATATTAACAACAATGACATTCCGATACTTATGGGTATTGGAGAACGCTGTTTTATAAAAAATGCCATTTTAGATAAAAACTGTAGAATAGGAGATGATGTTCGAATAAATGGAGGTAAACATTTAGAGGATAAAGAAACCGACACTTATATGATTAAACAAGGTATTGTAGTAATTAAAAAATCAGCCACAATCCCAAAAGGAACAGTAATCTAAAACACGTAATCTTTTTATTTTCTATTATATAACCAATTAATATGCAAGACCAAAAAAGAGTTGTAGTTGATTATGTCTCGCCTAGCGTAAATAATGGTGAGTTCTATGTTAAGCGTGTGGTAAATGAAATTGTAAATATAGACGCACATATTATGGCCGATGGCCATGATGTTATAAGCGCATCTGTTTTATATAAACACGAAAAAGATAAAACTTGGAAAGAAACTAGAATGAGCCTGCTTTCAAACGATGAATGGCAAGGGTCATTTACGGTTGAAAAACAAGGGTTTTATACTTATAAAGTTCAAGCTTGGGTAGATTATGCTCTTAATTGGCGACATGGCTTAATTAGAAAAATTAATGATAACCAACACGTATCTTCTGAATTACTTGAAGGAGTTGAGTATATTGAAGCTATTCTAAAAAAAGTAACGGCCGAGGATAAAACCTATTTAAAACGCCTCCATAAGCTATTTAAAAATGAAAGTGATTATGGGGAGGCTATTACCGAAGCGACTACTGAAAAGTTATACCAAATATTCTTTAAAAACCCTGTAAAACAGTTCGATAATTCTTCAAAAGATTATCAGGTTTATGTCGATAGAAATAAAGCTAGATTTAGTACCTGGTACGAATTTTTTCCGCGTTCAGCCTCAAAAAAAGAAGGAGTTCATGGCACATTTAAAGACTGCGAGCAGCTACTTCCTCGTGTTAAAAACATGGGTTTTGATGTGGTATATTTACCCCCTATTCATCCGATAGGTGAAGTGAATAGAAAAGGCAAAAACAATACTACTGAAGCTAAAGCAGGCGATGTTGGCTCTACTTGGGGTGTTGGCTCTCAATATGGTGGCCATAAAGACATTCACCCACAATTAGGAACACTTGATGATTTTAAATCTTTAATTAATAATGCTAAAGATAATGGGATTGAAATAGCTATGGATTACGCGTTACAAGCTGCTCCCGATCATCCTTGGGTAAAAGATCATCCAAAATGGTTTAAGTGGCGACCAGATGGCACTGTACAATATGCTGAAAATCCACCGAAAAAATATCAAGATATCCTCCCTATTTACTGGGAAAGTGAAGATTATAAAAATCTTTGGAATGAATGTTTAGATGTTTTGATGCATTGGATTGATTGTGGCATAAGTATTTTTAGAGTCGATAATCCACACACCAAACCATTTTATTTCTGGAATTGGATTATTTCACAAGTTAAGGCAAAACATCCCGATGTTATCTTCTTAGCTGAAGCTTTTACAGCTCCAAAAGTTATGCAACAGCTTGCCAAACAGGGCTTCACACAGTCTTATACCTATTTTACATGGCGCGAAAGTAAACATGAACTTATAGAGTACGTTGAAGAGCTAACAAGATCAGAGTTAAAAGAATATATGCAGCCAAACTTTTGGCCTAACACCCCAGATATTAATCCGTATCATTTACAAGGTGCCAACGAATCTAAACACATTCAAAGGTATGCCCTTGCTGCAACATTAAGTTCTAGCGTAGGGATTTATGGGCCTGTTTTTGAATATATGCTTTCTAGTTCATTACCTGGTAAAGAAGAGTATTTAAATTCAGAAAAATTCCAAATCACCCATTATGATTGGGATATAAAAAGTAAGCTTATAACTATTATTGCAAAAATAAATGACATAAGACACAATAATCCTGCGCTTCAACAAACCAATAACATTAAATTCTGCCATATTGAAAATGACAATTTATTGGCATTTTATAAATGGAATGACGATAGAACAAACCAAATATTTGTTATTATTAGTCTAGATGCTCACAATTCACAACAAGGTACAGTTCAAGTTCCTCTGCAAGATATTGGGGTGTCTCATGGTCATAACCTTGAAATGCATGATTTAATTACAGATAGTCGCTACAATTGGAATAGCGAATGGAACTTTGTTGAGTTGCATCCAACCACACCATTTCATATTTTCAAGATTAACAAATAGTCTATGACTGATAAAGCATCGACAGCATCAGCTAACCCCCTTTTTAAGTCTAATGACTCTTGGGAAGTTTTACTTGATAATGAAGGCTTTGTAAAAACTTTTTTATCAGATGTATTAGAAGCTTACATTGTTCAACAACGCTGGTATGGAGGTAAGTCAAGTCGGTTAAAATATATTGAACTTGCTGAATATTTTAAAATTCAACAGCATGGTGAGGTTTATTTTGGACTCATTTTGGAAGTAAATTTTGTTGAAGCCTTTTATCAGCATTATTTTTTACCAATTGCTTTTGTAACCGATGAAAATTTTGGTCAAAAAGATAGAATTCTTCCAATAAGTATTCAAAATCAAAAAGGGTATATCATAGATGCGATTAACTTAGAATCATTCAGAAAGTTAGTTTTTGAACGTATTGCAACTGCAGAACCTAAAGACACGACGAAAGTTCAATACCATAAAAGTCATTTATTTAAAAATAAAACCTATGAATCTTCTAGGTTTATGGGATTAGAACAAAGTAACACCTCCCTAGTTTATAACGAAAAGTATGTCTTAAAGTTTTTTAGACGCATTTTTCCCAATAAGAATCCTGATTACGAAATGAGTCGTTTTTTGTCAGAGAAAAAGGAATTTAAAAATACACCTGCTTATTTAGGAAGCATCAATTTAGTTGACTCTGAAAACAACAATATTACTATTGGTTTAATGCAGGATATGATTCCTAATGAAGGGGATGCTTGGGACTATATGCTAAAGGAACTACATAACGTATTTTCAATTTTAGCATACAAGAAAATAAATATTGATACACTACCAAATACCGAGTTATACCAACGCTTAACCATTGAAGATATTCCTCCTCAAATTATAGATTGGGCAGGTTTAAATTTGTTTAATCAGGTTAAAACCTTAGCAATTCGTACCGCTGAAATGCACATCGCTTTAGGTTCAGAATTCGAAGAAACAGCTTTTACTCCAGCACATTACAATGGTGATTATACGGTATGGTTAAAAAACAAAATGCTCTATCAATTTCAAAACAGACTTAATGTGATTGAAAATAGCCTTGATAAATTAGACGGATTAGCATCAACCCTTGCGCAAGAGTTTCTCGATAAAAAAAACAGTATAAGAAAACGTTTTGTAAATTTTGATTGGACCAAACTTAAAGGCGAAAGAATAAGAGTGCATGGCGATTATCATTTAGGTCAAATTTTAGTAAAGGATAAAGATTTCTACATTATAGATTTTGAAGGCGAACCCGAAAGTACGATTCGAGATAGAAAAGTAAAACAACCGCCTTTAAAAGACGTTGCTGGTCTCTTTAGGTCATTTCATTATGCCATTTACGCCACTATTTTTAACAACCAAGAAAGTTATCCTTCAAATCAAGATAATCTGTTTAAAGCAGGGGAAATATTATACCGTTATATCACCGGATTATTTTTGGGTGCCTATGTTACCGAAACACAAAACGAAAATTTAAATTTAGGATACAATCAAGAACGTATATTTATATTAAAATACTGCTTACTGGAAAAAGCAGTTTACGAGTTGGGTTACGAACTCAATTCTCGTCCAAAATGGGCTGTCATTCCTTTAAAAGGAATATCTAATATTATAAATCATTAATTTATGGCACAAGTAAAAGTTCACAGTTTATTTACAGAATTTGATATTAATCTTTTTAAAGCTGGGAAACACTTTAGGCTTTATGAAAAAATGGGCTCACACCTTGTTACTGTTGATGGTATTGATGGTGTGTATTTTGCAGTTTGGGCTCCTACCGCAAAACAAGTATCTGTAATTGGCGACTTTAACTATTGGATGGAAGGCGAACACCAGTTAAACGTGCGTTGGGATTCTAGCGGTATTTGGGAAGGGTTTATTCCCCTTGTTGAAAAAGGCGCGACATATAAATATAAAATTCAAAGTAATAATAATGATATAAAAACCGAAAAAGCAGACCCTTATGCTAGGCGTTGTGAGCATAATCCAAATACAGCATCTATAGTTTGGGAAGATGATTACAAGTGGAGAGATAAAGACTGGATGAAAACCCGTAAAAATCATAATGCTCTTGATGCACCATATTCTGTTTACGAAGTTCATTTGGGTTCTTGGAAAAGGCACGCTGAAGAAGACCGATTTATGTCTTATTTTGAGTTGGCTGATGATTTAGTAAACTATGTAAGTGAAATGAATTTCACGCACGTAGAATTAATGCCTATTATGGAATTCCCATACGATCCATCTTGGGGTTATCAAGTAACTGGTTATTTTGCGCCAACATCGCGGTTTGGCTACCCTGAAGAATTTAAATATTTAGTTGATAAATTGCATCAAGCTGGAATTGGAATTATTTTAGATTGGGTACCATCACACTTCCCGGAAGACGCACACGGTTTAGGGTTCTTTGATGGTTCCAACTTATACGAACACCCAGACAAACGAAAAGGATACCATCAAGATTGGAAAAGTTTAATTTTCAATTATGAACGGAATGAAGTACGATCATTTTTAATAAGTAATGCTGTATTTTGGATGGACCAATACCATGCCGATGGATTACGTGTTGATGCAGTTGCCTCTATGTTATTCTTAGATTATTCCAGAGAAGACGGTGAATGGGAACCAAACATTTACGGCGGACGAGAAAACCTTGCAGTAATAAGCTTCTTAAAAGAATTAAATGAAGAAATATATGCATCTTTCCCAGATGTACAAACTATTGCAGAAGAATCTACAGCATTCCCTATGGTTTCTAAACCAACATTTGTTGGCGGTTTAGGCTTTGGTATGAAATGGATGATGGGCTGGATGCACGATACTTTAGAGTATTTTGCTAAAGATCCTGTGTATAGAAAACACCATCAAAATGAAATTACATTCAGTTTAGCTTATGCTTTTACTGAAAATTTTATGCTTCCGCTATCGCATGACGAGGTGGTATATGGCAAAAATTCTATTATAGGAAGAATGCCAGGTGATGAATGGCAACGGTTTGCGAACTTAAGATTATTATACGGTTACATGTTTACACACCCTGGTACAAAACTCTTATTTATGGGTAGTGAATTTGGTCAATATAACGAATGGAATTTCCAAGAGAGTTTAGATTGGAACTTACTAGAATTTAAACCCCATAAAGACGCTCAAAATTATTATAAAGAGCTAAATAAATTATACAAAACAACTCCAGCCCTTTATGAAAAAGGTTTTAGTGGAGAAGGCTTTGAGTGGATTAGTTATGATGATCACGAAAACTGTGTAATTTCTTATATGCGAAAAGGTTACAAAGAAGAGGAGAATGTTGTTGTAATCTGTAATTTAACTCCATCCATTAGAGAAAATTATAAAATAGGTGTTCCGGTTAAAGGTAAGCTTAAGGAGATTTTCAATAGTGACGCTGAAGCATTTGGAGGTAGTGGCGTTTTAAATACCAGACAAATAACCATCAAAAAAGATCCATGGAATGGTAAAGACTATTCAGCAATCGTAACTTTACCTCCTCTCGCGGTAACTATTTTTAAATTTAAATCTTAAGCTTTAAAATATTTACATCATTTAGCGATTCGTTTTTCCTTAAAAGAATAGTTAAATGATGTTTTTAGCAAAAACGAAACATTTTAATTAGAAATCATTGAAAACAAAAAAAGAATGTTAATTCCTACAATGTTAGATTTTTTTAATTACACCTCTCATTCTTTGAATTTTATGTAATTTTTTTGCTGTTTTTTTAATAATTATAAGCATTATAGCTTTTTTGTTTTTAGTAAATTAGCTCTTAAGATTGATAGTAAAAAAACATGATATTAAATACTGAATTAGAATATAAAGGAAACTTATTTCCTTCACAAATAGTTTCATACGAAAAGCACCTTAACGTATTGTCTTTCACTACTGAAAATGGTGCTGTTTTACAAGTTACAGTTCGAAGAGATAGTATACTTCGCTTTAGATTTACAACTACTGGTATTTTTGAAAATGATTTTTCTTATGCAATCACTAAATACGCAAGTAGAGGCTATAACCTTCTAGAGGTTACTGAAAATGATAAGAACTACATCATTACAACAACAAAACTAATTTGCCACATTTCAAAATTAGATTTAAGAACATCTATTTATGATGCTGTAGACAAATCTTTAATTTGTGAAGATGAACTTGGATTCCATTGGGAAGAAAGTTACGAGTATGGTGGCAATGTTGTGAAAATGTCCAAAACGGCTCAGCCAGGTGAAAGCTATTATGGTTTAGGTGATAAGCCCGTTGACAATAACTTAAAAGGAAAACGTTTTGAGAATTGGGTTACAGATTCTTATGCCTATGGCAGAAATACAGATCCTATTTATAAAACAATTCCTTTTTATACAGCCTTACACAACAAAAAATCTTACGGAATATTTTTTGACAATACGTTCCGTTCATTCTTTGACTTTTGCCATGAGCGCAGAAACATTACAAGTTTTTGGGCACAAGGCGGTGAAATGAATTACTATTTTATCTATGGTCCTGAAATGTCGGATGTTGTTGTAAACTACACGGATTTAACAGGTAAACCACATCAATTACCGGCACTTTGGACTTTGGGTTACCACCAATGTAAATGGAGTTATTATCCTGAATCCAACGTAAAAGAGATTACTAAAAAATTCCGAGACTTAAAAATACCATGTGATGCCATCTATTTGGATATAGATTATATGGAAGGGTTTAGATGCTTTACTTGGAGCGAAGAATATTTCCCAAACCCTAAAAGAATGGTTAAGGAGTTAGCTGATGACGGTTTTAAAACCATTGTTATTATTGACCCAGGAATTAAAATAGATATGGATTATTCTGTGTTTAGAGAAGGACTTGAAAAAGATTACTTCTGTAAAAGGGCAGATGGCCCATATATGAAAGGTAAAGTATGGCCTGGTGAATGCTATTTTCCAGATTTCACAAACCCGGAAGTAAGAGAATGGTGGGCTAATTTATTCCAAGAATTAGTAGAAGACATAGGTGTTAAAGGGGTTTGGAATGATATGAACGAGCCAGCAGTAATGGACGTTCCTGGAAAAACCTTCCCTAACGATGTAAGACATGATTATGACGGGAACCAATGTAGCCACAGAAAAGCGCATAATGTTTACGGAATGCAAATGGCACGTGCCACATATCAGGGATTAAAGAAATTCTCGTACCCAAAAAGACCTTTTGTAATTACAAGAGCCGCTTATTCAGGTACACAACGTTACACATCGAGTTGGACCGGAGATAATATTGCAACTTGGGACCACTTAACTATTGCAAATTTACAAGCACAACGTATGTGTATGTCTGGGTTCTCGTTTATAGGATCTGATATTGGAGGATTTGCTGAACAACCAAATGGCGAATTATATGCACGTTGGATTCAGTTAGGTATTTTTCACCCATTCTGTAGAACACACTCTTCAGGAGACCATGGCGATCAAGAACCTTGGGCGTTTGGAACTGCTATAACTGATGTAGTAAGAAAGTTTATTGAATTAAGGTATCAATTACTGCCTTATTTATATACGGCGTTTTGGAGGTATGCTGAAGAAGGAATTCCAATTTTGAAGTCGCTTGTATTATACGATCAACATGATCCTCAAACACATTATAGAAATGATGAGTTTGTTTTTGGCGAAAAAATATTGGCTTGCCCAATAACAGCACCAAACCAAACAGGAAGACGCTTGTACATCCCTCGTGGTAAATGGTATAACTTCTGGAGTGATGAAATTGTTGAAGGCGGCACAGAGCAATGGGTTGATGCCGATTTAGATAGTATGCCTATTTTTGTTAAAGAAGGTGCTATTATCCCTAAATATCCTATTCAACAATATGTAGGTGAAAAAACTATTGATGAGTTATTACTTGACGTTTACTATAAAGAAGGCAAAGAAACCTCTGAAGTTTACGAAGATGCTACAGATGGTTATGACTATATTAAAGGTAGATATAGTTTAAGAACTTTTAAATTATCAGGAAAGAAAAAGGAGTTGATTATTCAACAACACAAATCAGGAAAATTTATAACCACCTATAAAACGTTTAAACTGAATTTACATGGTCTACCATTTAAGATTTCTAAAGTTGAAATTGATAATGTTGTTATACCGTTTAAAGATCTTGAACTTAATGGCGATAACACTTTAGTACTTACTAAGGAGTTTTCAGAGCTTCATATTATGGCTTAAAAAAGTCATACTATAATAAAATATTAAAGCCTCTCTTTTTAAAATAAGAGAGGCTTTTTCATAAGCTAAAACGGTTATTAAAACTATTTACTTTATCCGTCAAACCCGCTAACTTCCTTTAACCATGTATAAAGTTGATTAAGACGAAACCTTATCTTTACATTAAACAACCTTGAAAATTGATTAAATAGAACTATAACTTCTATTCGTCTTTAGTTCCTTTGGTTTCAGCGGTTGGTACATTTTCAACATCAAATGGTTTTCCCAAATAAACAAGTTGATAGCCCTTTTCAATGTTTTTAAACGCTAAATTATTAGACGATATAATATGAAGTTCGCCTTCATTATCTTTTACAAATAAAGGAATGATATCTTCATCATTATTTGAAATAGTAATTAACTTCTCGTAATGTGTTTTGTCTTCTAAATCAATTTCTTGAATTGATGGATGCTTTCTTGTTAATTCTGACAATCTATTAAAGTCATCTTTATGTGAAAACAAGCCTTCTTTAGGGGTATTGCTGTCATCCAGCATTTCTTTAGTGGTTACAAGTCTAAAAGTACCGTTTTCTCCAAACTGCTTACTAAATTTATTGATGGCATATTTATTTATATCAGGATTTCCTGTTAATGCCATTAAATAACCAACATCACTTAACTCAATATTATCCAATAAAGTATCAGAGTAAATATTCGTGCTAATTGCTTCCAGACCCAATTCTTTAGCTTTTTCAATATTGCTTTCATTGCTATCTATTAATACCACATGTCTGCCATTTATTTCTAAATAATGCCCTAATAGTCTTGAGACTTTTGAGGCTCCTAAAATTAAAACCCCTTCAGATTTTATTAAAAAAACACCTATTATTTTTGCGAAAAAACGTGCTGTTGTGGCATTTAATAAAACCGTTCCCAACACAATCATAAAAACTAAAGGTGTAATATATTCTGCACCTTCAACACCATTTTTAGCTAGTTTTAACCCGAATAAAGACGCTATACCTGCCGCTACAATTCCACGCGGACCAACCCAACTTATAAAGACTTTCTCGTTAAGCTTTAATGAAGAGCCTCTTGTACTTAAAAAAACACCAATAGGACGTATTACAAAAACTACCACGGCAAAAAGTATAGCTGTTTTCCAATTATATATTAGTAATAAATCTTCTATATTAATGTTGGCCGCTAACAAAATGAATAAAATAGAAATAAGTAATACGCTTAAAGACTCTTTAAAGTAAAGAAGTTCTTTTAAATAAGGTGAATTAGAATTCCCTAAAACCATCCCCATAACTACAACTGATAATAAACCCGATTCGTGAGCAAAAGCATCAGATAACACAAACACACCAAGTACTGCTGCAAGTGCAAATACATTTAAAAGATAATGAGGTACCCATTTTTTATTAATAATAAAATTAAGGGCGTGCGCAAACGTAAAACCAAATGTAAAACCAAATAAAACTATTTTTCCAAATTCTATTAAGGCGGTTTTTGTAAACTCGCCTCCAGCATCAACACTTATAAATTCAAAAACCAATACAGCTACCAAGGCGCCAATAGGGTCAATCAAAATCCCTTCCCATTTTAAAACTGTAGATACATCCTTTTTTAAAGGAATGTTTCTTAAAATAGGTGTTATTACCGTGGGCCCTGTAACAATGATTAACGCTGAGAACAAATATGATATTTGCCAACTTAAATTAAAAATAAAATACGCTGCTAATGCTGCCCCAAAAAAGGTAACTAATGAGCCAAGAGTAATAAGCTTGGTAATAACAGGACCAACATTTTTTATCTCGCTCATCTTTAAGGTTAGACCACCTTCAAATAAAATAATACTAATAGCTAGCGATACAAAATAGAAAAGGCTTTCCCCCGGAAACAATCCTTCTTTTCCATTCCATATGGGTTCAATCCACTTTGTGCCATCATCAGACAAAAATTCGGCAGCTATTGGGCCAACAAGTAATCCAATTAAAATTAATGGTAAAATAGCAGGGATTTTAAATTTCCAAGCAAACCATTGAGCTAATATTCCTAATATAATGATTCCACCAAGTTCTAACATGGGCTGTTTCTATTTAAAATACTAATTTAAGTAAAACGTACGGTTTTTTATTTTTAAAAAATGTTATCTTTCCTCTTTTGACTAAAAAATATATTAAAACCTGTGTCTTTAAATCCTTTTAAAAGTATTGGAATTGGGGTGGCATATTCCCCAAACTTAAAAGCTAACCTCTTTGAGGCTGCTAGGTTATCTGTTTTTTTTGGTGCAAAATTGTTTTTAATTCATGTTGGTGAAGCTTCTGAAGAAAAGACTAACATGTTGAGTATCATTCTAAAAAGTTTTGAAGAAGACAAATTAGATTATGAAGTTGTTTTTAAAACTGGAGATCCTGTAGATGTTATTTTATCAACTTCCGAAGAAAAAAAGATAGACTTATTAATTCTTGGAGCTGTTAGGCGAGAACAGATTTTAAAATACTATGTGGGTTCTATTGCTAGAAAAATTACGCGTCAAGCCAAATGTTCCATTTTATTACTAATTAAACCTTCTGTTGAGCGTGTACCTTGTCAACATATCGTAGTAAATGGCTTAAAAGACCCAAAAACCGAACAAACCATTACCTCCGCTTTTTACGTTGCTAAACAGCTTAATGCTGAAAAAGTTACCATTGTAGAAGAAATTGGGCAAGATCAAATAGCAGTAAAGGTGGATGATGATAAATCGCTTAGAAGAACTAACATAGCAAAAGAGCGGATTGAGCTTAGAGAAAACTCAAGAGTAAAAGAAATTATTAGTCATATCCCCAAAGAATACACTAAAAATAAAACGATAAAATTACAGCCTATATTTGGTAAGCGTGGGTATTCCATTGGTCATTACGCACAAATTTCGCGAGCCGATTTATTAATTATGAATGCGCCATCAAAAATGACTTTTTTGGATAGACTTTTTCCTCATGATATTGAGCATATTTTAACCGAATTACCAACCGATGTGTTAATCCTACAATGAGTCCAAAAAAAAATAACATAAAAGACTTTTTTAAAACCTTACCTAAAAATATTTTTTCGGGTTTTGTAGTTAGTCTTATTGCACTGCCTTTAGGCTTAGGACTAGCTATGGCTAGTGATGCGCCTCCTATTTCAGGTATAATTGCAGCTATCGTAGGTGGTGTTATTGTTTCTGTTTTGGGAGGAAGCCATGTGACTATTGTTGGCCCCGGAAATGGTTTAGTAGGAGTGCTTTTAGTGGCTATATCTACTTTAGGAATAGAAAGTGCCTATGTAGCCATTATGTGTTCAGGAGTTTTACTATTACTTCTTGGTTTTTTTAGAATGGGTGCGCTAGCCGATTTTTTTCCATCCTCTGCCATACAGGGTATGTTGGCTGCTATTGGTTTAATTATTTTAGGCAAGCAATTCCATATTATGTTAGCTCATAAGATTAATAGAGTAGACACCATAGATTATCTTATGGAGATTCCTAACACCATATATGATGCTTTTCATTACGACGATAAGGGATTAATTTTTGCAGCGTTGGCAGGTGTTTTAAGTTTGGCCATTATGCTCTTCTATTCTAAAATTAGAAATAAATATTTACAGCTTATTCCTGCACCTATGTGGATTGTTATACTGTCAATAGGGTTTAGTTATTACTTTGAGCTTATACTTCATAAACCTAATCCTATAGCTCAAAAATACATGGTTTCTGGAATTCCCAGTATTCAAAATATTATTGCCGATTTACCAGTACCTGATTTTAGTGGTATTTGGAGTTTTCCCTTTTGGGCAAGTGTCTTAGCGCTAACACTTATCGCTAGTATAGAATCGCTTTTAAGTATTAAAGCTGTTGATAAATTAGATCCAGAAAAGCGACGCTCCAATGTTAATAGAGATTTAAAAGCACTTGGTTTAGCAACCGTTGGCAGTGGTTTACTTGGTGGTTTAAATGTAGTAACTGTAATTGCGCGAAGCTCGGTTAATGTTAATCAAGGAGCCAGTAATCGTTCTTCAAATTTTTTCCATGCATTATTTTTGGTTTTGTTTATCGTGTTTTTTAGCACCCAGCTTACCCGCATCCCGCTCCCTGCTTTAATGGCTATTTTAGTATACACAGGCTACAAATTAGCTTCGCCAAAAATTATCACTAAAATGTTTTCTATTGGCAAAGAGCAACTTATTATCTTTTTCATGACGCTCATTGTCACCTTAAAAATAGGACTAATAACAGGAATCATCGCAGGTGTTCTAACCACCTTTATCCTTCATCTGATTATCAATAGAAATTTAGGATATGGCTTATTTATTCGGAATTTGTTGAAACCAAATGTTTTAATGTTTGAAGAACAAGGAAACAAGGGCAGTTACTATGTAAGTGTCAAGCACTTTTGCAGCTTTATAAACTATTTCAGATTAAAAAAACATTTAGATGCGATTCCTGAAGATCAAGATGTTATCGTAGATTTTTCACTATGTGATTTTGTTGATGATACCGTTCTGGAAAACATTAATAGCTATCAAGAATTGTTCGCTAAACGAGGTGGGCATTTTGATGTAGTAGGCTTGGATATGCACGACACAGAAACAAAGCATCCTTTTTCTTCAAGGCGTTTATTACCCGTTCCTAAAATTATAAAAAATAGTCTTACTAGACGTCAAACAAGTATGGAGACTTTAGCCGAAAACTATAGTTTAGAATACAACCCTAAAAAGAAAAAAGACACATCGTTTTTAAATAGTTTTTCATTTTTCAGAACGAAGAATATCAACCATATTTATAATAAATTATCTCATAAACAGAATGCTATAACGTTATTTGATATTGAATTTTCAGAAGGTGAATTTATAGCCAAAGAAGTGGTTCGTAAAAGCATGCTTCACATCGATTTACAATTTGATATTCCAGAGTTTACCTTAGATAAAGAAGGGTTTCTTGAAAAAGTTTCAGCTTTTGCTGGATTTAAAGATATTCTTATAGAAAATCATGACGACTTTTCTAATCGCTTCTATTTACTTGGAGATAACAAAGCTGGTATCGCTAAGTTTTTTAATGATGATGTCACAAATTTCTTTGAAAGTAATCCCTATTATCATGTGGAATCAAACGGAAATGCCTTGTTGATTTTTGGAAAAGAACGTTTAGCCAGTATAAAAGAAATAAAAGCTTTATATGATTTTGGTAAGCGTTTAAAAGATGTGATCCCATCTAGCTAAATTTCAAGTAATTATTTATAAAACAATTCTTAATATCTTCTTAAGGTTTAATAGAAATATTAATAGATTTCTTAATTTTACATTCCTATGAATTTATTCCCCATAAATGCCGGAAATCTAAAGCTTGATGGTGGTGCTATGTTTGGTGTGGTGCCAAAATCTATATGGCAACGTACCAACCCTGCTGACGCCAATAATATGATTGATATTGCTACACGATGTTTACTCATTGAAGATGGTAATCGACTCATATTAGTTGATAACGGTATGGGAAATAAGCAATCTGATAAATTTTATAGCTACTATCACCCATGGGGCGATTTTAACTTAGATAAATCTCTTAAAGCTCATGGGTTTCATCGGGATGATATTACAGATGTGTTTGTGACGCATTTGCATTTTGATCATTGTGGAGGCAGTATTCAATGGAATAAAGACAAAACGGCTTACGAACCTGCTTTTAAAAACGCACATTTTTGGAGCAACAAAGACCATTGGAAATGGGCAACCGAACCAAACAGGCGAGAACGTGCATCATTTTTAAAAGAAAATATTATACCTATGGAAGAAAGTGGCCAGCTAAAATTTACGTCGCTTCCAGAAGATAATTTGCTTAAAAATTCTGAGTTAAGTTTCGATATTTTTTTTGCTAATGGACACACCGATAAACAGATGATTCCGCTTATTAAATATCAAGACAAAACCATTGCTTTTATGGCAGATTTATTACCAACAGCTGGGCATTTACCAATCCCTTATGTTATGGGTTACGATACGAGACCATTATTAACACTAGATGAGAAAGAAATTTTTCTAAATATGGCCGCAGAACATAATTTCTACTTATTTTTAGAACATGATGCGCATAATGAAATCATTACGGTACAAAAAACGGAAAAAGGTGTTCGTTTAAAAAACATCTACACTACTCAAGATATATTTAATTAAACTTATAAATGACTAATTCTAATAATACCATGAGAACAATTAAAACTATAGCAACATCTGCTTTTTTAGCAGTTTTATTTTTTGGCTGCGGAGGAACTGCGGCTGTTTTATCAACGCCAATTGAAAATATTGATACATCGCCTTTAAAAGTGTCTGAACTTACTGAAGCCGAAAAACACAATTGGGGGCATCTAGATTTAGTAAAAGATACCATACCGGGAATGAGTGTTGATAAAGCTTACGCTGAAATTATTAAAAACAGAAAAGGAAAAAAAGTAATTGTAGCCGTTATTGATTCTGGAATTGATATTGACCATGAAGATTTAAACGATGTTATTTGGACTAACAAAGGTGAAATTCCTGATAACGGAATAGATGATGATAAAAACGGATATATTGATGACCTTCATGGTTGGAATTTTTTAGGTGATGGCTATAATGAGCAGTTAGAGTTTGTTAGGATTTTAGCAAGTGGAAACACTAATAACCCAGATTATGAAAAAGCTAAAGCTGAATATGAAACCGAATATCAAAAATGGTTAGGTAGAAAAACACAATATGAGCAAATTCATGAGCAAATTAAAACTACTGATGATGCATTAGCAAAGCATTTTGGCAAAAAAGATTACACTAAAGAAGAAGTCGCTTCTATTAAAACCGAAGATGAATCTTTAGCAAAAGCGCAACAAATAGCAAATTACATGTTTAGTAATGGTATGGATTCTATGGCTGATGCGGCAAAGGAGATTGCTAATGGTTTAGTCAGTATTAATGACCGTTTAAACTACAACTTAAACAAAGAGTTAAAAGGGCGTGTTACTGGTGACAATCCAGAGGACATGTCTACAAAATTTTACGGAAATGGAAACGTAAAGCCTGTTAAGAAAACAGAAAGTCATGGTACGCATGTGGCTGGTATTATTGCAGCCGAACGTAACAACGGAAAAGGTGCAAATGGTGTTGCAAATAATGTTGAAATCATGAGTGTTAGAGCAGTACCTAACGGTGATGAGTATGATAAAGATGTAGCTTTAGCCATTCGTTATGCTGTTGATAATGGCGCTAAAGTTATAAACGGAAGTTTTGGTAAAAGCTATTCTCCTCATAGTGATTGGGTTCGTGATGCTATTGCCTACGCCGGAAAAAAAGATGTAGTTTTTGTTCATGCAGCAGGAAATGATAGTAACGATATTGATACGAAAGCTAATTATCCAGACGATAATGTAAATGGTCAAGAAGTTTCAGATACTTATATTAGAGTTGGCGCATTAGCACCAAAATACGGATCGGGTATGGTTGCAGGATTTTCTAACTACGGAAAAAGCAATGTAGATGTTTTTGCTCCTGGAGCAAGTGTATATTCTACAACGCCAGAAAACGAATATGGCACTAAAGGCGGTACATCAATGGCTGCGCCTGGCGTTGCAGGTATAGCCGCTTTAGTCCGTTCTTATTACCCAAATTTAAGTGCAGCACAAGTAAAACAAATTATTATGGATTCCGGTTTAGCAATAAACACTAAAGTTATTGTTGGTGGAAATTCAGAAGATATAAGACCTTTTGCCGATCTAAGTAAATCTGCAAAAATGGTAAATGCTTACAACGCATTAATTATTGCAGCTAAAATGGCTAAATAGTATTAAATATTTATGTCTGTTCGAGTGCAGTCGAAAATTAACAGTTTTTAAAAAAACATCTCGACTTCACTCGAGGAGGCATTTTTTTTATTACATATTAAACCCTTTTTAATTCTACTTTCTATGACTCGTTTTTTTCTTTCAATTCTTTTCATATCATCACTAATATTCTCTTGTAAGAACTCTAAAGAAATAGTGGTTTCAGCACCACAAGCTCCGTCGACACCTTCATTAGTAATATCAACTTATTGGCAACAACATGTTAATTATAAAATGGAAATTGATATGGATGTAAACACCTATCAATATAAGGGAAAACAGAAATTAGTATATACTAATAATTCACCTGACGTTTTAAATAAAGTGTTTTACCATTTATATTTTAATGCCTTTCAACCCGGAAGCGAAATGGATGT
>NZ_CAJQQI010000125.1 GCF_905480415.1 uncultured Algibacter sp. | reverse complement strand
AAAATCACGGAATGATACGTCTTGTCTTTATACTCTTTTTTATGATAATTATAGGTGCTTTGTCATGGGTAGTTCCAAAAATATATTTAATGACACTTGTTTTGGGCACTGGCATACCTCACATAATTTTAGGTGCCAAATACTCAAAATCAGGACTTTCATTGGCTTTTAACGTTTTTTGGAAAAAAGCTTTTGTATTGATGCTTCTTCCTTTAAGCTTTATATTAGGTATTAAATTAGGGGCTTTAGGATTAGTGTTCTATTTTGCTTTGCATCATTCTATTTCCGAAACATATTCACACAAATCGTTATTTGAAAAAAACATTTTTTTTAATTTTGCATATGGATCATTAGTTTTAAGTTCATATTTAATTGCTTGTAGAGATGATTTTTTAAAATATAAATTTTTGAATTATGGATGTTATGTTGTCTTTGTTATTTCATTAATAGTCTTAATAATTCTTACAAGAAAGCACTTGTTTAAACTGGATTCAATTAAGCTTTTATTAGTTTATCATCCTTGGCTATTAGGAGCTCCCGTTTTATGTCTTTTCACTTTTTTTAGTCCAATTAGTTGGATGGTGTTAATTCTCTATCACTTTGCGTTTTGGGGAATGCTTCCAATTTTTCGTAGGGATATATTTAAGGGAAACAAATCGCGTTTAGATATGTTTTGGAACGATGCTATTAAATGGAATGGCCTAGGGGTATTAGGTATTGGTCTGTTAGCTTGGTGGAGCACCAGATTTGGAGATTTTAGATTGTTTCAAGGCGTAGCCCTCTTGTTTTACATTGCAACATATTGGCATATCACTATATCTTTTATTATTTCGGGCGCCAATCCTCCTTTCATCAAACGGCTATTTTTTACTAAGTAGATTATGATCAATTAATTTTATGAATATATTTTTTACAACTACCAAACCTACTTATATTTTTTAGTTTTTTTTTAAAATTATAATGGGTTGATTAGTTCTGTGAAATTAGAAACTCTGTATTAATTGCAGTTCGCTTGAAACAATTACTAATAAGCTTTGTGAGTAATGCTTATTTTATGTAATTGTAAAAAAATTCTAGAAATATTGTTTGTTTAATTCTATAATTGATCATTATTTTTATCTCTTATAAAGGAGAACAGATACTACCTAAAATTTTTAAAGTTCAAGAACTTTTTTTTAAAATTTGCTTTTCCTACTGATAAAAAATATTTATAATTGGGTGCGATGGTTTTTCAGATACCATTATTTCCAACAATACAATTTATTTTATCATAAAAAATGAACGATTTACTATCGAAACTTTTATACTTGAGTAAAGAAAGTGATTTTAAAATCATACAAAAAGCAACTTATGGGGCAATTAGAGGGTAAACTCTTAAAAAGAAGTGCAAATTATTGAAAAATATCAAATAAATACCCTTTTAGTTCTGAAGAAAAATTATATTTTTGCGCCACATTAATAAAATATGTTCAAACATTTTGTTTTGACTCATATTATATAGAAAAAATAGATGGCGACTTATAAAAAAAGAGGACATAAACCAAAAACAAAAGGAGAAAAGCAACAGAATATAGAAGAAGGTTCTACAACTGCAGAGGTTTTTAATACACTTGATGAAACTGCTTCTAAAACGGAAGATTTTGTAGCAAAAAATCAAAAATATATTTTTATTATAATTGCTCTTGTTGCAGCTGTAGTCTTAGGATCATTAGCATATAAAGAATACATTGCTAAACCAAAACAGGAAGCGGCAATGAACGATATGTTTCAAGCTCAAAAATATTTTGATGAAGCGGTTACTGGTGCAGCAAAGGATTCTCTTTATAGTTTAGCCTTAAAAGGAGGAGAAGGTAAATTTGGTATGCTGGATATTATTGAAGAATACAGCGGAACACCTTCAGCTAATTTGGCAAGTTACTATGCTGGTACAGCTTATTTAAGATTGAAAGATTACAAAAATGCTATTGAGCATTTAAGTGACTTTAAAAGTGACGATGAGATATTATCGCCTTTAGCTAAAGGAAATATTGGTGATGCATTTGTACAATTAAATCAAACAGAAGATGCTTTAGACTACTATGAGCAAGCTGCTGAAATGCGTGATAATGAATTTACAACACCAATGTATTTATTCAAAGCTGGAACTATTGCTTTAGAATTGGGGAAAGCAGATAAAGCTTTAGCTAATTTTAAAAGAATAAAAGACGATTACTCTAATTCTACTGAAGCTTCTAAAGTGGATGTTTTTATTGGTAAAGCGAAGGCGTTGGCAAACAAATAATAGCTATACTATGGCTACGGCAAATAAAAATTTATCAGATTATGATAAAGCAACAATCCCAGACGCGAGTAAATTTCGGTTTGGGATTGTTGTTTCTGAATGGAATGATAACATCACTGAAGGTTTGTATAGAGGCGCTTACGATACGCTAATTGAAAATGGTGTATTGTCTAATAATATAATTCGTTGGAATGTTCCTGGAAGCTTTGAGTTGATTTACGGATGTAAAAAAATGCAAGAGCAAATGGTTAATGCTGTAATTGCTATTGGAAGTGTTATCCAAGGAGAAACTAAACATTTTGATTTCGTTTGTGAAGGTGTTACACAAGGTGTAAAAGATTTAAACGTCATGCATGAGACCCCTGTTATTTTCTGTGTACTTACAGATAATACAATGCAACAAAGTATTGAACGTTCAGGTGGTAAACATGGAAACAAAGGAACAGAAGCGGCTGTTGCTGCTATTAAAATGGCTGAACTACGAAATAATAGTTAGGTTTTAGTCTACAGTCTATAAGGTGCCACTCATCTGATTTCCGTCATATAGTATCGGTCTTTCTTCAAGTAATGTTAACATTTTTTGGCAGTTTAATCTGCTGTTTCTGCGTACTTTTAAGTATTTTTGAAAAGAAGGGCGATGCCAAATGAATTTTAAAATGATTGATGCTAAATTTGAATTATATTTTCTTTAGATGATAAATAAAATATAAGGAAAAGTGAAATGGATTTAATTGGTTCTTTTTAAATTTAATTAGCATAAAACTAGATTTTGTTTAAACAACGTAAACATAAAACTTTTAATTATCAAACTAGATTTTCGAAAGAAAGTCAAACAGATAATAGTTCTGATTCCAAGGGTTTTGTTTCAAAATGGCAACAAAGTAAGGACATAAAAGTAAAACCACGCGGAGCCATGTCGGTGAAAGTCTTAATTTTGATTTTGGTGTTATTATTGATTTGTATGTATGTATTAGACAAAAAATACATGTAACTAAAAACCTAGAAATCATGGGAATTTTAAAATTGCGTAAAAACAAAAAATTTAGTTATAAACCTCGTTATTTCGATGATAAAGGTGAGGGGAATCCGTTTGAAATTAAGCATAAATTTGACGAACACAGAAAAACTGTTGGAGCCAATAAAGGGATGAAAGGGACGTTTAATGACGCGTTAGATGACCTAAAAAACAATCCAGATAGACAAGCTAATAGGCGTATTTTAATTATTATAGCCGTACTTCTTTTACTATTTTTATTTATTATCGATTTCGATTTATCTATATTCTTACCTAAATAATATATGGCAGACATTATACAGCTTTTACCTGATCATGTAGCAAATCAAATAGCTGCTGGAGAAGTTGTACAACGTCCTGCTTCTGTGGTAAAGGAACTTCTTGAAAATGCCATTGATGCTGGAGCAAATACTATAAAACTTATTATAAAAGATGCTGGAAAAACCCTTGTACAAGTAATTGACAATGGTAAAGGTATGAGTCATACTGATTCAAGATTGAGTTTTGAACGTCATGCGACATCAAAAATTAGAAGTGCTGAAGATTTATTTCAATTAAATACCAAAGGCTTCCGAGGTGAAGCTTTAGCAAGTATAGCTGCTATTGCCCATGTGGAGTTAAAAACGAAGCAAGAACTTGACGATGTTGGGACTTGTTTAGTTATTGAGGGAAGCAAGGTTGTTTCTCAAGATGTAGTTGTAACGCCTTCAGGAACTTCTGTTTCTGTAAAAAATCTCTTTTTTAATATTCCAGCAAGGCGTAATTTTTTAAAATCTGATACGGTTGAATTGCGCCATGTTATTGATGAGTTCCATCGTGTAGCTCTAGCACATCCTAATATAAGTTTTGCTTTATATAATAATGGCAGTGAGGCTTTTAATTTGCCAATTAGTAATTATCGCCAGCGTATCGTTAATATTTTCGGGAACAAAACCAATGAGAAGTTGGTGCCTGTTAAAGAGGATACCGAAGTACTTAAAATTTCAGGATTTGTTGGAAAACCTGAATTTGCAAAGAAAACAAGAGGAGAGCAATATTTTTTTGTAAACGACCGTTTTATTAAA
>NZ_CAJQQI010000124.1 GCF_905480415.1 uncultured Algibacter sp. | reverse complement strand
ACAAATCGTTAATTCGTTCTTCTATTTTTAACTTTGAATTTTGATACGGTAATTTTTCTTGTGCCTTTATTGCATTACTATTTAGCATTAAAAAAGAAAACACAATGCATACTGTAAGTTTATTACTAATTATTTTCATTTAGTTTGTTTTTTATTTAGGCATTACGGCGTCTTTACCCCATTCTTTGTTGGGCAATTCACCCAAGTTTAATTTTAAAGTGGCGCCATCCATAATTTGTTGATGTGAAATAAAAGGTGCGAAAATCTCTTTTCCGTTGATAAATGCTTTCTGAATGTATTTTTTTCTTTTACTAGAACCTTCCGCTAAGACAGTAAACGTATTTCCATTCTGAAGTTTTATGGCTATTTTTTCGAAAATTGGACTTGTAATATTATAATAAGGTAGGCCTGGTGTCACTGGATAGATTCCCATTGAGGTGAACACTACAAAAGCGGTCATTCCACCACCATCTTCATCACCAGGAATTCCAAAAATGTTGTCTTTAAACCAAACGTCTAACAAGAAGCGTGTACGTTTTTGGGTTTTCCAAGGCGCACCAAAATAGTTATATAAATATGGAATATGAAAAGAAGGCTCATTCCCCATTGAAAATTGCCCCACCATTCCCGTAGAATTAGAACCATTAACGAAAAAATCACTCTTTCTGATGCCCAAACTTTCTCTAAATAATTGATCTAATCTAGTTTCTGCGGCCTGTTTACCGCCTAACAAATTGGTCAGTCCTGCAATGTCATGTTGCACAGACCAAGCAAAGGTCCACCCATTATTTTCGTCATAGTACTCTCTATAGCCTTTTCCACCATCTAGTTTTGGATTGATATTCACCCAATTTCCTTCGGCATCTTTTGGCATAAACAACCTTTTTTCAGAATGCCATAAATTTTTATAATCGTTTCCTTTTGGGGATAGTTCTGAATAGTCGTCTGTTTCACCTAATTCTTTTGCAAATTCGGACACCGCCCAAAAATCATAACTGACTCCTAAAGTTACAGCAACAGGCTGTCTTTTTTCAAAACCATCTACATTTGCAACCGTTTCTTGTTCTCCTATTTTAAGGGATGGAAAATAGCCGTTTTCGTGATAAAAATCATCTAAAGTGCCTCTTGGATTTCCTTGCCTCCAAGGAATAAAGGTGCCTTCCATTAGGTTTTTTTTGATGCCTTCATATGCTTTTTCTACATCATAGTTTTTCAATCCTTTTCTGTAGCCGTCAATAAAAATAGCAGACGAATGGTAGGCATTCATACACAAATGATTTCCATACACCTGAGGGAATGTGGGCATCCAACCACTTTGTTCATACATTAAGGTGTACGAGTTCAGCATTTCGTTTTCTAAGGCTGGATTTAAAATAGTCCGTAACGGATGTTGTGCTAAATAGGTATCCCAAACCCAATCATCTACATAAAAGGGACGCTTGCTTTTATGTACTTTTTTGTCATAACCACTATAATAGTGCCCATATTCATTGACATCCACCATGCGTTCATACGTTCTGTATAGTGATGTGTAGAACGTTCTTTTTTGAGCCGTTGTTCCACCCTCAACTTGAATTTGATTCGTTACCTGATCCCAAGTTTTTTTTCCTTCTTTTGAAACATCCTCAAACGTTTTCTTTTTAATTTCTTTATTGAAGTTTTCTTTCGCTTGTGCAGCACTCACATAAGAAATAGCATATTTTATGAGCAAGGTTGATGCTGCGTTCTCTGTTGCAGAAATTTGTAGTTTAGTGTTACTAAATATATAGTTGATATTTTCTATAGGTTTGTTATTTTCATCAACGAACTCACCATATACATAAATGGTTATCGTATTTATAACGGCCTGTTCTCCTCTCGTTGGTTTGCTTCTTTTTTCTTGAATGGTAAATGAATTTTCACTTTTGGAAAACTGCATCTCTTTCGTGCCTTTTATTAAAAAGTTTTTTTGTGTTCCTTCTGGAAAATCTACTTTATAAATTGCCGATTTTTTAGAAGGGGTAAAGCTAACTTTAATGTCATCTTCTATTAAATACGTTGAATATAACCATGGATGTACTATTTCTAAATCGTGATCGATAGCCATCCCTTTATTCCAGGAATTGTTATTCACGTCTCCTAATGTTGTTTTCATTTGTAGAATTCCTTGTCGTCTGTGTGCGGGTACTTGAAAAGGAAATGCTTGCACCATGTCTGAAATATAATCCTGTTTTACAGGAAACATTCTCAGCATTTGATTGGGCAAATGAATGGTTGGGTATGTTGGCACCAGAAAGCGAGATACATTACCAATGGTTGGATCTATGTATTTGGTATTGTCATCAGTTTCTTGAGCAAAGGAAGTTGTAAAACTTAAAACCGATAGGAGTACTATTAAATAATCTTTAACCATTTTTATTATAATCTGTTATAGAACAAATAAAACAACAATGGCTTAATTATTGATTAATAAACAATTAATTATGGGGCAGAAACTATAAAATTAATTTATTTTTTTGCAGCTCTTTTCGCTTTTCTATAGGCAACTAAAAGCTTAAATTTTTCTATACCAGCTAACTTTTTTAGGTCTTTGTTGTATGCTTTTTCTACCTCTTTTGCTTTTACCTCAAAAGTGTCCTTATCATCTTCGTGTTCTTTTCTTAAAGCTCTTTTCTTGTTGTTTCTATCTAGAATTAATTCTAGAAGCATTGTGTTTTGATCTTCATCAAACTCCATAACATTAGATAGCTTATCTGCTAATGCTACAGCTTTTGGATTTTTTTGAGCCTTAGCGACGGACACAGTCAAAAGAAGAAGTATTACAATTATTTTTTTCATTTTGTTTAATTTATAATTTTATTCAAATAAAAGAGGATGACATTAATTCACTATTAATATTGAATTAACTAAGCACTATTTATTAATAATAAACTTCCAAAACTTTTGAATTATCTGCTTTTAAAGTAATGTTATTTAAAGTTGCTGGTACTAATAACGTTTCACCATTATTTATTGTGTAGGTTTCGCCTTCAGAAATAACATTAACGGTACCCTCTACACACATGTAAATAATAAAAGAATCTATGGCGGAATAATCTTTTTCTACTGTTGAACTGATGTCTAAAATATTAGTTCTAAAATAGGGTGAATGCACCAATGTATTGGACACATTCTTTTCTATAGAATAATCCGTTTTATAAGTATCATGCACTTCATAATCGATGACATCAATTGCCAATTCGTTATGCAATTCTCTTTTTGTACCTGTTTTTGAATCCACTCTATCATAGTCATAAATACGATAGGTGACATCTGATGTTTGCTGTATTTCTGCTAACAAAACCCCTGCGCCAATAGCATGTACACGTCCCGTTGGAATGTAAAAAGTATCTCCTTTTTGTACAGTTTCATGATGCATTACATCCAGAATTGTATTCGTTTCTAAATGTGTTTTGTAGCTATCCGAATTAATTTTTTCATCAAAGCCTACAATTAATTCTGCATCGGTATCCGCTTGCATTACATACCACATTTCATTTTTACCAAAAGAGTTATGGCGCTCTTTTGCGACCTCATTACTTGGATGTACTTGTATAGATAAAGGGGTCTTTGCATCAATAAATTTAATCAATAAAGGAAATTCTTCTCCGAATTTTTCATAAACCGCTTTACCGACAAAATCACCTTTAAACGCTCTGGTTAGATCTCGTAATGTTTTTCCTTTTAAAACGCCTTTTTCAACCATAGTTTCATCGCCAGAAACATCTGAAATTTCCCAAGACTCTCCAATATTCTCTTCAGTATAGTGTTTGTTTAGTTTTGTTTTTAATTTTTCTCCACCCCAAATTCTATATTTATAAAGTGGTGTGAATTGTAAAGGATATAATTTCATTGTATTTATATTAAATTAGTTTTATTTTTGAAACTCCAAGGTAATGAATAGAGTTAGTTTTTTTTAACCATTCTAAAAGATTTGTTCTTAATTCTTCGGCTTTCTGCTCGTATTTTCCTCTCTCCGGATTTTCTCCTAAAAGATTATTCATTTCATGCGGATCTTCAGTTAAGTGATACATCGCATTTATAACTTTAGAATCTTCAGTATACGGAACCATTAATTTCCATCCGTCTTTGACGATCATATAATTAGGGGATGTTGGCCCTCTATAATTCCATTCAGTTACCACATAGCTGCCATGATTCGTTTGTTTATGTTCTATCAAATCACGTAAACTTTCGCCATCGGATTTATATTTTCCAATTTTTAAATAATCCATAATTGTGGCAAATAAATCTACATTAGATACATAGCCATTTACTGTAGTTTCTTTTTTAATTTCAGTGGGCATTTTAATCATTAATGGAATGTGAGAGGATTCTTCATAAAACACGTTTTTTTCACGCATTCCGTGTGCTCCCAACATTTCTCCATGATCGCTTGTAAAGATGATTAACGTATTTTCTGCTAAACCAGTTTCATCTAGTTTGTCCATAATTTTGCCCATCCAATGATCTAATTCTGTGATCAAACCATAATAATTGGAAATCATATATTTTATTTTCTCCTCATCCGCAAACTGTGTTAATTTTTTTCTACTATTGGCATTTTTGTATGGAGAGTTTTGCATGTCATCATCGATACTTTCTGGAACTTTCATATCCTTTGCAGGATACATGCCATAGTATGGCGCAGAAGGGATCATGGGTGCATGAGGAAAGTGAAAAGAAGTTGTAATACTAAACGGTTTGTTTTTTAAACGCTCTAGGGCCTCTATGGTCTTTTTAGCATAAAAAGCAGTGATGGTGTGTTCTTTTGGAATCGAAGATTTTCCGTGAAAATTTGGTTGTGATAACTTTTTGTTTTCTTTTTTAACTTCTGCATATGTTTTTCCGTAATTGATATCTAAGGGATCTGGCGTATAAGGTCTTTTGGTAAAGTTGTCTAATAATTCACCAGATTTTGGTTCTCTCTTTGGAAATACATCGTTTAAATAATCTTGGTACATATAGCTCTGGCCTCCATGCTCAAACATATACTTCCCATTTTTAGCATATTTATTTTGGTTTTTATAAGTCGCTGCGTGCGAAGTTAAGGCGTGCCATTTTCCATAATATTCTGCATGATATCCTTTTTCTGTAAGAATTTCATCAAACGTTTTCATGGTCATTACAGCGGTATCATTGAAATTGTAGGTTTTTTTATTTGTGTTTACACCATTGGTATTTATGGTGGTTCCTGTTAAAATACTGGATCTAGCTGGTCCACAAACAGCCACAGGCGTGTATGCATTTTTAAAATAGGCACCTTGTTTTGCAAGCCTGTCTAAATTGGGTGTTTTCACAATTGGGTTTCCAGCAATACTTAAGGCATCATAGCGTTGCTGATCTACAATAATAAAGAGTAGATTTTTAGGTGCTTCATTTACAACTGCATTTTGAGCAGCCGTATCTTGTATTTTACTACAAAGAATAAGGATTACAATTAATATTTTTAAAACGTATTTCATTTCGGTTTTAGCTTACTTTCTTATAATTAAGTCTTCTATACTTAAATCGTTCATCGGCAAAGTTATATTCATAGATTACGCTATTGTTTTTTCGCATGTAAAATTGTTTAGTCTTACCATTCACTTCAAAAGTTATTGAATCTTTTTCTAAAGTATATATAAATCTTTTTGTACTATTATTTTTAGAATTTAAGAGAGACCCTTGCCCGTTTTCATTTAAAGTGATAATGAAATTTTTAAATTCCCAAGCGCCCAGAACATCATTTTCATTAATATTTTCTTTAGGATACATACCCTGAAGCCTTTTATCCAACAGAACTTCTATTTGACGCCTATTTTTATTTTCTAATTGAAACGCTTCAATAAATAAGTTGGCAATCTCTAAAACACTATTCTTTAGTACTTCTGGGTAAGACGCATTTAAACAGGTGTGATTAATTTTATCGTACAAAACCACTTTTACGTTGCCGCCTTTTTTCTTGATTTGTTCAGCAAATTTTTCTGTTTGAGTATAATGGCATAAGCCATCGTTTTTCCCGTTTAACAATAAAGTATTGGGTGGATTTTTTCTTAAGTTATAAAATGCAGATGCTTTTTTACTTTCTTTTTCTGTGACTAATCCGTATAATCCTCTTGCTTTTTGACTAGGAAACGTTGATCTTTCTTCTGAATGTTCTACTAAATTATACATGCCTTCTGCACCCACAAATAGTTTACAGCTCTTGTATTTCTGAGCCATCATAGCTGCTAATGTGGAGCCTGCTGAGGATCCTCCAAAACCAATCCTTGTAAGGTCTGCATTGTAGGTGTCAGCATTATCAAAAAACCATTGAACAGACGCTTCTAAATCTTCTATAGCATCCGCAAATGTTGCATTGTTGCCTTTACATCTATATGCCAATCCTACATAAATAACCCCTAATTGATTCGCTAGATAATTAGCATCTGAAGGCAATCTTGCTGGTGGAACATTTGTTGCAGTACCGCCATTCCATCCACCGCCATGCACAAAGAAATATACTGGGCTTTTCCCGTTGGTATTTTTTGGTAGTTTTATTCGAATAGGAATGTCATATCCACCTGCTTTTGTCGCTATTGTATCGATTGTCTTTTGAGCAGCACTAGTTAAAACAAAACAGCACGCCAAAAGAACTCCGATTGATCTCATAGTTTTTTTCATATTAATTTACAAATTCTGCATAAGGGCGGTTCGGGAACAACTTTAAACTTTTTGTCAGTAAATTTTTAAGTTCATCTGCTTTTTCTTTGTTGTCTTCAAAAATGTTTTTAGTTTCTCGAGGATCAGTAACTAAATCAAATACTTGATCTGCATCAAAATAAAAAGCACTGCTTTTGGATGCAATATTCCCCAAATGACCATTTCTTGTGTAATAGGGGTATTGAAGTTCTGCACCTTTCCACCCTTTAAATGGTAAGCCTTTGTTTATTCTGTTCTGTTTTTGTTTATCATATCTTACAGAAATGTATTTCCAATCTTTAGTCATGACACTTCTTGCATAACCAAGCTCAAAAAATAAATAATCATGTACGGGTTTTTTAGTTCCTTTTAATACCTTTTTTAAGCTTACACCATCTAATGTAGATTCTACGTTCTTTAATTTAATACCTGCTAGATCTAAAAAAGTAGGGGTAAAATCAATATTTTGAACCAACTCGTTATACTCTTGGTTCGGATTAATTCCATTTGGCCAATGCATCATTAAAGGAACTTTTGTTCCACTTTCATACAAGGTCGTTTTTCCCCCGTTGTAGTTCCCATGATCGGACGTAATTATAATAATGGTATTTTCATAAATACCTTCTGCTTTTAGTTTGTCTACAACCGCACCAACCGCATGATCAAACCATCGCAGCCAGGCATGTGCTACTTTTTTATCAAGATTTTTGATTTCTTCTTTAATTTCTTCTCTGGTGGGTAAATAGGAGTAATCGGCATCGATCAACCCTTGTCCTGTAAATTTTGGATTTGAATCTAAACCTCTAAAGTAGTTCCCATTTTTCATATTATAGGGTGCTGGACCATGAGGAACCGTTTCACTGTAATACAAAAAGAAAGGATCATTTTTATTTTCATCGATGAATTCTAAAGCCGCTTTATTTTTCCATTCTACATTATGAACATTCAAAGAATCATTATACTGTTCTCTTAAATTTCCTGCATAAAATGCGTTCGCATAATCAAAGCCATATTCTTTAATTACTTCTGTCCATTTTTGATGGTTTTCAAACATTTTTTTAGAAACTGATGGATCATTTGGATCTGCATTTTTAGCATAGGTCTGGAAGCCATTTTTCTCCCAATTTTTTTTATTGTTTACAATATCGTGTTCTACAATATGACTTTTACCTACAAACCCTGTTTTGTAACCGACTTCTTGTAATAGTCTTGGTAAATTGGATTTGTCTTTTTCTATTTCTGTATTGTTTTCTACTCTTGTCATTGTGCCATTCGGATGCATTTTCATAAAAGAAGGGCCCTCTGATCTTCCTGCATAACGTCCAGTTAGCATTGTATATCTACTTGGCACACATACAGAGCTTGATACATATGCGCTGTTAAAAATCATTCCATTCTTTGCTAAATCATCTATAATGGGGGTATGTACTTGTTTATCACCATTAAATCCGAAAGGACGCGATTGTATTCTTTTCTCTGAATCTAAAGGAACAACCGCACTTTGATCATCTGTCATAATAAAGATGATGTTTGGTTTTTTAGTGTTTTGTGCAATTGATTTATTAGTGCCAATTATTAATAAAAAGACTATAAATCCAATGGTTTTGTAAGTATTTAATGTCATTATTGGTTATTTATTTTTGTTACTTATTTCTTGCATTCCAATTCCGGAAACTTGTGTTTTAAAATCGGCGTAAAACGCTCTAAGTTTCGCTATTTTTTGTTGATTTTTTTCATCATTAATTCCGTTATTCAATTCTAAAGGGTCGTTTATTCTGTCAAAAAACATATCCCCAAATTCCCTATAATCTCGCTTAGGATTTACGGGGTTGGGTTTCATAATACCCAATTTTGCATTTTTACCGATTACGGTCGCTTGAAACCAACTTTCTGATACGATATAATCTCTGTTCAATGGTTTTTGTTCAAGCAATAATTTAGCGAGTGATACGCCTTCAAAATTGTTTTCTAAACCGGGAGTTTTTAAGTCTAAAACATCGATTAAGGTAGGGATAATATCGACCAAAGTTACCAGTTCTGCAGTATGTTTTCCCTGAAGTGTTTTCCCTGGAATTCTAATCATTAGGGGAATGTTTAAAATATCTTCATAAATATTATGACCGGCAGCAGCTTTTTCTACCATTCCATGGTTCCCAACAAAATCGCCATGATCTGTGGTATAAATAATGATTGTTTCTTCAGTGATGTTTGCTTTGTCTAAAGCTTGTAAAATCTCACCAACGTAATGATCTACTTCTGTGACTAAGGCGTAATAGGCTCCAATATAATCTCTCCAGAGTTGTTCGTCTTTAAAAGCCTTATCCATGTTCCATACTTTGTTTCCTCCATTTCTTTGGAATTGTAATAAGGGTGGTAAATCTTTTGTGGGTTGGTAAAAACTAGCGGGCATTTTTATGCCGCTTTTTAATTTTGTGCCCTTTCCCCATTCTGAAACAGTATACATATCCATGAATTTCTTAACAGGAGTGTAGGGTTGATGTGGTCTATAAAAAGAAGAAAAACAAAAGAAAGGTGTATCGCTATTTTTTTGTTGATCAATCATATTAATGGTTTCTAATGCAGTGTAAGCCTCCATCGTATATCCAAATGGTAATTTAGAAATACGCGTCCCTAAATCAGCTGTAGGTATTTTAGCGTTCGCATCTTTACTTCCTTTGGGACCTTTTCCAAATTCTGCAGCCCAATCATAAGAAAATTCAGATTGATAGCCTTGTTTTGTCACCCAGCTTAAATAGTTTCCAGTATCGCCTTCTTCAGGATGTACCTCTTTTTTAACATCCCAGCCTTTATCTCCACCACCTTTTAAATGTCTTTTGCCAAAAGCATAGGTTTGGTAACCATTGTATTTAAAAATACTAGCTAATGAAGTCGCTTTCTCTGTCACAGAAGTTTCTTCATTGTTATTCATTAAACCCAGTGTTCTTGGGTATAGTCCTGTCATTAAAGACATTCTAGAGGGGACACAAACACCTCTTGTGGCATAGGCTCTATCAAAGACTACAGATTCTTCTGAGAATTTATCTAAATTTGGAGTAATGACGTCTGGATGATTTTCATAACCCATTGTTTTTTTGTTGTGTTGATCAGAAAATAGTAACAACACATTTGGCTTCTTCTTGTTTTTAGTTTGATTTATAAATTCATTTTTAGACCTGCAGTTAAACATCAACAACAAACAACCAACAATTAGTAATGTTACTTTATTTTTCATTTTAATTGTTTTTCCAAATTTCTTTGGATGACTTTACTATAACTTTAGATAAATAGTCTTTTGCTTTGATAACAACAGCTGTTTCTGTTTTAGCAAGATTTGTAGATTCCTTTTTATCTTTAGTTAAGCTAAAAAGCATTTCAGCATTCATCTTTCTCTTTGTGTCTTTATTTTTTTCTTCAATGAATTTCCACCCTTCAAAACGAATTGCTTTTCTACCTTGCGCATCTCTATGCACCAAAGGAGGTCTTTCGTAAAATTTATTGGGCTTTAATAAAGCTTTTTTAAAGCTATAACTATCTGGTGCATCTTCAAAATCTAATCCTTTATTATTACCAATATAATCTGCTAAAAAATCATAAATATCAATTGTTGAGACAGTTACATTAGAAGTTTTATCTTCTCCTATTTTCTTTGGATGATTTACAATAAACGGAATTCTAAAACCTCCATCCCAAATGGTATGTTTATCACCTTTATAATTTCCATTAATTTGTAAGCCTTTGTTGATGGCAAAATTTTCTGGCATAACAAGATTTTTCTTTCTAGGAATATCTCCTCCATTATCGCTCGCAAAAATGATAATGGTGTTTTCTCTAAGACCCCTTTCTTCTAAAAATGCAATTAAATCTCCTAAAGAACGGTCTATATCTTGAATAAAATCTCCATAAGCACCTGCATTACTTTTACCTCGCATTTGTGGACTAGGCACAATAGGATGATGAACTGCAGCTGCTGCATAGTATAAAAAGAATGGCTGGTCTTTATCCAAACTTTTCATCCACTCTATAGATTTGCTTGTTAAATCATTTGTTACTTGCTCTGTAACTCTTTGCGGGGCATCATATCCTTTGTATTGTTTTCCATAAAATGATTTTCCGTAAGGAGAAATTTTATCTGAACGCAATCCATAAATTTTATTATTCTCTATATAAACTTTATGCCCATCATCTAAATTATTAGGCAATGCAAAACTATAGTCTAAACCATAATCTGTTGGAGCAGGATAAATATTTCCTAATAAATTATTGAACTTTTTTTCTTTAAATCCTAAATGCCATTTACCAACCATTGCTGTCTTATAACCTAAAGATTGCATATATTTTGGTAATGTTTTTCTTTTCACATCAATTAGAGCTGGGTCATTCATATTAACAACCCCTTTTTTAAGTTTTGTTCTCCAAGAATATTGACCGGTCATTAATGCATATCTTGTGGGCGTACAAACAGAACCTGTTGTATAGGCATTTGTAAATTTCACGCCTTCTTTGGCTAATTTATTTACGTTTGGCGTTTTTATTAATGCTTCTTGCGCGCCATAAATATTGGTTGAACCGTAACCAAAATCATCTGCAATAAATACAATGACATTTGGTTTTTTTGATTGTGAAAAAATTATTGAGTTACTAAAAATAGAAACTATAATTATCAAATACAGTTTTATACTTCTTTGCATACTTGTTTTTTATATTATTATGAGCTAATAGATTCATACTTTTTAAATACTCTAAAACCATACCAAGCTATAAAAGAGAAACACAGTAATGGTAATATAAATGAAAAGTTTACTTCTGAAACTCCCATAATCGAAGTGTCTGCAACACCATTTCCACCAGCATCAATAATAATTCCTTGCAGTTTTGGCATTAATGCACCTCCAACAATTGCCATAACCAAACCTGCAGAACCTACTTTAGATTGCTCTTCTGACAAACCTCCTAAAGCAATACCATAAATGGTTGGAAACATTAAAGACATAAAGAAAGATATACCCACTAAACAATATAAACCAATAATACCTTGAATAAAAATAGTTCCTAAAGAAAAAACCATTGCTAAAACAGCAAAATACATTAGTAATTTTCCTGAACTAATAAAACGTAATAAATACGTTCCAATAGCTCTACCAACCGTAAATAAAACAAAGGCAGCCATTTGATAATAACCTGCTGTAACACTATCCATACCTATGCCTTCTGCATATTGATAAATATAAGTCCAACACATTATTTGCCCACCAACATATAAAACTTGAGCCAACACTCCAGATGCATATTTAGAGTTTTTACCTAAAGAAGCAAAAGTTTCACCAATTTTTGGCATTTCACCCTCGGCTTTAGATTGTGGCATTTTACTAACTAAAAAAATCACAAAAACTACTGTAATAAACAATCCTAATACTACATAAGGATCTCTAATCACCAATAAATCAGTAGTTCTAATAAGCGTTTTAGAAGCTTCCTCAAGCGCACTAAAATCAACAATATCATCAGACTGTAAGTTCTTTAAAACAAATTGTTGGGCTACAAATAAACCAGCAATTAATCCAACAGGATTAAAGGCTTGTGCTAAATTTAAACGCTGTGTAGCTGTTTCTTTTGCTCCCATTGCTAATGCATAAGGATTTGCTGCTGTTTCTAGAAAAGCCAAACCAAATGTTAATACATATAAACCCAAACAAAAGAACATAAAGCTTTCTGATTGCGCTGCAGGATAAAATAATAATGCTCCTGTTGCATATAGAGCTAAACCAATTAAAATACCTACTTTATAAGAATATTTACGCATAAACATTGCTGCTGGCAAAGCCATACAAAAATACCCACCATAAAAAGCCATTTGTACCCAAGCTGCTTCAGAATTAGATAATTCTAATACTTTTTTAAAAGCCTGAACCATTGGATCTGTAACTGCGTTCGCAAAGCCCCATAATGCAAACAATGAGGTAACAAGAATAAAAGAAATTAAATTCTTTTTAGGTACTACAGGTATTTTTTTTAAATCTTTCATTATAAGTTTAGTTGATGTTACTCTTTAATTATTTAGGTAAATTACCCATTTTAAATTCCATTTTTCCTCCAGCAATTAACTGCTCGTGTGTAAAAAATGGAGTATCTAATTTTTTTCCATTCAATTTAGTAGTTTGAATGTATTTATTGTCCCGACTATTATTTTTTGCTTTAATCACAAATTTCTTACCTGTTGGTAAATTGATTTCTACTTCATCAAAAATTGGACGACCAATAGAATATGTCGTATTTCCTGGGCTAAAAGAATAGAAACCCATTGCATTTAATACGTACCAAGCAGACATTTGTCCACAATCTTCATTACCTGCCAATCCATTTGGATTATTAAAATACAACTCGTTCATAATTTTGTCTGTAACTTCTTGTGTTTTCCATGGTTGACCCACAAAATTATACATGTGTGCAATATGATGACTTGGCTCATTTCCGTGCGCATATTGACCAATTAAACCTGAAATATCTCCAGAAACATCATCTCCAGTTAATTCTGAACTTGTAGAAAATAAAACATCTAAATTTTTAATAAACGTCTCTTTTCCGCCAACTAAATCTACCAAACCTTCAACATCATGAGGTACAAACCAAGACCATTGATAAGCATTTCCTTCAGTATAATCATCTTTCCTATGTTTAGAAAAACGAGGATCAAAAGGCTCACGCCATTTTCCATCTTGATTTTTTCCTCTCATAAAGCCAGTTTTGGTATCGTAATATTGTGTGTATTTTTTAGAGCGTTTCATAAAATGGTTGTAATCATCTGTTTTGCCTAAATCTTTTGCCATTTGTGCAATACACCAATCATTATAAGCATATTCTAAGGCTTTAGAAACAGATTCATTTTCTAAATCCGCAGGAATAAAACCCATTGTCTCATTATAGAGCTTACCTTTCGGCATCAAAATGTTTTTTACTTGTTTTGATGGAAAAAATATATCTGTAGTATCATACTTTGATGCGTGAACGACTGCTTCATAGGCTTTCTTCACATCATAACCTCTAATTCCTTTATTATAGGCGTCTACAATTACTGGTACAGAATGATAACCAATCATACAACCGGTGTAATTCCCTTGTAATTCCCACATTGGTAAAATACCACCTTGATCGTATTTTGTTAAAAGTGTATTTATAAATTCGTTAGTTTTATCAGGATCAGTAATTGTCTTTAAAGGATTGTATGCTCTAAAAGTATCCCACAAAGAGAACACTGTATAAATTTTTTCTTCATTAGATTGATGAATTTTTCTATCCATTCCCCTATATCTGAAATCTACATCAGAAAATGTATTTGGACTTATAGAAGTGTGATATAATCCTGTATAAAAAATTGTTTTCTCATCTTCCGTACCTCCCTTTACATTAATTTTTGATAATTCCTTTTTCCAAGTTTCATGAGCTTCATTTTTAACTTTATTAAAATCCCAATGGTCTATTTCTGCGTCTAAATTTTTACTAGCACCTTCATAATCTACAGAAGAAATACCCACTTTTGCTAAAACTTCTTCGCCAGCTTTGGTATTAAATGTTAATACAGCCAATAATTTTTTAGACATTCTATTTGGTAAGGCATCAATTTTTTTACCATTTTCGTAAAAAGTAACTGTAAAAGGTTTATTAAATTTTGCTTTAAAGAAAATATCTTGAGTTACAGCCCAACCACCAGAACCTTTATAACCAGAAATTTCAGTATCAGAAATCAATTGAAATTGGTGATTTGGTTTATGATCTGGGTAAATAGTATGCGATAAATCTATAATGATTCCCGATTTCCCTTCTTTACGGAACTTATATTTATGAAAACCAGCTCTTTTAGTAGCCGTTAGTTCAGCTTTAATATCGTAATCCTTTAATAAAACCGAATAAAATCCTGGGGAAGAAACTTCATCTTCATGACTAAATCTAGAACGATATCCTGCATCCGGATCTTCTGAAGTTCCTGGAATTACTTTCGCTTCACCTGAAAAAGGCATAAATAAAAAATCACCTAAATCACTAATTCCTGTTCCACTTAAATGTGTGTGAGAAAATCCTAAAATTGAAGAATCTGTATGATGATATCCTCCACAAGCGTCCCAACCTAAAGTTCTTGTATCCGGACTTAATTGCACCATTCCATAAGGTGTAGTAGCTCCTGGAAACGTATGTCCATGACCACCTGTACCTATAAATGTGTTCACATATTTTGTATTATCAACAACTTTTTTAGTTGTTGTTTTTGTGATTTTACCAAAAGAGAAAATACCTATTAAAGTAAGTAATAGCAGTAAAAAGTAATTTTTTATATTTTTCATAGGTAATCTGTTGTTAATTTTTAAAATTGTTTGGAATGAGAGATTGATCTGTACCCCAATTTTTATTTGGATATTTCCCCATTTCTAGGGTAATTGTAGCTCCATTGATAAGATCATCATGTGTAAACCAAGGACCTTTTAGTTCTTTTCCGTTTAAAGTTGCAGACTGTATGTATTTATTGGTTTCATTACAATTTGGTGCGTTTATGGTAAACTTATTGCCATTTGGTAAATTAATACTGATTTTAGAAAATAATGGGCTTCCAATAGTATATACTGGAATTCCAGGAGTAACAGGGTAAAAACCCATAGCAGAAAAGACGACAAATGCAGACATTCCTCCACCATCTTCATCTCCTGGAATACCAAAAATATTGTCTTTAAACCAAGTGTTTAATAACATTCTTATTCTCTTTTGAGTTTTCCAAGGTGAATCTGTAAAATTATATAAATATGGAATATGAAAACTTGGTTCATTTCCCATAGAATATTGACCAACAATACCTGTAAAATCGGGAAACCGTGCATTTAAAGCATACGTGCTTCTTCCTAAATCTTCTCTAAACATTTGATCTAAACGTGCTTCAAACGTTTTTCTTCCGCCCATTAATTCTTGCAATCCTAAAATATCTTGTTGCGGATTCCATAAATAAGTCCAACCATTATTTTCGTCATAATAATCCCGACCTCCCATTCCGCCATCAAATTTTGGATCGATATCAATCCAATTTCCTTTGGCATCTTTAGGCATAAAAAATCCTTTTTCTTTCCAGTATAAATTTTTGTAATTCTCTGCAGTTTTAGAAAAATATTTATAATCGTCTTCTTTACCTAATTCTTTTGCAAATTGCGCCAAAGCCCAATCATCATAACCT
>NZ_CAJQQI010000123.1 GCF_905480415.1 uncultured Algibacter sp. | reverse complement strand
TTTAGGTATACAAACATTTGGGAATTAATTGAATTAACTGGAGGTCCTCAATATTAAATAGTATATTTCAAACTATTAATTGAAATATAATGGCCAAAAAGAAATAAAATAAAACCTTCCAAAATGGAGGGTTTTTTAGTTTATACTATAGGTATATTACTTTCCTACAATAAAATTACTTCTAATCCTCTTAAACAAGTTAAACTTAAAGCTAAAGAATATCCTAATTAATTTTAATATGTATGACTTTTAATACACAATTTATTGTTTCTAATCCTCTTACAGATTAAAATAACTCTATGAAAAAGCTGCTTATTATAACCTTATACATACTTCATAATTTTAATGACTAAGGTTAAGATATGTCGATAATACCAATTGCTCGGGAGGCTTAAACCCTTTTTATTTCGTTTAATTTCTCTTTACTATTTTATTATAATAAATAAATTTCAATAACCCTCAAAGCTTAAATAATCACTATTCAAAAGCTGGCATCTTCCAAACAAAATAGAGCGATGACCTATCGTAAGTAAGCCGTATTGCTTTTTAGTGTATTTTAAATTGCAATATAAAATATAAAACTATATCTTGGTCGTTGAAAAAGGATGTAGCTCGGTAAAAATCATAGTGCGTATGCACTAAACATGTTATTATGTTTCTTTATCGCAGCTAATATCTATAACCATCAATTTAAAAACAGAGATTATGAAACAAATTATTACAGGATTATTTTTAACAGTTAGTCTTTTTGTAAACGCTCAAATGGTCAACATTACCTATGTGACAGTTCCAAGAGAGAATTCTGAAACTTTTTTAGAGTTACATGAAAAATTTATGAATCTATCTAATTCGAAAGAAAGAACCATAACACAATCGGCTATTTTTGCACATGCCTTTGCGGGTGATTATACTTTTGCTATTTATGATTCTTATAACAATATGCAAGATCTTGTTAATGATGCCGCTCTTGCAAATGAAGCGATGAAAAAAAATGTAGACGCGTTGGAATTAGATACTGATGCAAAAGACGTGCTGATGGGAGAATACAGAAACTACTCAGGAATGTATGCTTACAACCATTCTGATCAAATTAGACAAAATATAGGTTTAGAAAAGCTTCAGTTTTCCATAGAAGATATGGATTGGTCAACGAAAAAAGTTGTTGTTGTTAGCACATATGAAGTTAAATGGGGAATGAATCAAGTATTTCAAGAGGGTATTATAAATGGTAGCCTTAAAGACATAAAAGAAACCGGTCATGCAGAAGCTCATTTCGCGTCACAGCACCTTTATGGCTCAGGAGCAGATTTTCAAACCTATCAAGTTTTTAACTCTTGGTCTGATTTTGCAGCTTATGAAGAAGCTAATTTAGGAGGGTCGATGTCTGACGATGATAAAAAATTCTGGTCATCAATAGAAGGGCATAGCGATGAAATTTTAACTTTGATTGGTGCGATGAATAAGGAAACAAAAGTATTTAGCTATAAGAAATAAGTTTTTTTAAAGACAAACTTAATGTAAAGTATAAATAAAATAGCCTTCATAACCTGAAGGCTATTTCTTTTTAAAGATAGATAAATCTGAAATAGATTCTGGGAACCGAGCAAGCCCAGTTAACTTCATTGAACACAACTCCAGATTCAGAAATTAAATCAGAAGTGTACTATGAGTATTACCATATTGTTGACTAGAAAGATACGAGATGGAACTCTTTTAAAAAGACGATAAAAAAAACAATTTAAAGGTAACAACATTATTAGTTGAAAGATATTTTAACACTCTTATAAAATGAAAACATATGTAATGCTTTTTGTAATGCTCTATTTTGTAGTACTTTTGCAAAGTATATAATATTTATTTCAAATGAAAAAAATAATCTACCATCAAGACGAGTCAGTTTGTGCCTGTAAAGTATCTCTTGATTTATTAGGAGATAGGTGGTCATTGATTATTGTTCGTGATTTATTTAGAAATAAAAATACGTTTTCCCAATTTTTAAATGAGTCTACTGAGCATATTTCATCAAATGTACTTGTAGATAGACTGAAAAAACTAGTTATATTAGGTGTTATTAATTTCGAGCGAAACAAAACCGATAAAAAAATTAAAGAATATTATTTAACCGATAGAGGTATTGATCTCTACAATATAATATATGAATTACAGCTTTGGACATTGAATCATGTAACTTTTAATGAATCTGAGAACACTAAAATTTGGCAGAATACTATCAAATTAGAGTCGAAAGAAACTACTATCAGAAACTATAAAAATACATATAGAAAATTAAGACTTGCGCAGTTTGGTTTTTAAAATCATGAGCTCCAAAGGGCAACCTTTATGCTCTACTTTTATAGTGGAGCCGTTTTTTATTTAGCTACAATGGTTGACCATTTCTCTAGGGCTTCAAATACTTCCCATAGTCCTTTCGACCTATCGGTTAATGCATATTCCATTCTTAGAGGGATTTCTTCAAACTGCTTTATTAAAGCCAATTCGTCACTTTCAATACTTTTTAATTGTTCGGAAAGAACTTTTCTTGAAATCCCAACAACTATTTGATGAATTTTTACAAATCTCAGTGTGCCTTGATTTATTAATTTTAACTCGTTGTTTTTGATAATCCCAATATAAATAAGAAACAGAATAGCCTGCAGAATAATTAACCCTTTTATCTGCTCCTCCAGATGAGAACTATAATACAAGCAGAATTTCTTGATATCTATTTTCTGATAAATACTTTTTTGAATGTTTTAAACTAAATCGAATTGCTGCCTTAGAGGACTTTAAAAATTTATACATACTTCTTGAATTTTAATAACTAAGGCTAAGATATAGCGAGCATACCGGTTGCTCCTTAGGTTGCTCGGAAGGTTTAAACCCTTGTTATTTCGTTTGATTTCTCTTAACTATTTTATTACAATTTAGTATTTATACTATTGATTATCAATTACTTATTATGATAATAAGTAAAATGATATAAAACCTAAAATCTCCTGGAGTTATCACAAAAAATTCATTTTCAAGTATATCCCTGATTGATTTTTATTTAGTAACTTTCTTCAAAATTTTAAAAATTCAAGTAATTTGATTTTTTGAACATGATTTAATTATACAACCAAGCTATTAATCTTAATACTTATGAAAATCACTTTAAACCATAATCGTTTAACTACTATTATTTTATCATGTGTGTTTTTCGTTCAATTATCATTACATGGTCAACAAAACTTTAAAAATTCAAATACTAACAATTTAGCACAAAACTCAATGTCTGGTGATACTGAATCTAAAATTGAAACCATTATTAAATCATTAACACTAGAAGAAAAAGTTGCCATGTGCCATGCACAATCAAAATTTAGTACTAAGGGTGTTGAACGGTTAGGCATACCTGAAATCTGGATGGCTGATGGCCCACATGGTGTAAGAGCCGAAATAAGTTGGGATGATTGGGCATATGCTGGTTGGACAAACGACTCTATTACTGCATTTCCAGCTTTAACATGTCTTGCTGCTTCTTTTAATCCAGAACTTTCTAGCCAATATGGCTTCAGTTTAGGAGAAGAAGCTCGTTATAGAAAAAAGGATGTACTATTAGGACCCGGAGTTAATATTTATAGAACACCTTTAAATGGTCGTAATTTTGAATATATGGGTGAAGATCCTTTTCTGGCATCCACAATGGTTGTACCCTATATTAAAGGTGTTCAAAAAAATGGTGTTGCAGCATGTGTTAAACATTACACCTTAAATAATCAAGAGCATTGGAGAGATAAAATAAATGTAGAAGTTAGTGACAGAGCCTTATATGAAATTTATTTACCAGCTTTTAAAGCATCAGTCAAAGAGGCAGGGGTTTGGTCTATTATGGGGTCTTACAATAAATTTAGAGGAAAATACACTACACACCATCCACTTCTTAATAAAATACTAAAAGCCGATTGGGAATTTGATGGTGTTGTAATTAGTGATTGGAGTTCTGCACATAGTACAGAAGAATCTGCACTATATGGTTTAGACTTGGAAATGGGTACAGGTACTGACGGTTTGGGAACTACTACAAATGATTTTTATTCACAATACTATTTGGCAGCTCCCTTTTTAGAAGGGCTTAAAAAAGGTGACTTTCCACAATCTATAGTTGATGATAAAGTTAGAAGAATTTTACGATTAATGTTCAGAACGAATATGAGTACTAATCGACCTCTAGGTAACGCAAATACAAAAGCGCATCATGATGTGGCTAGACATGTAGCCACTGATGGTATAGTATTATTGAAAAATAAAGAAAATTTCTTTCCTATTAAAGATAACAAGGATTTAACCATAGCCATAATTGGAGAAAACGCAACACGATCTATGACCGCTGGTGGAGGATCCTCAGAATTAAAACCGAAATTTGAAATATCTCCTTTAGACGGAATTAGAGCACGTTATAAACATGCAACTATTACACATGCTATGGGTTACCAAACTGGCCCTTCCCTATATAACGAAGTTATTCCGCCTACGCTCGATTTAGATTCTCTTAAAACAGAAGCCATTAAAACAGCAAAGAATGCTGACATTGTACTTTTTGTAGGCGGCTTAAATAAAAGTCATTTACAAGATTGTGAGGGAGATGACAGATTACAATTTGGGCTGCCATTCGGGCAAGAAGATTTATTAAATGACATCTATAACGTAAATAAAAATATTGGTTTTATATTAGTTACTGGCAATGCTATTGAAATGCCTTGGCTTGATAAAGTCAATGCTCTACTTGAAACTTGGTATCTTGGAAGTATGTCTGGACATGCTATTGCCGATATTATTAGTGGAGATGTAAACCCTTCTGGAAAACTACCTTTTTCGTTTCCAGTAAAATTAGAAGACAATGCAGCGCATTCTTTTGGAACATCGTCTTACCCAGGCGAGAATATGACCCAATATTATAAAGAAGATATTTTAGTTGGTTACAGATGGCACGATACTAAAAAAATAAAACCGCTTTATGCTTTTGGATATGGGCTTTCGTACACCTCTTTTACACTATCAGATATAAAAACGGATAAGAAAGTGTATACTCAAGAAGATTCTATAACTGTATCATGCAGCTTAAAAAATACGGGGACTATAAATGGCTCTGAAGTTATTCAAGTCTATATAGGTAAGCCGAAGTCAAAAGTAAAACGTGCTTTAAAAGAACTCAAAGGGTTTCAGAAAACAAATTTAAAACATAGTGAAGAATCTATTATTAACGCCAACATTCCTGTAAAATCCTTGGCCTATTATGATGAAACCATTTCCGATTGGAACATTGAAAAAGGAGAGTATATAGTTTATATTGGTAATGCTTCAGACAATATTTCTAAAAAAATAAAAATCTCTATTAAATAACATGAATGCTGAAAAATAGGAATCTCTCTACATTATAACCAAACACCCACGACAATTAAAGTTCTTTATTTTCCTTCATTACATATTTAGAATGTGAAGAGGGTTATTTATAAATTTTATTTACGCGAGTTTTTAAATTTGAAATTAAAAGGAGGACAGCCATTGGCTGTCAAGTAGTTTAACACAATTTCAAAACCATGCTATGCATTATCTTTTTATTAAGTCATTGCGAGTATGAACGACGTAGCAATCTAAAAATCAATTTTATAATTAAACTCTAACACTATCCAGTCCATAAAAAGAATGCCGTTATTATCACTCCCGCTCCTATGATCCAACATATTTATTTAGTAAATGGTTTTATCTTTTAGTTAAGTTTAAGAAAAAAAAATCTTAAACACATTAATGTTCAAAATTTATAAATTCTGATTACAGTTAAGACTAAAAAAGGAAACGACTATACGCTCTGTAAGTGCATTACCATCATCGCTGATAAACTTGACTTCGCTTACACTAAAAAACTTCAAAAGCCTTAAATACTAGTTTTTACTTGAGTTTAAAACAAAAAAAAGAGTCTAACTACATATGTAATTAGACTCTCTAAAAAAGGCAACGACCTACTCTCCCACAAATGTAGTACCATCGGCGCTAATGGGCTTAACTTCTCTGTTCGGAATGGTAAGAGGTGAGCCCCATCGCTATAACCACCTTAAGTTATAGCTGCTAACTATCAGTATTGAACTTCTAGTCTTCAGCATCATGCATATAGCATGATAAATATCTTAACATATTGAAAAAA
>NZ_CAJQQI010000122.1 GCF_905480415.1 uncultured Algibacter sp. | reverse complement strand
TAATTTTGAAACTGTCACTAGTACTTGGTTGGTTATATTATAGTGGCATTAAAAGAGGGTAGTTGTTTGAGTTCTACCCTCTTTTTTCGTTTAATTATTTACACACGTCTCTCGATCTCACTTTTTAGCTAGGCTTTAGCGGCTAAACAAAACGTAACACCTTTGTGGGTTTATAGGAGTATAGCAGTAACCGGTTGCGAGCCAGATGAAATGGGAATTGGTCCTAAATTCGCAGCGCCAAAATTATTGAAACAACATGGATTAACAATATAATGAGATCATACATTGGGAATTAAACGAAGCTTTTGCTTTACAAGTATTATATTGCAGAGAGAAATTAGGAATCGATGACAATTTATTAAATGTAAATTGAGATGCCATTTCTATTGGACAGCTTTACGGAGTGAGTGGATCTCGTATAGTACTCATGCATTAATAGAATGGAAACGAAAAGGCGCTAATTAGGGCGTTAGCACTATGTTTGTTGTAGGCGGAATGGGAGCTGCTGGGTTATTTGAAGTCATCTAATAAAATATTAATTATATTATGAGTAAAGCATCATTTATTAAAGAATTATCACTGCCAGCAATAGCGGCGCCAATGTTTTTAATATCAGGACCTCAATTAGTAATTGAGTGTTGTAAAAATGGTATTGTTGGAACATTCCCAGCATTAAACCAACGAACATCTGAGGGATTTGAAGAATGGCTAATTGAAATTAAAAAAGCACTTTCCGATTTTGAAAAGGAATCGGGTAAAAAAGCAGCACCATTTGGTGTTAATCTGATTGTCCATCATTCTAACCCAAGAGTAGAAGCAGATTTGGCCTTGTGTGTTAAGCATGAAGTTCCATTAATAATTACTTCATTGGGTGCCGTTTCAGAATTAGTAGATACTGTCCATAGTTATGGAGGTTTGGTATTTCACGATGTGATTAAAAAACGTCATGCTGAAAAAGCAGCGGAAGCAGGAGTAGATGGATTAATACTCGTTGCAGCAGGTGCTGGTGGTCATGCAGGAACCATAAACCCGATGCCATTAGTTTCAGAAATTAAAAAAATATTCAAGAAAACGATATTACTTTCGGGTTGCATTAGTACAGGAAGAGATATCGCTTCGGCAATGCAAATGGGAGCAGATTTAGCTTATATGGGAACCCGTTTTATTAATACCGAAGAGAGTAAAGCACCAAAAGCTTATCAAGATATGATTATTGATTGTGGTGCAAGTGATATTATCTATACCGCTGCAGTTTCTGGAGTTGCTGCAAACTTTTTAGCACCCAGTTTAAATGCTATGGGAATTACTGAAGACATGTTAGCAAAAAAGAGTAAAGTAGATTTTGGAGAAGAATTAACTGCTAAAAATGATGAAGCTAAAGCTTGGGCTACCATTTGGTCGGCAGGACAAGGAGTAACCACCATAAATAATTCGCTAAGTGTAAGTGATTTAGTTTCGGATTTAAAAACAGAATTTAAAGCCGCTATTGAAGAGCAGTATAAGTTGTTAAAGGTTTATAAATAACAAACTCAGTCGATATATTTTAAAAATGTTTACTTCCTAACAAATAGCCATAGTCATTGGCTTTTTTGTTGGTGATTTATTTACTCAATACATTTAAGCTTATCGATAAAAAACTCTTTGTATTCTATAAAATTTATTTCTTTATAGCCTTGAGTTCCATGAATTACTATAGATTTAATAGGTGATTTTTTTAATATATTTATGTTAATGCTAGATAATCTAGCTTTAAAAAGAAACAATTCACCGCATTCAATATCCCAGGAGTGATAAAAGTTAACAATGCGATTATTTTCTAAAGTGATTTTTACACTAGATCTTTGGTTCGGCAGGTAAGTAGCGCACCCTAAATCTTCTGATAAATTGAAAAAGACATCTGTTTTTCTGCCTTGTTTATATAATTCTACTGTAAGATTTTTATTTAGAGTATATGGCTCTGTTCTAATTGTTGTAATGTTATAAAATCGATCATACTCATTGATTTGATAATGACAAGAATCTCTATACTTGATTCTTTCAAGCAATGTTGCTTTTTTATTTTCTTCTTCTTTTGAATTAGAAGTATTGGCTTCTTTAGCTATAGTAGTGCGATTTCTTAATGCTTCTTGCTCTTTTCTTTCCTTCTCTATAATTCTAGCTATCGAATCGTTTTGTCTCCTTAATTCGATTAATTGTTTTGTTTCAAGTTCTCTAACCTTGATAATAGAATCATATCGTCTTTTTTCAATGATTCGGTTGCTTTGCTCTTCTTTGGTTTGACTAATCGTGTTTTTCTTTCTTTTTTCTTCTAATGCTTTTTCTTGGGCTTTAGCTTTAGCAATAGAGTAGTTTCTTTTTTTCAATTCCTTCAAAGCCTTTTTCTTATCCTCTTTTACTTGAGTTAAGGAATCATTCTTTTTTCTTTTGGCTTCTGTCTTTTGTTGTTCTTTACCTTTAGCAACAGAATCGTTTCTTTTTCTCAATTCCTTTAAAACTTTCTTTTTATCTTCTTTTACTTTAGTTAAGGAATCATTCTTTTTTCTTTCGGCTTCTATCTTTTGTTGGGCTTTAACTTTAACAACAGAATCATTTCTTTTTTTCAATTGCTCTAAGGCTTTCTTTTGATTCTCTTTGGCTTGAGTAATAGAATCATTTCGCTTTTGTATTTTTAATTGTTTTTTAGCGGCGTCTTCAGCTTTAGTAATAGAATCATTTTTTTGTTTCTCAGCTAAAATTCTATTTTGTTCTTTAATAGCTTGATTAATTGAATCTTTCTTTCTTTGTGCAATACGTTCTATTTTTTGTTCTTCTTTAACTTTTGCAATAGAGTCGTTTTGTTTTATTTCTAAGAGCTTACTTTTTGCTTCGTTTTCAATTTTTGCCATAGAATCTATACGTTGCTGCTCAATTAATTTTTTTTCCTCTGCAGCTTGTATTAAAATTGTGTCTGCTTTTTCCTGTTTTTGCTTTCTTTCTTGTATGGCTTTATCTCGTTCCTTTTCTTCATGATCAAAATATAAATCCATCATTTGTTCGTTTACAAATAAATCTTGATCCTTAACAAAACCAACTAAATCTTTATATTTTATTTTATAGGTATAGTTACCAAGATAACCGGTTACTATACATTTTTCATTCTCTTTAAATTCAGCAATAGTTTGAGATGCCTTAGTTGAAGTTTGATATAGGTTACCATCTTGAGAAAATTTCGTAGAAATTTTGGCTTCTTGAGAAATTAGATTTAGGGTGAAGCTAAAAAGTATTAGTAATGGATATATATGTTTAACCATAGGTGTTCGGTTTGTTGGGGGCTTTTATATTAAAGTGTTAATTTACTATTTGAATATTTCAAAACACAAAAATTAAGCCGAAATGCTAATTTTTAACTATCAATCTAATGCATTTCTTGTAACAAACCATTTCCAACCAATAATTGCCATTTGTAATTTAGTGGCTTTGGCTAAATCTAACTGTTTTTTAGAATAACTGGGTAAGATTAATTTGTTAACCTTTGCTAAAAATTTGAAAACTTCCTTTTTCACGTTATTGGTTTATTTAAGGACAAAAATAGTAAAACTTATTCTAGACTAAGTTTTACATGCTTTTTGGTTTAGATAATTGAAATAATAAATAGTATTACGTCAATTACAATTTTGGCAAGTGTTATCATGTTTTAAGGTTTAAAAAGTTAGTAAATAAGATTATCTATATCAATGTTTTTTGAAGATATATATTTACTGATGTGTTGACCAAACGATTTTATATAAATCGATGATTTTGAATGCTAATTTGTAAGTAAAAAAATAGGAATGGTTTCAATAATAACATAATGCTCTTGATATAAGTTTTGTATTATAACTAAAAAGTGATTATTTATTTAAATTTGATATAATTATAAGGCATTTTTTAATTGAATTTTATAAACCAAGGGGGTTTTTATTAAAAAATTGATGTTTTTTGAGTATTTCATCTTTTATGAAAATAAAATGTCATTGCTAAATTTCAATCTGAATTAAAAAATTTCACTTTTCACTTTTCACTTTCATTTATATTATCTTCGCAAAAAAAAATATTTTCATGAGTTTACTTTGGGTTATCCTTGGGTTTATATTATTAGTTGTAGGAGGTGAGTTTTTGGTACGTTCCTCAGTAGCACTATCATTTAAGTTTAGTATATCCAAAATGATTATTGGTATGACGGTGGTGTCATTCGCAACTTCAGCTCCAGAATTATTGGTAAGCTTACAAGCTGCCCTATCAGGTTCTCCAGCAATTGCCATTAATAATGTGGTAGGATCTAATATTGCTAATATTGGTTTGGTTTTAGGTATAACTGCTTTAGTGGGTTCTATAGCCGTAGATAAGTCATTTTACAAGCTTAATTGGCCAGTGATGATGGTGTTTTCCATTGTACTCTATTATTTTTTAAAAAATGATAATGTTTTAACAGCTATTGAAGGAGGTGTTTTATTTGCTGGTCTTATAGCATTTTTAATCTTTCTTATTAGGAGTGCAAAAAAGGATATTTTTATTGAGGAGGTAGACGATGCTTTATCAACTGTCTCTAACTTTAAAATTGGTTTGTGGTTATTAATTGGGGCAACATCCCTTTATTTTGGTAGTGAATGGCTTGTTCTTGGAGCTAAGGAAATTGCGACGGCAGTTGGTGTTAGTGAAGCCGTAATAGGCGTTTCTTTAATTGCCATTGGTACGAGTGTACCAGAGTTAGCAGCTTCAGTAATCGCTGCGGCGAAACAAGAAAAAGCAATTTCGTTAGGAAATTTAATAGGCTCAAATATATTTAATATTGGATCGGTTTTAGGTTTAACTGCTATGGTTACACCAATTCCTGTTACCGAGCCACAAATTTTGTCGAGTGATATCTTCTGGATGCTAGGTTTTTCAGCAGTTTTAATTCCTTTAATATTTTTACCTAAACGTTTTCAAATTAGTAGAGCAAAAGGTTTCTTTTTAGTTATAGGCTATGGGATTTTTATGTTTCTGGTTTTTACAAAAGGCAAGCTTTAAATTTTTAAAAAATCACTTCTCATTCATTTCTCTTTTATCTGTTATAAAAATTGGTGATTTACTAAATTACTTGACTTTTTCAGAAAAAAAAACGAACCTTTCTAAAAATAAAACAACATTCGGTTTAAAACGATAAGCTTACAAATAGATGCGTTAGGGTTTGAAGCGGAAAGTCCACAGCGAGGTGCGTCGCGAGGATTTGTAATGTAAAGCCCTACCCTGAGGTAACGCCCAAATAAAATATTATAAAAAAACGTCCAAGATATATTGGACGTTTTTTTTTATAATAAATGCGTTAAGTTTATTTAACTGGTTTTACAGTTTTAATAATTCTTGCAGCAACTTTATATGGGTCAGAGTTTGAAGATGGACGACGATCTTCTAACCATCCTTTGTAGCCATTTTCTACAACAATAATTGGAATACGAATTGAAGCTCCTCTATCTGAAACTCCCCAAGAGAAATCGTTGATTGAAGCAGTCTCATGTAAACCAGTTAAACGTTGCTCATTGAAAGCTCCATAAACTGCGATGTGT
>NZ_CAJQQI010000121.1 GCF_905480415.1 uncultured Algibacter sp. | reverse complement strand
ACATCAATAAATTTATCAATAATAACAGCGTTGGAAGTGATGGATAATTCAACAGGAAGTGTGGCTAGTTTTTCTAAAATAACAGGTATATCTTTTCTAATTAGTGGTTCACCACCCGTAAGTCTAATTTTAGTTACGCCATGGTCTGAGAAGGTTTTAGCGATTTTATAAATTTCTTCATAGGTCATTAAATGACTTTTGGGAGATAATGCAACGCCTTCTTCAGGCATGCAATACGTACAACGTAAATTGCAACGTTCAATTAGTGAAATACGCAAATAGGCATGGTCTCTACCGTGTGAATCAAGTAATATGTTTTTATGATTTTCCATTAATCGTGTCTAGCACCTTTTAAAATTCTGAAAATATGTAATACCGATGGAAATATAGCATCCATCGATTCCTTGGCTCCGTTTGTTGATCCGGGTAAAGCTAAGACTAAAGTGTCTTCAATGGTGCCAGCTACACTTCTTGAAAGCATGGAAAATGGTGTTCTGTCTTGACCATAATTCCGAATAGCTTCTTCTATACCGGGAATACGTCTATCTAATAATGGAATTAATGCTTCTGGAGTTACATCCCTTCCTGAAAGACCTGTTCCTCCTGTGTAAATGACCATGTCAATACCTTGTTTTTGGTATGATTTTACTTTTTCTTGAATGACATCTATTTCATCTGGGATAATCACATATTCAGATATATTAACATCACATGATTCAAGCTTGTTAATAATAGCTTTACCTGCTTTATCTTCTTTATGACCTGCTGAAATACTATCACTACAAACCACAACGGCTGCAGTTAAGTCTTTTCTGAATTTATCTCTAAAATCAGATTTGCCACCTTTTTTACTTAAAAGCTTAATAGCATGTATTTCAATCCCCTTGTCAATAGGTTTTAGCATGTCATACATATTTAAAGCTACAACACTTGCTCCATGCATGGCTTCAACTTCAACACCCGTTTTATAAATGGTTTTTACAGTAAATAAAACTGTAATTTCAAGTCCGTTAACATTATACTCCACGCCTGTAAATTCGATTGGTAAGGGGTGACAGTCTGGTAAAATATCTGGTGTTCGTTTTACACCTAATAAACCAGCCGCTTTACTCATAGCAAATACGTTGCCTTTAGGAACGATGTCATTTTCTATAGCTCGTATTGTTTCTGGCTTGCTAACCTTTAAAATCGCCTGTGCAACTGCGGTTCTTAATGTTGTGGTTTTATTTGTGATATCTACCATAATATGTTGATTCGTAGAATTGTTTAATTGTTTAACTGTGCTTTTCGTAAAGCGTTTAGCTTGTTAGAGTTTTTTTTAACTTTTTCTAACTTATTCATAATTATTTTCATGATTAAAAATTTCAAAAAAACTACTAAGAGTTTTTCTTCCATTGATGCGATTCATCTTCAAAAACTTCTTTTCCAAAAACAGGAACATCTGCTTTAATGGCTTCTACAATATATTCTAAAGCTTCAAATACTACTTTTCGTCTTGGAGATGACACAAAAACAAAAAGGCATATTTCTCCGGCTTTTACCGTTCCTAAGCTATGGTAAATGTGCATACAAGTCAGTTCGAATTGTTCAAAAGCAGCTTCTCTAATCTCATGAAATTTAGCATTTGCCATATCTTCATAAGCTGTATATTCAATTGCCAACACTGTTTTTTCATCAATGTCATCGGCTCGCACTTGACCTAAAAAAATGTTATGTGCACCAATGCTTGTTTTTGTTTGATGTTTGTAAATGGAATTTCCTATAAATTCTGAGGTAATCGCACCTTCTTTAAATACACTTTTAGGTTTTTTATCTTGCATTTGACGATATTTTATGATGTTCTGTTATAATAGTTTTTATTTCTGAAGCGCCTTCTTTTAAGCTAAAACAGTTTTCAATACTTAATTTTTGCAACACTTCTACTGCACGTTTACTTCGTATTCCTGATTGACAAAAAATGGCTTTATTTTTTTCTGAATCCATTTTATCTAGATTATTTTCTAATTGACTTAACGGAATATTTGTTACTTCTAAGCTCTCAATTTTTGGTAGTTCATGTATTTCTCTTATATCAATAAACTGAATGTTTTTTTTAGATAACAGATCTTTAAATGAGACAATTGCTACTTCAATTTCACAAATAGAATCTATTTTTTTTTTATGAAAGGTCTCTTTATTCTTTAGAACAGATTGAATCGTTTTTTCCGATCTACTAATTCTTATTATTGAATTTTGAAGCGTTAAGGCATTGAAGCACAATAACTTTCCAGAAAGCATATTACCGAATTCTAATATTATTTTTATGACCTCATTAGCTTGCATAGCCCCAATAATTCCAGGAAGAACACCTAATACACCGACCTCAGAGCAATTTGGAATACTACCTTTTTCTGGAGGATGGGGAAATATACAGCGGTAACTTGGTCCGTTTTTATAATTGAAAATAGAAACCTGTCCTTCAAATTTATAAATAGCTCCAAAAACCAAAGGTTTGTTTGAAATAATACAAGCATCGTTGACTAAGTAGCGTGTTTCAAAATTATCAGTTCCATCAACAATAATATCATATTTGTGAAATAAATCAACAGCATTACAATGGGTTAATTTTTTAGGATAAGCTACTATAGAAATTTCATCATTTAAATCCTCTAAACGTTGTTTAGCAGCTTCAGCTTTATTTTTTCCAAGTGTTGACGTTCCAAATAAAACTTGGCGTTGCAAATTAGAAATATTAACACTGTCAAAATCTACAATACCAATGGAGCCAACACCTGCAGCAGTTAAGTATTGTAATATTGGGCAACCTAAACCACCAGCACCAATGACTAATACTTTGGCGTTAGAAATCTTGTCTTGTCCAGCTTGACCTATTTCTGATAATATGATATGTCTGTTGTATCTACTCATAATTAATCAACCACCCGCAAAAGGAGGTAATAATGCAATGTCATTTCCAGTTAGTTCAGTCTCCATTGAAACCAATTCTTGATTTTGAGCAATTTGAAAATTTTTGGTTCTCAAATTTGAATATTTCAAATACAGGGTTTCTACTAGTTCTGAAACTATGATACCAGAAAACTCTAAATTTTCCTCTTTAGTCTGCGTTAATTCAGCTATTTGGCCAAAATATTTAATGTTTATATACATCTTCAATTGCTTTTAAGTCGGTTTGAGTATTCACATTCATAGTAGAAAACTCAAACTCTTTTTCTAATATTATATTTTTTGATTCACAGGCTTTAATAGCGAATCGCAAACGCCTTTCATCTTCTTGTAAAAGAGTGTTGAATTTGTCCTTAATTTTCCTTTTGTATAGTGCGATTAGAGGCATGGTTTTACCGTTACTTTCAATTTGAACGATATCAGAAGTTTCATCTAAACCATCAATCAATTTTTTTACTATGTTAGAAGTAATCAAGGGGATATCACAACTCAGAATCACATTATATTCTGTTGTTGAGGCTTTTAATCCGGAGTAGATTCCTGCCACAGGACCAGCATTTTTTGTTATGTCATTAACACGTTTTAGTCCGAGTGTATCATATTTAGAATCATCAGAAACAATAATAATTTCTGACACAAATGGTTTTAAAGCATCAATACTATACTGAACAAAAGGCTTGTTATTTAATAAAAGAAACCCTTTATCCGTTTTCATTCTTGAGCTTTTTCCTCCTGCTAAAATGATGCCCGTTATGTCTTTTCTATCTATCATTTAAGTGAAAAATAATTTAACACTAGCTATAATGAGTACAAATGCTAAAATGTACCTTAAATTCTGACTATTTATTTTTTTGCTACCATAGTAACCGCCTAAAACAGCTCCAATTAAAGCGATGCCAACTAATAAAAACGATTCTTTTTCTATGGTTATTCCACTACTAAGTTGTCCTGTTAAACCTGCCGCAGAATTTACCCAAATAAATAACGCGGAAACCGCTGCAGCTTCTTTCATATTTCCCCAATGTAATAGCAAAATAACAGGCGTTAATATAATGCCTCCACCAATACCAATCAATCCGGAGAAGAATCCAATAACACCGCCAACAACTAGTCCTTGCCACAGTCTAGTTTCTTTCGTTTGGTCGTTTTCTTTTCCAAAAACATGAAGCATTTTTAAAATGGCAAAAATGAGCAAAAGGGCCAAAATCTTTTTGTAGATTGAAGCATCGACTTCTATAGTACCACCAATAAATGC
>NZ_CAJQQI010000120.1 GCF_905480415.1 uncultured Algibacter sp. | reverse complement strand
CTTGAATTGTAGGCTCTAATTGTGCATCATTTAACTGGTTTAAATACTTTTCCAAATCATCTTCAATTTTATCCCGTGAAATTAACCAATGTTATGCTTTTTTTATACTTGAATTATTAATAATTATAAACAATTTACCGTTACACCATCCTTTAGTAAAATTTGAATATCTTTAACTTCAAAAAATTCATTTATCTATGAAAACCCTCTTTAATCTATTACTTTTCTTATTTATTTCTTTTGCTTTTTCTCAGAATGATTTAAAAAAACAGTACATTGAAATTGAACAGAAAGTTATTAAATGGCGCCGTGATTTTCATCAAAATCCTGAGTTATCTAATAGAGAGTTTAAAACTTCAGAAAAAATTGCTAAACATTTAAAATCACTCGGTTTAGAAGTACAAACTCATGTGGCCCATACAGGCGTGGTTGCCATTTTAAAAGGAAATTCATCAGAAAAAGTGATTGCGTTAAGAGCTGATATTGACGCGCTTCCTGTGACTGAACGTAATGATTTACCATTCAAATCTATTGTTGAAACTAAGTTTCTAGGAACTAAAACAGGTGTTGCTCATGCTTGCGGACATGATGCACATACTGCTATTCTTATGGGTGTAGCCGAAATTCTTTCAAAAAATAAAGATAAGATTAATGGTACTGTTAAATTTATTTTTCAACCTGCAGAAGAAGGTCCTCCACCCGGAGAAGAAGGCGGATCTAAACTCATGATAAAAGAAGGTGTTCTAGAAAATCCAAAAGTAGATGCTATTTTTGGTTTACATATTCGTTCTGGTGTTGATGTAGGACAAATTCATTACAAACCTGGTGGTGCTATGGCCGCTGTAGAGCGCTTTACCATTAATGTAAAAGGCAAGCAAACTCATGGGTCTGAGCCTTGGTTAGGTGTTGATCCTATCCTTATTTCAGCAAAAATTATTGACGGCCTACAAACTATTATCAGTCGTGAATCGGAACTTATTAACGAAGCTGCAGTAATTAGTGTTGGAAAAATTACTAGTGGTGTTCGCTTCAATATTATTCCTGAAAGTGCTGAACTTATAGGTACGGTAAGAACTTTAGATCCTAAAATGAAAATGCATATTATGAAACGTATGCAAGACATGACTGAAACGATTGCTAAAGCCTATGGTGGTGAAGCTAGTATTATCTTTGAAAATTTTACAGCAGTAACCTATAATAATCATGAATTAGTATCTAAAATGCTACCTTCTTTAGAGCTTGCAGCTGGAAAAGATAACGTCACACAAATAAAGGCTGAAACAATTGGTGAAGATTTTTCATTTTATCAAGAAAAAATACCTGGTTTTTATTTTTATTTGGGTGGAAAACCTAAAAATAATAATAAACCGCCGCTTCACCATACACCAGATTTCTTAATTGATGAGAGTGGACTACTTTTAGGAGTTAAAGCATTCACACAAATAACTTTTGATTTTTTAAATAATTAACATGGATTCAATATTAGATTTTTTATCAAACATAGCTTGGTGGGCATGGATTTTACTTTTCTTAGTTCTTGTAGCTATACGCGATATATTTTTTCAAAAGAATCATACAATAAGCCACAACTTTCCTATTGTTGGACATTTACGCTATTGGCTTGAAAGTATTGGTCCGGAAATGCGTCAATATTTTGTAGCAAACAACAGAGAAGAATTACCTTTTAATCGCATCGAACGCGGTTGGATTTATGCTTCAGCGAAAAAAGAAAACAATTATGAAGGTTTTGGAACGGATAGAGATATCTATGAGCATCAACATATTTTTATAAATAATGCCATGATGCCTTATAAACTGCCTGAAAATCATCCTAATAAAATTGATCAAACATTTTTACCCTGTGCTAAAGTCATGGGTGAATTTAATAAAAGGAAAAAACCTTATAGACCAGCATCAGTAATAAACGTCTCTGCTATGAGTTTTGGATCACTTTCTGCGAAAGCGGTAGAGTCGTTAAACAAAGGAGTGAAAATTGCCGGAGCCTATCATAATACTGGAGAAGGTGGTTTATCACCGTATCACAGTAATGGAGGCGATGTCGTGTTTCATTTCGGAACAGGTTATTTTGGTGTTCGTGCTGAAGATGGCGGATTTTCTATGGAAAAATTGATAGAGCTCGTTAATAACAATCCTTTTATTCGAGCTATTGAAATAAAACTATCACAAGGCGCTAAACCTGGGAAAGGTGGTGTTTTACCCGGTGCAAAAATAACTAAAGAATTAGCTGACATTAGAGGTGTTGAAGTTGGTAAAGATGTACTCTCTCCTCCAAATCACAAAGCCTTTTCTAATGTACTAGAAATGTGTGATTTCATTGAAAAAATAGCTGAAGCTACAGGCTTACCTGTGGGTATAAAAGCTGCTATTGGTAAACTAGAACAATGGGAAGAATTAGCAGATATCATGATAAAAACAGGGAAAGGCCCAGATTTTATTACTGTTGACGGTGGTGAAGGTGGAACAGGTGCTGCTCCTCCAAGCTTTGCAGACCATGTATCTTTGCCATGGGTTTATGGCTTTAGCGACTTATATAAACTATTTAAGCATAAGGGATTAGCAGAGCGCATTGTTTTTGTAGCTAGTGGTAAATTAGGTTTTCCGGCCAAAGCAGCTATGGCTTTTGCTATGGGTGCAGACTGCATTAATGTGGCCAGAGAAGCGATGATGAGCATTGGTTGTATTCAGGCGCAAGTATGTCATACCAATCGTTGCCCAAGTGGTGTGGCTACTCAAAGTAAATGGCTTCAAAATGGCATTGACCCAACACTAAAATCTGAGCGTTTAGCGCAATATTTTAAAACTTTTAGAAAAGAGTTAGTAGAAATTACTCATGCTGCCGGTTATGAACATCCTTGTGAATTTAAAATGAGTGATATTGAAATAAATGTTGACGATCAGCACCTTTCAAAAGAATTAAGCAGAACATATATGTATGAGAAAGCATCTGTGCCATTTAAGAGTATGCAGAATTTAAAAGATTGTTTCTATTTGGGAGGGGCTGAATAGTTTTCAGTTGCAGTCGCAGTTTTCAGTCTTACTCAATCTCAAAAAAATTCCACATTTTATTAAGCTAAAATTAACACTCTACTCCTCATTTTGAAACTCTTTGTAGTTATATTTTAACTTAACATCTTTACGTGAAAATATTATTCACAGTCACTAGTATTTAATAATTTCTTGTACAATAAACACAAACCACCTATGTTTGTAATTAAATTATCTTTTTATGGAATTAAGTAGAATTTTTGACCTTTTCTTATTTGCTATTCCTTCAATAATCACTGGAATTATAGCCTATTACTTTTTTAGAGAACACACAAAAAACGAAGATGGTCGTAGACGCTTTTTATTAAAAAAAGACATGCAAGTCAATGCGATGCCATTACGCCTGCAGGCTTATGAACGTATAGCTCTTTTTTTAGAACGCATATCGCCATCAAAATTACTAATTAGAATTGCTCCAAACAACTCTAATAAAGCAGATTACGAAACTTTACTTATACAAAGTATAGAGCAAGAGTTTGAACATAATCTATCTCAACAAATATATATTAGCGATAAATGTTGGAGCATCGCAACAACTGCAAAAAATGCTACAATTCAATTAATTAGAAAAGCTAGTATGCTAGAAAAAACGGACACAGCAAATAAGCTGAGAGAAGTTGTTTTAACCGAAATGATGGAACGACGTTCACCGAGTGATGCGGCACTGTCTTTTATTAAAGAAGAGGTCTCAGATTTATGGTAATTCCTCCATGCGCAACTCGTTAGATCTTGCACGTTCGCATTTTTCTTTTGCATACAAATAGCCTTGTTGCCACCAAGAAGACATCAATTTTTTATTAAAAACCAAAGAATTTTCAGTAAGTTTTGAAGGTGTATAATATAAATTTAGCTTTACATTTTTGTTTTTTGCGGCCAACTTACCGATTATAATATCACTGCGCTCAACCTGATCCAAAAGGTGACCAAACAAGTTTAGCATTAAAGAAAACGGATTCTTACCAAGCACTTTATTATAAGCCATACTTTCAGATTCTAAAATAATAGCATCAATTTCTGTTGCACCTCTCAAAATAGCTTCTCGAATGGGCACAACACAACCAAAGGCTCCGTCGGCGTATTCAAACCCATTCTTCTTCACTAATGACATAAACGGAATATAATTACAAGAAATCCAAATCCAATCACAAAATTCATCATAACTAAAATCCTTTATAGACTTATATTCAACAATATTTTTAGATAAATTGGAGACTGTAACTACCACATCATCTTTAGTTTTTTTTAAGATTTGATACTCTTCGTAAGTAAAATGTTTTTTCAAATATCGACGTAAAGCCTTACTCTCACCAAATGTGCGTTTCATTTTAATAAACTGCCACAATGAGTTTAAAAAATCAATCGACACAAATTCTCTATTTCCTTTTTTACGAACAACAAACGGATTGACGCTAAATATATTTCTTTGATTAACATTTGTAAATACCTTGTGAATTTTATCAATCTTACCTGCTGCTAAATGAGGTATGAGCAGACTACCAGTTGAAGTACCCAAATATAGATCGTAATCTCTACCCTCTTTCTTAATCAAATACTCAGCCACACCACCAGCGTATGCGCCTTTACTGCCTCCTCCAGAAATTACTAATGCTTTCAT
>NZ_CAJQQI010000119.1 GCF_905480415.1 uncultured Algibacter sp. | reverse complement strand
TTATTGCTATCTGCATTCCAATCAAAAGCTCGAACAAAACCAAATTCTTCTTCATAAACCCAGTCAGTTACTCCATTAATTATTTTATTTTTCTCACCATCAGAAGTAATTTGAGTGATTTCATTAGAATTAAAATCTTTTACATAAAGATTATTACCTTTCACAAAGGCAACTTTTTTTCCATCGGGAGAAAAGGTAGGTTCCTGAATTTTTTCTTCAGAAATTAAATCTAAAGAAGCATTTTTAACATTATATATGTAATAGTTCCCTAAGGCTGAACGTCTATATATAGCCTCTTCTTTAGTTGCCAAAATAACTTTTTTCTCGTCTTTACTAAATGTATAATCAGAAAAATAAGGTATGCCTTCAAGTTTTTCAGAACTCACCAAAGTTTCAACCTTTTTTAAAGTTTTATAATCATAAATATCAATAGATGTGTTTTTTGTTTCCCTATCAAAATTTAAAACAGAATATTGCTGACCATTTTTCATGGAATGCAATACATCCATTCGCTCTGTTCTAAACGTTCCATCTTTCCAAATATCTTCGAGTGTGATTTCTTTAGTTTGAGCCGATAAAATAGTTGTTATGAATAGACAAACGTATAGGAATAATTTCATGTGTTTATTTAAACTGTTCTTAAAAAGTTGATTAAGGCTCTAAAGCCTATATATCATTAAAAAATAGTCAATTATGGGCGTTTAGTCAAAAAAAGTATTTATTCCATAATATGATGTCAAGTTTACTAAAAATTATGCAAAAAACCTCTATTATTAACACTTAAATCATTCGGTTTATCGCAAGTATTCAATATTCATACCAAGAGTAGTATCTTTGCACTGCTAATTTGTATACTATGAGTAAATCTATTGCTGGCTTTTCTAAATTATCTAAATCAAAAAAAATTGATTGGATTGTTGATACTTATTTTTCAAATGCAGAAGATGCTAAGGCTATTTTAAAACAATATTGGAACTCTAATGATAAGCTTCAACAATTACATGATGAGTTTATAGAAAATACGATAACCAATTATTATTTACCGCTCGGTGTAGCTCCTAATTTTTTAATAAATGACAGGCTATACACCATTCCTATGGCAATTGAGGAAAGCTCCGTTGTTGCTGCAGCAAGCAAAGCAGCTAAGTTTTGGTTGGATAGAGGTGGCTTTAAAACCAAAGTAATTTCTACCACCAAGATTGGACAGGTTCATTTTATGTACAAAGGCGACTTTGAAAAATTAAAACAATTTTTTAATCATGTAAAGCCAAAACTGACTACAGATACTGAAGCTATCACTAAGAATATGAAAAAGCGTGGTGGTGGTATTCTTGATATTGAATTACGGGATAAAACATCAGATATAGATAGCTACTATCAACTACATGCTTCTTTTGAAACTTTAGACGCTATGGGCGCTAATTTTATAAATTCATGTTTAGAACAATTTGCAAAGACGTTTAAAAACGAGGCCTTATCATTTGATTTGTTTTCTGAAGGCGAAAAGCGAATTAATATCGTTATGAGCATTCTCTCTAATTACGTGCCAGATTGTTTGGTTCGTGCAGAAGTGAGTTGCACTGTTGAAGAGTTAAGTGATAATAATACAATTTCTGGTAAAGCTTTAGCTGATAAATTTTTACAAGCCGTAAATATTGCTGAAGTTGAACCCTACAGAGCCGTAACCCATAACAAAGGCATTATGAATGGTATCGATGCTGTTGTTTTAGCCACAGGAAACGATTTTAGAGCAGTTGAAGCTGGTGTTCATGCTTATGCTTCAAGACACGGGAGCTATAGCAGTTTAACACATGCCAAAGTTGAAGATGGTGTGTTTACCTTTTGGATGGAAATCCCTCTAGCCCTAGGAACCGTTGGCGGACTTACTGGACTACATCCCTTGGTGAAATTAGCTTTGGAATTACTACATAATCCATCAGCTAGAGAGCTTATGCAAATTGTCGCTGTTGCAGGATTAGCTCAAAATTTCGCTGCATTACGTTCATTGACTACAACAGGAATTCAACAAGGACACATGAAAATGCATTTGATGAATATATTAAATCAGTTTGAAGCGAATAATATCGAAAAGCAAACTTTAACCGAACATTTTAAAAGTAATACGGTAACACATAGTGCAGTAATTGAGGCGTTAAACGAACTAAGGGTTTCAAGTGAAAAGTAAAAAATTTTACAGTCATGGAAAACTTCTTCTTTCTGGAGAATACCTAGTACTTGATGGTGCTCTATCACTGGCTATTCCAACAAAATACGGACAGTCGTTAATCGTTGAACAGACGGAAAAACTTATATTAAACTGGAAAAGTTTTGATGAAAATAAAACCGTTTGGTTTCAAAATGAATTTGAAATAGATCCTGATAATGATTTGAGGCAAGTTCATGAGGATAGCATCTCAAAACGATTAATTCAAATCTTAAATGCTACGAAAGGTTTAAACTCAGAGTTCTTAAATGAAAAGTATGGTTTTAAAATTGAGACACGCTTAGAGTTTCCAAAAAACTGGGGTTTAGGCACGTCATCTACCCTAATAAACAATATAGCGCAATGGACACATGTTGATGCCTTTAAACTATTAGAAAAAACTTTTGGTGGCAGTGGATATGACATAGCTTGCGCCCAAAACAATACGCCAATAACCTATCAAATAGAAGACAAAAAGCCTTTAGTTAAAACGGTCGATTTCTCGCCTTCATTTAAAGACCAACTTTATTTCGTGCATTTAAACAAAAAACAAAATAGTCGAGATGGCATAAAACATTACAATAAAAATAAAGAAAATGCGCAATATGCTATTGAGGCTATCAATAAGATCACTTTGGAAATGATTAATTCTAAAACATTACAACACTTTCAAAGCTCAATGGTTCAGCATGAAACTATCATATCTAAAATCACTAAACAAACACCTGTTAAAGATCTCTTATTTAAAGATTTCGATGGTGCGATAAAAAGCCTTGGAGCGTGGGGAGGTGATTTTATAATGGTTGCCTCAAAAAACAACCCAAGTCAATATTTCAAAGACAGAGGTTATGAAACCGTAATTCCTTATTCAATTATGGCGCTATAAAATCCAATAAAAAAAGCCTCGATAAACGAGGCTTTTTTTATTATATGTTTGCGATTTTTATTGCACTTGAGTTGCAGCTCTATTATCTTCAATTTCAGAAGCTTCTTTTAAAGCGTTATACAATTTAGTATTAACAGAACTTGCTTTTTCTTGTTCAACTCTATTAGCAGCAGCCTGATAGCTGTCTAGCTCCACCGCTGGAGTAACTTTAGTAACTTGTACCATATAAACTCCCTTAGCACCTTCAATCAATTCTGATGTTTCACCTTCATTTAATCCAAATGCAGTTCCAGTAAGAATTGGCTCCCGACCTGCTCCAGAAATAGTTGGGTTTTTCATATTAATACCGGCAGCAGTTCTAACATTAGTTTTTTCAGCAGCAGCCAAATCTTCTAAAGTAGTAGCAGAAACTCTATCCATAATAATTTTAGCTTTCTTTTCTTTTCTGATAATAGGTAATACTTTAGCAGTTGCATCGTCAGCAGACATTAACCCAGCTTTATGTTTTGCGACTAATTGTGCAATTACATATCCATTAGGAATATTAAAACGTTTAATAGCACCAACTTCAACATCTTCTTCAAACGTCCAACGTACAATTGGTCTTTGATTTCCAACACCAGGAATATTTTCATCTAAAACCTTTATACCATTAACAGGTCTTAATGTGTATTTGTTATCTGTTGCAAGCACGCTAAAATCTCCTTTTCCTGCATTAATTTCAAAATTTGAAGCGTCCCTAAATACTTTATCTGTAGTTGCTTCAGATGGCTCAATCTTTCTAGAAATAGTTCCTACCTGAATTGCTTTTGTTTTATTCTTCTGTCCTTCAACTTCTATAATATGGAATCCGAATACCGTTTTAACAACACCTAAATCACCTGTTTTTCCTTCAAATTCAAAATCATTAAATTCAGGTACCATTGTGTTGTATGCATGCCAATCGTAGCGCCCTTCTTTAGCGACACTTCCTTGATCAGATGAAAACCCCTTAACGAATTCAGGGAATTTTGAACGATTCTTTTTTAATAATGTTAATAAACTATCCGCAGTTACTTTAGCTTCTACTTCAGTTTGTACTACATCCGGTCCCGCACTTTGAGCCCCTGTAAAAGGAATTAAAATGTGTCTTACTTTAGCAGAATCTGGTATTTGTTTAACAGCTATCAATTTAGTGACTTTAAAAGATCCATTATGTTTGTATGGACCATAAACTTCACCTTCATTTAAATTGTAAATAGCATCGGCTGCTTCTGTTGGTAAACTTGATTTAAAAACAAAACGCTCATCAAATTTTATATCTGAGGCAGAGATTGAATTTATATACTCTTCATTATTTTTTACCTTAGAGAAAGCAACAATAGTATCTTTTCTTCCTCTATCATCAACAAACCTGCCGTTAACATAAGTTTCTAATTCAATTTTAATTGCATTCTCATCTTCTACAGATGCCGCTTCTTTAAATTCAACAAAACGAATATCCCTTGAAGCGTCCACCTTGTATTGATTCTTGTTTTTGCTTATATAACTTGTAATATCTGATTTCGAAACATCTACAATACTATCTGGAATTAAAGAATAGGCAACTTGCACATATTTAATATCTACTTTATTACCTTCTAATTCATGATCTAATTTACCTTCTGCAAGCGTACCCGTTAAGCCAGCCTTAACCATATTAAAATAGTTTTGGTTTAAAGCATTTGAAGCCACTTGATTTTCATAATTAACCCAACTAGCAAAACCTTCTGGTGATGTTTCTTTTAAATTAGCTATATATTCATTCATTTTATTTTCATCAAATAGACCTGCCTCGTTTAAAAAATTCTGGTTAGTAGCTAATGACGTTTTAAGCAAATCTCTCATTTGATCTTTCTCAACAGAAATTTCAAGTTCATCAAACTGAGTTTCCATAACAGCTTGTCTCACTTCTTGCTCCCAAACTCTATTCATTACTTGCGTGTTGGTAGCACTTGGCCCCATCTGTCTTTGCAGCTGCTCTACCTTTTGCATAAAGTACTCACGAGTAATATCTTTTCCATTTATGGTTGCAACAATATTTTGCGACTTAGAAGTAAGTGCATCACTGTTTTTAAACAAATCTGCTAATACAAAAGAGAATAGCGCTAATGCTATAATTAGTATTAAGAATAGTGAACGTTGTCTTATCTTATTTAAAACTGCCATTTGTAAATTAAATTTTTAAAATCTGTTGTTGGAATTGCTTGTTTAATTTGATGTCAATTGCAATAAACTGACAAAAATATCGTGCGCGAAAATACCATTTTCTATTCAATAATAAAAGTAGAATTATGTATTTTAATCTTCTTGTAACACTTTAATTTCTACCATATCAATTTTTGTGTTTGATACTTCTAAAATTGTAAATTGAAAGTTCTCTATTTTCACAATATCGTTTTGATCAGGAATCTCCTCGGTATGATTAACAACAAGACCTCCAAGGGTTTCATAATTTTCACTATCAGGAAGATTAATTTTGTAGGTTTCATTGATATAATCAACTTCTAACCGTGCAGAAAACTTATAGGTATCTTTCTCTAAAGTTTCCTCAATTAAATCTACTGAATCATGCTCATCCTCAATCTCACCAAATAACTCTTCAACAATATCTTCAACGGTCATGATACCAGAAGTTCCTCCATATTCATCTAATACTACCGCTATACTTCTGCGCTTTTTAGTAAGTACATTTAGTACATCTTTAATAAGCACCGTTTCGGGAACAAACTCAACTAATGTTAACATAGACTTAATAGTTTTTGTCTTTTTAAACAACTCAAAAGAGTGTACATAACCCAAAATATCGTCTACAGTATCTTTATATACTAAGATTTTAGTTCTACCCGTTTCTGTAAACAAAGCATTTAGTGATTTTACTGAATCTGAAATTTCGACAGCAATAATTTCGGTTCGAGGAATCATTACTTCGCGTGCTTTTACTTCAGAAAATTCCAGAGCATTTTGAAAAATTTGTATCTCAGTATCTACATCATCTTGTTCCTCTACAGATTCCATTTGCTCACTTATATAATTACCAAGTTCCACTTTAGTGAATGCTAACTGAATTTGATCGCCTTCAGTTTTAAAGAATACTTTAAGCACAAAATCAGAAATCCAGATTACAAAATCAGAAATAAAAGTAAAAAGCACATAAAACACGTACGCAGGAACTGCTAAAGCTTTAATCAAAGTGTTCGAATATATTTGAAAAAATACTTTTGGCAAAAACTCTGCGGTTATTAAAATCACAAATGTTGATATTATGGTTTGAGATAACAAACTTAAATCTGTAAACAAATAATCTAGAAAAGGGTAAGATGTTGGTAGCATCGATTGAAACCAATTAACCAATAAATCACCCATAAAAAACCCATAAATAACTAATGCTATATTATTACCAATAAGCATTGTGGTTATAAACTTTGAAGGTTTTGTGGTAATCTTAGTTAAAGCTTTCGCAAGAATACCATCTTGCTTTTTTTCAATTTCAATATGGATTTTATTTGAAGACACATAAGCAATCTCCATCCCAGAGAAGAACGCTGAGAGTATTAATGACGCAATTATAATGATAACATAAATGCTCATTTATTTTGAATTGCCTCTGTTTTCAAATTTTCTACTAAACTTTTTTCTGAAGAAATATATAAATATGGCCAAAGCAGCTAATCCAAGTGAAATATAGGCACCATTGGTACCATCACCCCATTTTGAGATACCATCATATATAAATAATATTGCAAATACTATATAAGCGTATTGGAAAATGTTAGAAAATTTCATCGTTAAATATTTAGGAGCAAAGATACTTAAAATTGAGAAAGGTAATTTTGATTAATTAAAATTAATCTTCCAGAGTAATAATACCAGTTACTTCAAGTACTTCAGCATTTGTGAACTTAGAATTTGAATCAAAACCATTACCATTTATAAGATCTTGATCGGTTTTAAAACTTACAGGTTTATTAGTATATAGCCATTCTTTTTCCTGATCGTAGAATAATTGATCGGTTTTTAAAACTCTATTGTCATGAGTGGTGATTACAACATTATCCTGCATGTCAATCAAATCAGTATTATTATAAACATAAGCATTGTCTGCTACTACCGTACTTTTTTTATTATCCTTATCATAAATATATAGTATAACGCCATCTGTAAACTCATAAAAGGGAAAGTCTCTATTAGAATAATCTAACATTTTAGTACTAATCAAATTAGCAGAAACTCTTCCTGAGTCGGTGTATTTTACGTTAATATTATAATCAACACCAATAGGTTCATTTTCAGAAATGCCTATTTTTTGCACTTGTTTAAAACTATCATTACATGAAAAAAACATAGTCACAATAAATATTGTGACTATGTTTAATATATTATATGTAACTTTTTTGTTCATTAAATACTTGGCACCGTTACAGAAGCTCCAATCCAACAACCTATTTTAATGGTTTGACCAGCTCTTCCTGAGCTAAATATCTCAGATTTTTGTGGTGCTTTTGCATTGTAATTTGCAACAGATTTTGCAGCATTTTTCTTTTGAGTAGGGTCAACACGAGCTGCTTTTCTAGCCTCGGCTGCTGCTAACCAATATACTGCTCTTTTATCAAAATTACTTTGCCCACAATTATTAGCGCTTTTAGCGTACATCGTTGCAATTGACAGGTATGGACGTCCATTTGACGGGTTTAACTTTAGAGCCTGTCTAAAGAAACCTCTTGCTTGACCATAACTACCTCTAGCCTTCAATTTTAAACCTATTCTGTTATTAAGCTTAGATTTTTTAAAGTTATCTGTTTCTAATGAAATAGCTTGTTTGTAAAATGATATAGCCTCATTAGACTTACCTTCTTTATCTTTTAAGATACCTAAATAGTAAGCTGAATTAGCAGAAGGGCTCAATTCATGATAAGCATTTACTAACTTAAAAAATAACGGATCACCAGTACAATCTTTTTCAGACATTTTACCTGCAGCTCTTTGTAACCAAATCGCATTATTTCTGTTTTCTTCAAAATCTTTTTGATATAAAGGAATAAGGTTTTCACAGTTTGCTCTATTACCTAATTTACCATCAATACTGCCAGAGATTTGATCGTAAGCTTTCAAATAACTTTCGTAATATCTCTTATATTTTCCTTCTTTCTTAGTTAAAGCTGTTCCTGCATCTACTTTTTCAATAATTTTATTAAGCTTTTCAGAGTAGTTCTTAACTTCATCTTCTACTTTCTCAACAATATCATCATATTTATTAAATAAATCTGCTGCAGGTTTTTTACCAGCATCATACAAATCAACCATTAAAGAAAAATAAGTATATAAACTTTTAGGATTTGTAAACGTATCTTTATCTAATTTATAAGCAGCATCAAAACACTCAAATAATTCGTCATTAGTTTTACCCAGCTCTTTTTTATTGTCATATAATAACTGACAAGCTTGTGCAGCATATTCTCCCTTAGGAGTTTTACTTGCAAAATGCTCTCCTCTTTGTTCCCATAGCTTTAAAAGATCGTTAATAAAAGCTACTTTATCAGCGCCAGTTGCTTTATCTATTTTATACTCTAAAATCTTTTCACCATCTACATAAATAGCGTTATTAAACTTAGGACACTTATTTCTAACGGCCATCCAAGGCTCATAAGCTGCATCATAGTTTTTTGCTTTTGTATATTCATGGAATATGGAAAGCTTAGTCATACACTCTTCATCTTGTTGAGAAAAACCAAAATTTAACCCAATAAATAAAAAAGCTAGTAATAATGTAATTTTTGATTTCATGATAATATTTTTGTGCTGTTAGTCATACTTCCTTTTATTAAACCATCTATCATTCAAAGATAAACTTAATTGGAAATTAATAAAATTCTCTTGTATTAAATTGCTGTTTTTAGTTCCTCTCTTGCCTATTTCGAAACCAAAATTAGCGTTAGAAAATAATCTTGCATCTCCAACTGGTATACCTACTCCAAAAGATATGCCAAACTCTTTAATTGATTCACTATTTATATTTAACCCCGTTTCTTCCATCCTAACACCCGCTCTATAAACCATTCGTTTCCAGTATCCTGAAAAAGAATTGTATTGAGGAATATAAAAACCACCTAATGAAAAAGAATAAGCATCTTCATAAGATGTATCATTACTAAATAATTCGTTTGAAAATTTACTCGTCTTTAAAAAAGTGGTTTCTACACCAACAAACCATTTTCTTGGCTCACCAATACCTGCACCAATTGAAAACTTAGAAGGCAATACTACATCTGTTTCTTCTAAACCAATAGCCTCTAAATCTGTTTCAATAGTGTTTCTTTCAAATTCTTGACCATTAGAATTTATTGTAATTGTAGAAATTGACCTTTCATTTTTTGAAGTCAAATCACTTTCAGGGTTAAATGTTAAACTAGAAACTAACTCCAGTTTTTCACTTATCATCGTTTTATATGATAACCCAAAATTCAAGTTTAAACCACTTAAATCGGATCTATTATTCTCTCGAGATTGATATTGAGTGGGTACACCATCAGAATATTGATAAGCTACAATACTATTTTTAACATTCCCAAAATTATATTGAAAATCAATTCCAGCCGTTAGTCCTTTAGCTAACTGATAACCCAATCCAAAAAAAGCTTTATTAAGACCACCTTCTCCTTCAAACCTATTATCAATATTACCGCTAGAATTTATAGATTCTAATTTATAGCCCACCGAAGTATATGGCAACAAACCAAAACCAAAACCAAACTTGCCTAAAGGAATGTTTATAGCTAAATAATCAAATGATGTTGACGAAGCATTATCACTACTATTGCTGCTTTTTAAACCAGTACTGGTGTAGCTACCTCCAACAGCAAATTTAACAGGTCTACTCTCACCACCCCAAACTGCCAAGTTATCTCCGGCATAAGAAGCGGGATTACGCAAATTAACATGAATACTATCATTATATATACTCAAACCACCCATACTTCTATTCTCTACAGTCCCCTTAAATTTGAGACTTCCAATACCATAAAAAGAATAAGGAGACGTTGTTCCTTGTTGTCCATAACCGTGAATTGCAATTACAGCAATAAAAACTAATACAAGTTTTTTTATCATTCGTTTAAGTTAAATTGTAAAATAAAGTTTAATCCCTCTAAAAGAAAATTAGAATTCGCAAATATGCTACTTTTTAATTGTTTAGACAAGAATTTAGCATCACCTCCTGTTAAAATAACTGTTAAATCTGGATATTTAATTTTATATGCCTCGATAACACCATCAATTTCTTTTAAAACACCATTAATCACTCCAGAGTGTATAGATTCTTCAGTAGATTCTCCAATAATATTCTTTGGCATTTCTGACTCTAATAACGGTAAATTTGAAGTTAAATTATTTAACGATTTATAACGCACACGAATACCTGGTGAAATAGCGCCTCCTAAGTACTCCGTATTAGAAGTTACAAAATCATATGTGATACATGTACCAGCATCAATAATAAGCGTATTTTTGTTAGGAAACTGATTAATAGAACTACAGACTAAAGCAATTCTATCAACGCCTAAGGTTTTAGGTGTTTTATATAGATTTTTAAAAGGTAACTTGGTTTTAGAATCTAAAACTAATAGATCAAAAAGTTTAGCTATAGCATTAACCTCCGCTTTTTTTAGTTTTCCAACCGAAGATATAATAGCTTTTTCAATAGCAGGGTGTTTTTCTTTTAAAGCTTTAATAATAAAAAAAGTATCGTCAAGCTCAACACTTTCTCTGTACTTAAGCTTCTCGCCTTTAAAAACAGCAAGTTTAACAAAAGAATTTCCAACATCTATAATTAAATTCATCTCCATTCCAAAAGCTGTAAATTTACAAAATGAACAACAATAAACAGTCGGAATTGGAGCTATATTATTAATTACAAATGAGTTAATAATACATTATAAAAAATTAAGCAAATCAAAATGAATTTTTGCAACTTTCATTTGGCGAATAACAAAAATGAATATATATTTGCATCCGCTTTGGCGAGGTACCTTAGCTCAGTTGGTAGAGCAATGGACTGAAAATCCATGTGTCCCTGGTTCGATTCCTGGAGGTACCACAAAATTATCCCGTAACTCATTTATAAACAATGATTTACGGGTTTTTTGGTTTTTAAGGTGTGCTCAAAAGTGTGCGCAGTTTGTAACATTACATAACAATTATACTGTTATACTTTAATTAAGCAGCATGGTCCAGCCTCTCTAATACATCACCCTCTTTATATAAGACACGTCTACCAATTCTCTTCGGAACAAGTATATTTTTCTTTTCCCAGTTATTAAGAGTCACTTCTGTTACATGAAGTAATTTTGCGGTTTCACTTC
>NZ_CAJQQI010000118.1 GCF_905480415.1 uncultured Algibacter sp. | reverse complement strand
AAAGGACTTGGAGTTGAGGCATCATCTGGAGCTTTGGCAGTAAATACAGGTGAGTTTACAGGGCGTTCTCCTATGGATAGGTTTATTGTTAAAGATGATATTACAAAAGACCGTGTTTGGTGGGGTGATATTAATATTGCTTTTGAGCCTGAAAAATTTGATAAATTATATGATAAGGTTGTAGACTATTTATCTGAAAAAGAGCTTTTTGTTAGAGATAGTTATGCCTGTGCTGATAAAGATTATAAACTAAATATTCGTATTATTAATGAATATCCGTGGAGTAATCAGTTCGCTTTTAATATGTTTTTACGCCCTACTGAAGACGAATTAAAAAACTTTAACCCGGAATGGACGGTTGTGAATGCTCCTGGTTTTATGGCAGACCCTGAGGTAGATGGAACACGTCAACACAATTTTGCGATTCTAAATTTTACTAAAAAAATAGCGTTAATTGGCGGAACGGGTTATACAGGCGAAATTAAAAAAGGTATTTTTTCTGCCTTAAATTTTATATTACCGGTATTTAAAAACACTTTACCAATGCACTGCAGTGCTAATATTGGTTCTGGCGGTGATACTGCTATTTTCTTTGGTTTATCAGGAACTGGAAAAACAACATTATCAACAGACCCAAATAGAAGTTTAATAGGGGATGATGAGCACGGTTGGACTAACGAAAACACTGTTTTTAATTTTGAAGGGGGTTGTTATGCAAAAGTGATAAATCTTTCTAGAGACAATGAGCCTGAAATTTATGATGCCATTAAAAAAGGAGCGATTCTTGAAAATGTAATTTTAAATGATAATGGCGATGTTGATTTTGAAAATACATCTATTACCCAAAATACAAGAGTTAGCTACCCAATTGACCATATTGAAAATATACAAATACCATCTATAGGTAAAAACCCGAAAAACATATTCTTTTTAACTGCCGATGCTTTTGGAGTTATTCCTCCAATTTCAAAGTTGACTCCAAGTCAAGCAGCATATCATTTTATATCTGGTTATACCGCAAAAGTAGCAGGAACTGAAGCTGGAGTTAAAGAACCTCAACCATCATTTTCGGCATGTTTTGGTGCGCCTTTTATGCCTTTGCACCCTGCTAAATATGCAGAAATGCTAAGTAAAAAGATGACTGATGCAGGTGTGAATGTTTGGTTAGTGAATACAGGTTGGACAGGTGGCCCTTATGGTGTTGGAACCCGAATGAAATTAAAGTATACGCGTGCTATGATTAATGCGGTCTTAAATGGCGATTTAGGCTTGTATAATTATGACGATTACCATATACACTCGGTATTTGGTGTAGCTCAACCAAGAAGTTGTCCAGGTGTACCAACAAGCGTATTAAGTCCCAGAGCTACTTGGAATGACGATGAAGCTTATTACACAACAGCCTTTAAATTAACCAATGCGTTTCGTGAAAACTTTAAAAAATTTGAAATGCATTGTACCGAAGAGATTAGACGTGGTGGTCCGCAACGTTATACATTTTAAGTATAAGAAAAGGGGATGATTTTTAAAAATTATCCCCTTTTTTTATGTAACTAAATAAAAGTCTATTTTCCTTTATTAGCTTTTTCAATATATTTTTGTAAAGCCATTGTCATTGAAGGTGTTTCAGGAGTTGGTGCAGAAATATCTACGCGTAATCCTTTTTCTTCAACAGCTTTAATAGTTGTATTTCCAAATACGGCTATACGGGTTTCGTTTTGTTGAAAATCTGGAAAGTTTTGAAATAATGATTCAATCCCAGAAGGACTAAAAAACACTAATACATCATAGGACACATTAGCCAGATCAGATAAATCGCTAACTACAGTTTTAAAAAATGTTGCTTGTTTCCAGTCTACACCTAACGTATTAAGTATTTCAGGAACTGCAGGTTTTACCTTATCAGTATTTGGTAATAAGAACTTTTCATCCTTATATTTTTTAATTAAAGGCGATAATTCAGCAAACGTACGTTTGCCAACATAAATCTTACGTTTTCTATACACCACGTATTTTTGAAGATAATAAGCTACAGCTTCAGACTGACAGAAATACTTCATAGCATCTGGAACCTTAAAACGCATTTCTTCTGCAATTCTAAAAAAATGATCAACAGCATTTCTACTTGTTAAAATAATAGCTGTGTAATTATTTAAATCAATTTTTTGATGCCTAATTTCTTTAGCCGACACACCTTCTACGTGAATGAAAGGTCTGAAATCTATTTTTACGCGTTGCTTTTCTTGTAAATCGAAGTAAGGCGAGTTCTCTATTTTAGGTTCTGGTTGAGATACTAAAATGGTTTTCACTTTCATAAGCGCAAGTAGTTTTTCTTTATTCTGCAATAAACACCTTATACAAAATGATATAGGGAGCGATTTCGAGAGCGCAAAGATACAAAATAAAATAAAATAAGTTATCTTTTATTGCGCTATTATGGGTTTTAAATGAACTTATTAAACCTATAATATTTACAACTAAGAATAAACAAATAATGCCATAAATTATAGGCATTGTTGGTTGAAAAGAATAGAGTAATAGTGCGTTAACAGGCAATAATAAAATGCCTAAATAATTTTTAAAACTTATTTTCTGAAAAAGATATTGGTCAATAAGTTTATCAATTTCAAAAAGGCTACCTATTAAGCGCTCAATAAGCACTTTTATTAAAATAAAAACACCAATACTAAACGTTAATTTAAACATGGTATTGCTTGAAAGACTTTGGCTTTCAGTAATGTGTTTGTAAACAATAAAACAGAAAACGGAAACTGATAAAATTAAGTTAGTGAATAATAAAGCATCAAACTTATCGAAGAATTTCTGATCTCTCGCATAAATTTTTAGGTATTTGTCGTTTGCTAAAACCAAAATAAAATCATCAAACCGTTTTGGAGATGTTAATTTTGCAATAGCTACAATAATTAAGCCTATAACTAATAGGACGGTAAATAACTCGTTTGAAACTATGTGACGAAACATGCCCCAAAATTATTATAAATTTTAAGATAAGGGTGTATTATTAAGAAAAATTTAAAATAAATAAACGCTTATTAATGTACATTTGCTAAATCAAAAAAGAGGGTTTCAATAAAAAAGAAGTATGTTAAATACTGTTGTAATTATTCCAACATATAACGAGATTGAAAATATCGAAGCTATAATAAAAGCGGTATTTTCTCAATCAACGGCCATTCATATTCTTGTTGTGGATGATAATTCGCCGGATTTAACCGCTTTAAAAGTTAAGGAACTTCAAAACGTATTTCCTGATAAATTATTTTTAGAGGTCAGAAAAGAAAAATATGGCTTAGGGACAGCGTATATTCATGGGTTTAAATGGTGTTTAAAAAAGGGCTATAATTATATTTTTGAAATGGATGCCGATTTTTCTCATGATCCAAAAGATGTTATAAAACTTTATAATGCGTGCCATAAAGAAGGTGCCGATATGGCTATTGGATCTAGGTATGCAACTGGTGTTAATGTGGTTAATTGGCCAATGAGTAGGGTGTTGATGTCTTATTTGGCTTCAAAATATGTGCGACTTATAACGGGTATGAAAATTCATGACACTACCGCAGGTTATGTATGTTATAAAAGACATGTTTTAAAAGCTATTGATTTAGATGCTGTAAAGTTTATAGGCTATGCGTTTCAAATTGAAATGAAGTTTAAAGTTTATTTAAAAAAGTTTAAAATTGTTGAAGTCCCAGTTATTTTTACTGACAGAACGCGAGGTGAATCTAAATTAAGTTCAGGAATTATTTCTGAAGCCATTTTTGGAGTTATTTCTATGAAGTTGAAAAGTTTATTTAAGAAACGAAAACAATGAAAAAGAAAACCACACTTATAAAAAACGCTAAAATAGTTAATGAAGGCACTATTTTTAATGGAGATATATTAATTGAAGGCGAATGTATAAAACAAGTAGGGGAGTCAATTAGTCCAAAATCTGCTGATGTACTAGTTATTGATGCGGAAGGAAAATATCTTTTACCAGGAGTTATAGATGATCAAGTACATTTTAGAGAACCTGGATTAACACATAAAGGTGATATTGAAACCGAATCTAGAGCTGCTATTGCTGGAGGTATAACATCTTTTATAGAAATGCCAAATACCAACCCGCAAACTACTACTATTGAAAAACTAGAAGAAAAATTTGAAATAGCAGCACATACATCATCTGCAAACTATTCGTTTATGTTTGGTGGTACTAATGATAATTTAGATGAAATTTTAAAACTGGATGTTAATCAGGTTGCAGGATTAAAATTATTTTTAGGGTCTTCAACAGGAAATATGTTGGTCGATGATCCAAAAGTTTTAGAGAAGATATTTAAAAGCACCAATATGGTTATTTCGGTGCATTGTGAAGATGAAGCTACAATAAAGAAAAATTTAAAGAAGCATATTGACGAATTTGGGGATGATATTCCTATAAAACAGCATCCTATAATAAGAAGTGAAGAGGCTTGTTATTTGTCATCATCTCAAGCTATTGCATTAGCAAAAAAAACAGGAGCGAGGTTGCATGTGTTTCACCTTTCTACAGGAAAAGAAACGAATTTATTCACTAATAAAATCCCTCTAGCAGAAAAGAAAATAACGGCTGAGGTATGTATACATCACTTATGGTTTTCTGATGAGGATTACGATAAGAAAGGTACGCTCATAAAGTGGAATCCAGCTGTAAAAACTAAAGAAGATAGAGATCAATTATGGGAGGCTTTATTAGATGATAGAATAGATGTTATAGCTACAGATCACGCTCCACATACTATTGATGAAAAGAAAAACGTTTATACAAGTGCTCCTTCAGGAGGGCCTTTAGTGCAACATGCCTTACCTGCTATGTTAGAAATGTATCATAAAGAAAAAATATCTTTAGAGAAGATAGTTGAAAAAATGTGTCATAATCCTGCTATTCTATTTCAAGTTGAAAGGCGAGGTTATATTAAAGAAGGGTATTTTGCTGATTTAGTATTGGTAGATTTAAACAATCCTTGGACCGTTACTAAAGATAATATTTTATATAAATGTGGATGGTCTCCATTTGAAGGCGCAACTTTTAAATCTAGAATTACACATACTTTTTTAAATGGTAATTTAGCATATCATAATGCTATGTTTAGCAAAATAAAATCTGCCAAACGATTAACTTTTAATAGATGATTTTAAAACGACTTGTTTTATTTGTTGGAATAATATTTACTGTAATAGCATGTAATAATTTAAGAGGTCCAGAAAAACCAAAGAATCTAATTTCTAAGGATAAAATGGTGGATATTTTAATTGATTCTAAACTTATTACATCTGCCAGTGCAAGAAACAAAATTGTTATGAGAGATAGTGGGCTTAATGTCAATACTTACGTTCTCGAAAAGCACAAAATAGATAGCTTGCAATTCGCTTTAAGCAATAATTATTATGCATTTCATGTTGAAGATTATGAAGATATTTACACAAAATTAGCTGATAGTTTAGAGGAACTTAAAGCAAAATTAAAAGAAAAGGAAGCTTTAGAGTGGAAAGCACAAACTAAAAGGGAAGAAGATTCTTTAGAGCTCGTTTTAAAAGAAAAAGTACGCCTTAAATCACTGACTAATAAAGATTCATTAGGAACCTTAATAAAAAGGGATTCTATGAAAATTAAAGATTTGCGTTTAGAACAAAGTATAGAAGAAATTGAAGATTTAATTGAGCCTATTTCCGATTTAGGAAATGAGCTCCAATAGAGGTAATAGTTTTATCAATAGCTTTGAATTTATAATTTAAAGCTGTTTTTATTTTATCATTATTGTACTGTGTTTCTGTGCTTATAGACTTGGCTACTTGCTTTGTTAGTTGCCTTCTTTTACCTGTAATTTTATAGTTCAACCAATCTAATTTCCAAGCTATACTTAAAAGACTAATGCTAGCTAGCTTTTTTGGAGGTTTTGAATGAACTGCAATGGCTAAAGCTTGAAGAAAATCTTTGTACGTCCAATTTTCAGCAACCAGAACATACCGTTGGTTTATTATACTACTATGCATTAATTTAATCATAATTGAAATCACATCATCAACAGAAATCAAGCCCAGTGATCCAGATGGGTAATATTTTAAACCTTTTTGTGCTTTTTCAAATAAACTTCCTGTACCATAACGCCAAATTCCTGCGCCTAAAATAACACCAGGATTTACAATAACGGCGTCAAGTCCTTCTTGAGTGCCTCTCCAAACTTCCATTTCAGCACCGTATTTAGTTATGGCGTAAACACTATTGTCATCTTCGGGATTCCACTCGGTTTCTTCAGAAATAAACTCAGTATTTATAGTACTGCTTAGAGTTGCAATGGAGCTCACATAACAAAGTTTTTCAATGTTGTTTGAGATACAAAGGTTTACAATATTAGCTGTACCCTCAATATTCGTTTTTCGTAAAAGTTGGTATTTATCTGGTTCAAAAGAAACAAAAGCAGCAGAATGATACACTTTCGTAACACCAATAAACGCTTCAGAAAGTGCAGGGACATCTAAAAGGTCAGCTTGTATCCATTCAATCGCATTAAATAACGTGTTGTAATCTTCAGTATAAGAAGAAAACACACGTTTAGTATTAGCAATTTTACGCTCGTTTCTATAAATGGCTTTTACTTTTTCATTATCAGAAACAAGTCTGTAAAGTAAATGCGCTCCAACCAATCCTGTCCCTCCTGTTACTAAAATCATGCAACTAAATTAAAGAATTATTCAGAATCTATGAGTAATTATACCTGTATTTTTATCTTTGCATAGTTTTGAAAAAATTTAATAAGCATGATAAAGAATTTTGTTGAAGAATTAACTTGGAGAGGCATGATACATACGGTTATGCCAGGAGCTGAAGAACATTTAATGAAAAGCATGCGAAGTGCTTACGTAGGATTTGATCCTACAGCAGATTCTTTACATATTGGTAACTTGGTTCCTATTATGCTTTTAGCGCATTATCAGCGTTGCGGTCATAGGCCCGTAGCTTTAGTTGGTGGTGCAACAGGAATGATCGGTGACCCTTCTGGGAAATCTAACGAGCGTAATTTGTTAGATGAAAAAACACTTCGACATAATCAAGACGCTATAAAAGGGCAGTTAGCTCATTTTTTAGATTTTGAAAGTAATGAAGCTAATGCAGCAGAACTCGTGAATAATTACGACTGGATGAAGGACTTTTCGTTTCTTGAATTTATTCGTGATGTTGGTAAACATATTACTGTAAACTACATGATGGCTAAGGATTCTGTTAAAAATAGAATTTCATCTGATTCATCAGAAGGCATGAGTTTTACAGAATTTACATATCAAATGGTGCAGGGTTACGATTTTCTTCATCTGTATAAAGAAAACGATTGTTCCATTCAAATGGGAGGAAGCGACCAATGGGGAAATATTACGACAGGAACTGAATTAATTAGAAGGATTGCTGGCGGAAAAGGTTTTGCGATAACATGTCCATTAATTACAAAATCTGATGGTTCGAAGTTTGGTAAATCTGAAGGCGGAAACATTTGGTTGGATGCTAACAGAACATCACCATATAAATTCTATCAATACTGGTTAAATTCAAGTGATGAAGATGCAGAAAAGTATATCAAGATTTTTACTTTTTTAAATGAAGAAGATATTAATGCTTTAATATCGGAGCATAAAGAAGCACCGCATTTAAGGGTGTTACAAAAGCGTCTAGCGGAGGAAATCACAATTATGGTGCATTCTAAGGATGATTTAAATAATGCTATAATAGCGAGTAATATTCTATTTGGAAAATCTACAAGTGAAGATTTAAAAGCTTTGGATGAAAAAACGTTTTTAGATGTTTTTGATGGTGTGCCGCAAACTCAAATAGCAAAATCTGAAATTGAGAATGGGTTAGATATAATTGCTGCATTAGCTGAAAAAGGCGGCTTTTTAAAATCAAACGGAGAAGCTAGACGAGCGCTCAAAGAAAACTCTATTTCTGTAAATAAAGAAAAAGTTGCAGTCGATTATAGCATCACTTCAAAAGATCTTATCAATAATAAGTTTGTTTTATTACAAAGAGGTAAAAAGAATTACTTTGTATTACAAATTGTTTAAAATTAGTAAAGCCTGAGGTTTCACTCAGGCTTTACATTTAACTAACCAACTAAAAATTAATTTTTCTTTATTCTTAGCTGATGATGTAGTCGTATTTATTTTCAATTACTTACTAAAATTTATCATTATTCTTTAATTTTTTTATCAGGGCAGTTTTATAATAAGTCTAAAAACGAACAAGACCCAATAGTTTACAGCACCATAAGATTGCATCCACGAATATCAGAATTATCAAAACGGCCAATCACTTCAAAAGAACCATCATGATGTGTTCTACCTAAATCTTGGGTTGCAATAAAGGAACAAGAATTCACATTGGCCAAATCGATAATATTTAGACCACCAGTTTTTCCTGGTTCTTGAATGGTTAATGCGTCTTCAGTATCACGAGTTAAAACGGTCATCCAAGGTGGGCAATTAAAAACACCGTTGCCTTTAGAGTAGGCTTGACTCAAAAGCTCGGTCATACCATATTCGCTATGTATATGCTTAACACCGAATCCTTTTTGTAAAGTATCATGCAGCTCTGTTCTAATCAGCTCTTTTCGCCTACCTTTCATACCACCGGTTTCCATCACTATGGTGTTTTTTAAGTTGAACTGATAAGTTTCAACTAAATCTAATAAAGCAAAAGAAACACCTATAAGTAATACTTTTTTACCTTCGGAATCTAATGTTGTTAATGTCTCTTGCAATTCCGAAAGGTTATTCAAATAAAAACCACTTTCTCGATGCTTAGATGTTTTAATCATGCTGTCTACCATATAGATTAAAGAAGATCCCTCACGTTCTAAATAAGAAGGTAACAAGCCTAAAATGGCATAATCTTCAATAGCTCCATAAACTTGTTCAAACCCCTTCGTAAAACTTTGTTGGTAAATATTTAAATCGGTAACATGGTGCTTACTGGTTTCGCTTCCTGTAGAACCAGAACTTGTAAAAGTTGCTTCAATTTTATTGTCAGAACTTAATACGTCTCGCGTTTTAAAAAACTGAATTGGTATAAAAGGAATGTCTTTTAAAGTGTTTACCTCACTCGGGTGTTTGTATAGCAAATCGCAAAATGACCTATAAACCCTATTGTTTTCAAATTGATATTTGAAAATGTTTAGAGCTAAATCTTCAAATTCAGTTTTATTTTTTATGTTAAAAATGGAATGTGTGTCTATCATGCTTTAATACCTAAGCAAAAGTATAGAAAATAAAAAAGCGTTGCTAGAAGCAACGCTTTAAATATAAAAATTGAAGTAATTTATTGAATCACTAATTTTTTAGTAGTTACTGCATTACCTTGTTGTGCTTTTAAAATATAAATACCCGTTTTTAATTGAGATACATTTAACCTATTATTAATAACATCGCTATTAATAACTTGCTTTCCTATAATATCAAAAACAGAAACACTCATAGCAGCCCTGTTTTTACTAGAAACATTTACATAACCTAAATTAGTTGGGTTAGGGTACATTGCAAAGTCTTCAATTTGGTTTTCTTTGGTTCCTAAAGTTTCTCCAAAAGTTTGAGATACTATTAAATTATCAACTAAAATAGTTTCATCTCCAGATGAATTTGATTGACGTAAACCGAATGATACTATTGAATCTCCTGGATCAGCTCTATCTTCACCCATTATTGAAGTATCTCCTTCAGCCGAAGCGTCCACCCAAAGTTGAGATATATTAAGTGCTTGGTCAAATTTAACTACTACTCTATATGTTGTTCCAAACGTCAAATCAGTAGCCCATGTAGCATCCGCCGTACTTTCATCTGAAGCAATACCAACAGAAAAATCTCCACCACCAGTAGGAGCGACTATATCAACACGAGCAGCGAAATTAAAAGCAGCATCCTTAAAATGTGCGAAGTATTCAAAATCAGTTCCAGTAATTGGAGCAGCAGCATTTACAGTGATATCTATACCAAAATAGATGACACCTGACACAGGGCTAAATGGCAAATTTGCATCTTCAGAAGATCCTACTGTATTAACAAGTGCTTGTCCAGATGAGACCAATAGATCACCAGCAGTTCCACTATGGTTTGCCCAAGCTCCATTACCAACCAAACTTCCGTCTGCATATGCAAAATCTTCAGTTGCTAATATTTGCCCAAAAGTAAAGCCAGATATTAAAATTGTAAAAAGTAAAATGTAAAGTTTTTTCATAATATGAGATTAATTAATTATTAAGCCCATAATTTATGAATAATTAATGAATAATTAAAATTGATTAAAACAAAAACCCATAAAGAGTTGTTAAATCGGATTAAAAACCATTTTACAAAAAAAAAGCGTTACCATTTCTGGTAACGCTTTTTAAGCATATTAATTTTTTTATCTATTTTATTACAAGTTTTCTTGATTCGCTGATGTTATTTTCGGTAATTCTTAAAATATATACGCCTTTTCTTAAATTAGAAATATTTAATTCTTTACCGGATAAAACGGTAGTAAAAACGCGCTTTCCTAATACATCAAAAACTTCAATATTTTTAATTAAACTTAGTTTAGATGCAATGTTTATAAAGGTTCTTTGATTATTGACAGGGTTTGGGTAAATAGATAACCCTTCAATATTTGTCTGTGTAGAGGGATTTATAACATGGTTTT
>NZ_CAJQQI010000117.1 GCF_905480415.1 uncultured Algibacter sp. | reverse complement strand
TCTTTATCTAAAGGGAAAGCTGCAAAATACACAAAGGACTAAAGAGCTTCGTCTGCAAGTATTTGCATTAGGGATTGAAACGGCATCCTTTTTGGAGAGCTTTGGGTACGCAGTCTATTATTTAAAACGAGGTGTCAATTTATAATGAAATCCCAAATCACGTTCTGAACTGCTTCGCAGAAAGATATATTGGAAAGCCCGACCCTTTTAGGTAACCTGCCTGCCAGCACGCAGGCAGGCGCCATAAAAAAAACGATTGACAAACTGTTAGTTCATCAATCGTCAGTTTTAATTTGTACTTCTAAAATTTTACTAGCCTTTTAACCAAGCTTCGCGTAATATATTTTGAGCATCTGTAGCATCTTTCTTTTGTTTTAGAGCCTTTCCAGTTGTGTAACCTTGAGTGGTGGTGGTTTTGATAATCACTTCCTTACCGTCTCTTTCAAGTGTCACTTCTATGTCTCTTCCTGGTTTCCAACCAAACACTTCTCCTAAAACTTTATTAGCATTTTGAAGAGTTACTTCGTTTCCATCAACCGCTTTTATAATATCATTTGGTTGTGCTCCTTGTTCTTTCCAAAAACTATTTTCTAAAACACTGTCCACAAAGAAAATACCTTTATCTGGAGCTCCGCTTACTATAGGTGCACCGTTTACTAAGATATAATTAGCTTCTATTTGTCCTTCGGCCACCTCTAAGCCTACTTTTTCGAAAAAGGTATTGTAGTTGATTGGAATATCTCCAACAACATGTGTGTTTAAAAACTCTCCTACAGAAGGATACGTCATTGCTGTGATTTCTTCAATCAATTTATCATCTTCAAACGGTTTGTTTTTTCCGTATTTATTAGACAATTCTTTCATTAACGATAGAATGCCTCTGTTACCATTACTTTCTTCGCGAATTAAAATATCAACACACATACCTATCAATGCACCTTTTTGGTACACATTTAAATATTGGTCTTTGTATGGTGCTTTTAATACATTTTCACTCATAATAGTAAAACTCATAGCGTCGTTTAGTCGCTTAGAACCTTCAATTTTTCCCATTATCTTATTGTAAAAGTCTCTCTCTTCAACTAAACCTTGATCGACTTGAAATAACGTTGCGAAATATTCTGTAACGCCTTCATACATCCATAAGTGTTTTGAAAACGTTGGGTTGTTATAATCGAAATAATGTACATCTTCTGAGTGCACACTTAAAGGTGTTACAATATGAAAAAATTCATGAGAAACTACATCTATCATGCTTTCTGCTAACGCCACTTTATTGATAGACTCTGGCATCACAACAACCGTTGAGGTATGATGTTCTAAGGCCCCAAATCCTTTTGGAGACTCTGCTTTACCTTCTGATAAATACAAGTAAATATCATAACGAGGGGTAACATTTATATCTCCCAAATATGCTTTTTGGGCTTGCATCATCTTAAAAACTGTTTCTTTAAGAGACGCTGCACTATGCATCTTATTTGGAGAATATACACTTAATACAATTTTTATACCACCTACTTGAAATTCTTCAACATCAAGGTTCCCGTACATCATTGGGTTGTCTGTAATATCAAAATATCTAGGAGCAAAATAACTTGTGGTCGTGGTTTTACCATCTTCACTCACTTTTGAACTCACATTTTGTAAAGCAGATGTGCGAACATAATCTGATGCAGCAGTAACATCCAATTTATATTGATTGTTTTTTAATGAGTCAAAATATCCAATAAACCCGTGTAAGTTTAATACATAATTATTAGGTTCTAAATTCGTCCCTGCTGGTGAAAAAGGAGTGTCTTTCCCTATGCCTCCGCTTGCTTCAATATCATACGTATCATTCACTAAATACGTGATTTTGTCTAATTCTTTGGCATTCGCAATAGTCCATGTATTGGTATCTACTTTATTGACAGTCATTTTAGATCCTTTGTAATCCAAGGCTTTAAAATCGTCCACATACTTACCAAAGTCACTCACAGAATACGTTCCTTGAATCACTCTTGGCAATCTGTAGGTTACGGTTTCTAATGTAAAACGCCCCGGATTAATAGTTACAGGTGCTTTATCATCAGTGATATTAGATAAATTTATTGAAGTTTCAATAGGCAAACTTGTTGCTAAATCATTGCTGATAATTTTAGTTGACCCACAGCCAACTAACATTGCTCCGGCAAAAAACGCGAATAATGTTTTTGTATTCATTAAATTAATTTTATAGTTTTTTAATTGACGTACAAAATACCTTATTGTTACGGGCTCCTTTCTTAAGGTTTTGTTAAATTCGCAATATGCACAACCCATTAGTTAGCATATTAATTCCGTTTAAGAATACAGAAGATTTTATAATCGATTGTTTGGAATCGATTATAAAACAAACCTATACCCATTGGGAACTGCTTATTGTTGATGATAACTCAACTGACTCTAGTTTTTCTATGGTAGAAACTATTGCTCAGAAAGATAATAGAATTAAACTTCTTAAAAATTCTGGAAATGGCATTATTGATGGGCTCCAATTAGCATTTAAAGAAAGTACTGGCGAATTTATTACCAGAATGGACAGTGATGATACGATGCATCGTAACAAATTGGAAATATTATCAAATAATTTACTTAATAACGGTAAAGGACATGTTGCATTAGGCATGGTTAATTATTTTTCCGCGGAAGGTATAAAAGCAGGATATAAAAGTTATGAGATTTGGCTAAATGGCTTAACACAAAATGGGACCAATTATTCTGAAATTTATAAAGAATGTGTTATTCCCTCGCCTTGCTGGATGATTCATAGAGAAGATCTAATAGCTTGTAATGGTTTTAACCCTAACATATATCCCGAGGACTATGATTTAGCCTTTCGCTTCTATAAGCATCATTTTAAATGCATCCCGTGCGATGTTGTGTTACATGATTGGAGAGATTATAGCCATCGTACTTCTAGGACAAATGAGCACTATGCTGAAAATCATTTTATACCTTTAAAGTTAGACTACTTTTTAGAATTAGATTTTAATCCAAAAAAAACACTTGTCGTTTGGGGTGCTGGGAACAAGGGTAAGTTTATAGCAAAATCACTTATTGAAAAAAATATGCCTTTTGAATGGGTTTGTGATAATCCCAAAAAGATAGGAAAAGATATTTACGGTAAAATTTTAAGACCTTTTAATTATTTAGAAACTATTCATAATACGCAAAGTATTATTACCGTTGCAAACAAAAAAGACCAGAAAGAAATTCGCTACTATTTAGATAATTTAAACATGATGTCCATTGAAGATTATGTTTTCTTTTGTTAATGAAAAAATTTATATAGATTTGATCAATTTAAAACAATATGCAGTTTAAACACCCAGAACTTCTTTACGGATTATTTTTACTGCTCATCCCTATTATTATTCATTTATTTCAACTTCGTAAATTTCAAAAAGTTGCCTTTACTAATGTTGCTTTTCTTAAAGAAGCTACACTCCAAACTCGTAAAAGTTCACGAATAAAAAAATGGTTAATTCTAATAACTAGGCTATTGTTGCTAGCAGCTTTAGTTTTTGCTTTTGCACAGCCTTTTACTTCAAAATCGAATAGCTTTAAGACTAAAAAAGAAACGGTTATTTATTTAGATAATTCGTTTAGTATGCAAGCTAAAGGCAATCAAGGTGAATTGCTAAAACGTGCCGTACAAGATATTATGACTAATGTTCCTGAGGATGAAAATATTTCAATTATCACGAACGATGAGGTTTTCAAAAACACATCTTTAAAGGCTATTAAAAATGACTTATTAGAGCTTAATTATTCATCAAACAGCTTATCATCTGAAGCAGCATTATTAAAAAGCGTAGCCTATCTGAACAAGAAAAGTAATACTTTAAAAAATGTTGTTTTAATATCTGATTTTCAACAAGATGAATCAGATTTTAAAATCGAATCAGATTCTTTGATTAACTTTAATTTGGTAAACTTAAACCCTTTAAACAGAAATAATATTTCCATAGATAGCATTTATATTTCTGAAACTATTTCGACTTCAATTGAACTAAAAGTAATACTAAAAAATAGTGGTATCCCAATTGAAAATCTACCTATCTCACTGTACAATAATGACAAACTTATAGCAAAAACTTCTGTAGGTATTGAGCAAGATGCTGAAACCACATTTACACTTCCTATTAACCAATTGATTAATGGAAAAATAACTCTTGATGATTCCAATTTACAGTTTGATAATACGCTGTATTTCAACATCAATAAAGCTTCGAAAATTAATGTTTTAGCGATCAATGGACAGGATGATTCATTCTTAAAACGTATATATCCCAAAGCTGAATTTAATTACAATTCGTCACCCATAAATCAGCTAAACTATAATCTTATCGATTCCCAACATTTAATTGTTTTGAATGAATTGAATAGCATTCCTATTGCGTTAGTTTCAGCTTTAAAACAGTTTACGGATCAAGGAGGTTCCATAATTCTGATGCCTTCAGAAACAATTAATAAGGCATCCTATAATCAATTCTTAGCAAATTACAATAGTGGTTTTAGTGATGTAATTACTTCTGAAAAACGCATAACCACCATAAATTATTCGCATCCGATTTATAATAATGGTGTTTTTGAAAAGCAAGTTAAAAACTTTCAATATCCACAAGTGAAGAGTTTTTATAATATAGCTTCTACTAGCCCATCACCAGTTTTACAATTTGAAGATGAAAAAATATTCTTAGGACAAAAGAAGAATACTTATATATTTACCGCAGCTTTGAACCAAGATAATTCTAATTTTAAAAACTCACCCTTAATAGTTCCTACACTTTACAATATAGCAAAGCAGAGTTTTAAAATTCCTGAATTGTATTATACTATTGGTAAAGAAAACACTTTTGATGTCGCCACTAAAATGCAACAAGATGCCGTTTTATCTCTCACAAATGGGAATATAAATTTGATACCAAAACAGCAATATTTTAATAATAAAGTGATCGTAAACACTTTAGAAGACCCATCGCTTTCAGGTACTTATTTAATAAAAAACAAAGACGAAACCATTAAAAATGTGAGTTACAATTATAGCCGAAATGAAAGTAAGTTAGCATACAGAAATCTTTCTTCCATAGAAAATGTAACGGTTAGTGATTCTATCACTAAAGTTTTCGATACTATAAAAAGTGATACAAAAGTTAACGCCCTATGGAAATGGTTTGTTATTTTTGCACTAGCGTTATTGATTATTGAAATGCTCATCTTAAAATTCTTTAAATGAACATACTTATAAAATCTGCCACAATTATTGATTCTAAAAGCGAGTTTCATAATACAACTCAAGATTTATTAATTGAAAACGGTGTGATTACTAAGATTTCCAGAAGTATTAAAAACCCTAAAAATTACAAAGAAATAAAGCTTGACAACCTTCATATATCGCAAGGTTGGTTTGATAGTAGTGTTAGTTTTGGGGAACCTGGATATGAAGAACGTGAAACTATTGAAAATGGACTTAAAACTGCTGCTTACTCTGGTTTTACTTCTGTTGCTGTCAACTCCAACACAAATCCTATAATAGATTCCAACTCTAATATTACATTTTTAAACTCAAAAGCAAATAACAATGCTGTAAGCTTATTACCTATTGGAGCTTTAACCATAGGAAGCAAAGGCGAATATTTAGCTGAACTTTATGACATGAGTACTGCCGGTGCGGTTGCATTTTATGATTATAAAAAGCCAATATCCAACCCCAACTTGATGAAAATTGCTTTGCAGTATGCCAGTAATTTTGACGGATTAGTATGCTCGTTTCCGCAAGAGAATAAAATTTCTGGACAAGGTGTAATGAATGAAAATATAACTAGTACCCGATTAGGTTTAAAAGGTATTCCTGCTTTAGCTGAGGAACTACAAGTTGCTAGAGATCTATTTTTGCTAGAGTATACTGGCGGAAAATTACATATTTCAACTATTTCGACTGCAACTTCAGTCGCTTTAATTAGAGAAGCGAAGAAGAAAAAATTGAATATCACCTGTAGTGTGGCTATTCATAACTTGTACTTTACTGATGACGTTTTAATAGATTTCAACACAAACTATAAAGTGCTACCTCCTCTTCGAACGCAATCTGATATAGACGCTTTAATTGAAGCTGTAAAAGATGGAACCATTGATATGGTTACAACTGACCATAATCCCATAGATATTGAAGAAAAGAAAATAGAATTCGATCACGCTAATTATGGCACCATTGGATTAGAGAGTGCTTTTGGAGCTTTACAAAAAATATTTACTACAAAAAAGACTATTGATGTCTTAACAAAAGGAAAAATTAGATTTGGCTTCGAACACACACCAATTAACATAGGTAGTTCTGCTAATATGACTCTTTTTAATCCGGATACTAAATATATATTCTCCAAAAAAGACATGGTATCCAGGTCTAAAAATTCCATTTTTGAAAATGAGCCTTTAAGAGGAAAGGCTTATGGCATTATTGCAAACAACCAAGTCGTTTTTAATTCTTAAGCATGACAGAACAAGATATTGACAGAGGGCGTCAAAACGCCATCATAAGCTATATAACTATTATTGGAGTTATCATAGCTTATTACATGAATAATGAAGATGGTAAAAAAAGTACCTTTGCAAGTTTTCACATCAGACAGTCTTTAGGTTTATGGCTCACTTTTTTTGCCTTAGGGTACATCATTGGAAGTTTTAATAGCTGGTTAGTTACCTCGGCATTTTATTTGTTTTTTACAGTACTTTTTATTTACGGCTTTACCAATGCTATTAGCCGAAAAGCTGAAGCTGTTCCTCTTGTTGGAAACTTATACCAAAAAATATTTGGAAATCTTGGATCATAAATGATAGACAACACACTCTCTTTACATCACGTTATTCGTAAATCCACCTTAACCGAAAATGCACCACTATTAATTATGATGCATGGTTATGGCAGCGACGAAAACGATTTATTTTCTTTTGCTTCAGAATTACCAGAAGAACTTTTTATAATTTCTGTAAAAGCACCTCACCCGATGCAACCTTATGGAAATGCTTGGTATGCTATTAATTTTGATGCCGATAAAGGAAAGTGGAGCGATAATGAAGAAGCTATAGAATCTCGCGATTTAATTGCAACATTTATTGATGAAGTAGTAACAACGTATCCGGTAAACAAAAACAATGTATCTCTATTGGGGTTTAGTCAAGGTACTATTTTGAGTTATGCTGTAGCTTTGACCTATCCTGAAAAAATTAAAAATATTATAGCACTAAGTGGCTACATCAATAAAGATATTTTTCCTCAGGATATAGAAAATCGAGATTATTCAAAATTAGATTTTTATTGCTCACACGGAAGCTCAGATCAAGTAATTCCAGTGAATTGGGCACGACTTACATCTCCTATTTTGGATAGCTTAAATATTAAGTACAAGTATTCAGAATTCCCTGTTGGTCATGGTGTAGCGCCACAAAATTTTTACGAGCTTAAAGATTGGTTAAGTACGCGCATTTAACTTATTGATCTTAAAAATTATAAATAAAAAAATCCAGCATTATGCTGGATTTTTCATATCATAAAATTAGTATTCCCTAGTTGTTTATTACCAACCTAAAGCCTTCACCATGAATATTAAGTATTTCTACTTTATCATCTAGCTTCATATACTTACGGAGTTTCGCAATATATACATCCATACTCCGCGATGTAAAATAATTGTCATCACGCCAAATTTTAGTTAATGCTAATTCTCGTGGCATTAAGTCGTTTTCATGTAATGCTAATAAACGCAATAACTCATTTTCTTTTGGTGATAGTTTAACTGGATTCTCACCATCAAATTTTAAGAAACGCAGTTTAGAATTTAAATCGAAACGCCCAATTTTAAACTCAAATTGTTTACTATCTGAAATGGTTTCGGTAGCTTTTCTTTGTATAATAGCTTTAATCTTCATTAAAAGCACCTCACTATCAAAAGGTTTATTTAAATAATCATCTGCCCCGACCTTATAGCCTTTCAAAACGTCTTCTTTCATCGTTTTAGCGGTTAAAAACACAATAGGAACATCTGTATTTTTCTCTCTTATTTCTTTAGCTAATGTAAACCCATCTTTATAAGGCATCATAACATCTAATATGCATAAATCGAAATCGTCTTTCTTGAATTTCTCAAAGCCTTCCATACCATTTTTAGCATGTGTAACTTCATAATCATTCATCATTAAATAATCTTTAAGAACGGTTCCAAAATTCGGATCGTCTTCAACTAATAATATTCTTTTTTTATGCTCTTCCATAGTTACGATATTAACGGTAGCTTTATAATAAATGTGCTTCCTTTTTCCTTTTCTGATTCTACTGATACATGACCTTGATGGTCTTCTACAATTCGTTTAACATAAGCCAGGCCTAGACCATGGCCTTTTACATTATGAATATTTCCCGTGTGTTCTCTGTAAAATTTTTCAAACACTTTTTTAGCAGCCGCTTTACTCATACCACTGCCATGATCTTTAATTTTTAAAATAATATTTGTCCCCGCATTTTCAGTATGCACTTCAATTTTGGGAGCCTCTGGAGAATATTTTATAGCATTATCCAGAATGTTTACTATAACATTGGTAAAATGAGTTTCGTTAGCTAAAACTGATGACTTTTCAGCGTTGAAAAACGTTTTAATATAACCTTTTCTATCTTCTACTAAAAGCTCTACATGTGATAAAGCGTCTTCCACTAAGTCGTTTAACTCCACTCTATCCTTACTAATGTTTAGTTCATTTTTTTCTAGTTTAGATATTCGTAGTACATTTTCAACTTGCGCATGCATACGTTTATTTTCTTCTTTTATCATCCTAAGGTATCGTAACACCTTTTCTTTATCATCAATAACTTTAGGGTTTCTAATAGCATCTAATGCCAAGTTAATAGTAGCTATAGGTGTTTTAAACTCATGCGTCATATTATTAATAAAATCCGTTTTAATTTCTGAGATTTTACGCTGTTTTACCAACTGAAATAAAGCGCTTGAATAAGCAAGTATGATAATAGATGTGAAAATCACCGACAAAAGAATCATACCAATAATACCTGATAAAATAAATTTCCTATCATCAGGGAAATTAACTAAAAGTCTATACGGTGTTTGATTGTTTTCATCATAAAAAATAGGAACTCTAAGTTTAGAATTGGGATCATACTCAAAGTTATCACTACGTACTTTAGTTGCTAAATCATTACTATATATGGCAAATTCAAAATCGATATCAATACCATCTTTTTCAAGTTTCTCAGATAACAACTTTTTAATTTCTTTTTTAGAAACGCGCTTATGAATTGGTGTTCGTTTTGAGATTTCTTTAAAACTCTTATCAAAACTTAACCTCTGTGCTTCATCAATAGTACCACTTCTAATAATTTTCGTAATCGGACTTTTAATATCCTTTTCAGCAATTCCTGTATTGTCATATATTTCAGCTGTTGATTTTGCTGTAATATTTTTAATATCAAGACTATCTAAACCAATGTCAAAGAGCGAAGAAGATAGTTTATAGTTTTCTTGTAAAACACTACTTCTGTAAATGAGCGTTTCTTTTGTGCTGTTATTTTTCTGATATATTAACAACTGAGAAACAGCATCTTCATCTGTTTTTTTCTCACTATCTAAGTTCAAAAACTTAGAGAAATACATTTCTGATTCGTTTTCTTCAATGGTATTAGAAACATAATTAAGCGCTTTAACAACATTAAATTTAAAACGTTCATTTTCGTTATCTACCGAATCATTAATATAATAAGCTTGAATAGCAATAATACCAACAAGAGACAAGCTCATGAGTATTATTAACAGGATAAATAATTTTTTGCCCATCATTCAAAATTAACATTTTAACATTTAGTAATCTTATGTTTTAACCTATCATTAACAAAAATGTTAAAATTGTAGCTTCTTAGGCCTTTTTAAGAATTTCCTTATGGATCTTTACAACTTGTTTTTTAGTGTTTTCAAGTTCTATATTTTCAATTACAAAATGAGACTGCTTCACTTTTTCTTCATCCGTCCATTGATTTTTCATAATGGCTTCAATTTTTTCATATGAAGTATTATCTCGTTTAAGTAAACGTTTTATTCTTGTTTCTATTGGAGCAGTTACTGTAATTACAAAATCACAGGTATTATGCCCACCATTTTCGAATAATATGGCAACTTCTTTAATTACATAGGGTGCTTCTTGTTTTAGAACCCATTTTTCAAAATGCCGAGCTACCTTAGGGTGAACTATAGCATTCATTTTTTGTAAATAATTTTTATCATTGAAGATAATATTTGCTAGGAACGGTTTATTTAATTCCTCACCTACATAAGCCTCCTTACCAAATAATTTGATGAGTTTTCTTTTGATGATTTTCGATCTTCTCATCAAGCGTTTTGCTTCTTCATCAGCTATATAAACAGGTATCCCTATTTCTAAAAACTGTTTTGCCACAGTTGTCTTCCCGCTTCCTATTCCGCCTGTAAGTCCTACAATAATCATTTTGTTATAATAAATTCAATGCGTTGTTGTCCAACTCTTGCATTCTTAACCGTCTCAGGATATTGAACAAGTTCTGGGATTAAAAAAGATTGACTTTCATTCGTTTTATTAAAATCGCAAACCACCTTAAAATCTTTGGGCACAATGGTATTAAAGCTACTCAAACTTACATAATACGAAACACTAACTACCTTTGGAAAGTATTTTAGTTTTGTGTTTTTCGGAGTATTAATTATAGAAACAGGGATTTTAAGAGTGCCCTCTGTATATTTTTCTACTTGCCCTTTTAATACAATTTGTTTGGAAGAAAACTTTAAATTTGAAATGCTTTTTGGTAATTTGAGCTGTATCGTTTCTGACAAATCTGCTCGTACATCTTTTAAAGTCAAAACTTCTGTTTCAAGGGCAGTAATTTCAGAAACCAATATATCGGGGCCAACCACTGTAATCGAATCAGGTTCAGAAATTAGACTACTAGACATATTAAAACCAGGACTAAAACTAATATCAGCCTTCAATATAACGGGTACTTTTTTTACCATATTATCACCATATCGAAATGTAATGGGATTTGGAGTTATGCTCAAAATCTCTACTTGTTTATCAAATTGAGTATTATTTAGATATGAACTCGATTTATTCCAAACAAAAACACCTTCTTTTTTGTAAACGTCTTTACTGAAATCTATTTCAATCTTTGGCTCAGAAAAATAGTACTTCAACCACTTAAAGCCATGAGTTTTTAACGTGATATTTAAATTAAGTGAGTCATTTAAAATAACATTTTCTTGAGGTATATTTAATTTTTTGATTTCAAAAGGTATTGTATTTGTGTACTCTTTTGATAGTTTGGTAAAAATTAAAATAACGAAAGCAAATAGTAAGAATAAAATGAATACATTGATTCTTTTATTTTTAAAGGACGCTATAATATCTGCTTTTAATTTTTTCATTATTTCAATTTAAAGAATAAATTAGGAAAATGCGTTTCAGGATTTTTATTCAATATAGAAACCGCAAAAGTAGATTTTAAAAACCCATAGCCATAACCAAAAAACTGAATTAAAATTGCGGGCATCACCAATATAGAGACTATTACACTCTTTGCAACAAATAAAGCTAATATAAAAGCGATCACAAAATACAATCCATATCCGATTAAGAGCCATTTAAATCCAAAAGCAAATAGCAAAATAGCCGTGATTAGGCCCAGACTAAATAAAGTTGGAAACCAATAGGTGGCTTTTTTTGTTGAAGGAAACCACGTATTTAAAATAGGCCGAACCATTCCAAATTTAAAAACTTGTTTATAAAAACCCTTCCATGAAACGCGTCGTTTATGATACACAAAAGCTTCAGGAACCAATTTTGTTTTATAGCCCAAATTCCATAATCGGATGGATAAATCTGGATCTTCTCCAGGATGAATTCTTCCAAATCCCTTTGAATCTTCAAAGGCTTTCTTAGAAAGTCCCATATTGAAACTTCTAGGCTGAAATTTATTAATGCTTTTTTTATGTCCTCTAATGCCTCCTGTAGTAACAACTGAGGTCATTGAAAAATTAATCGCTTTTTGAAGATTTGAAAACGAATCATGAGCAGCATCAGGCCCGCCAAAACAATCAACAAAATCTATTTTCAAACTCTTTTCTACTTCAATCAAATACTGTTTCGACAAAATACAATCAGAATCTAAAATAATGAAATAGTTCCCTTTAGCATGTTTCATTCCAAAATTCCTTGAGTCTCCAGGTCCTGAGTTCTCTTTAAAAAAATAAGAAATATTAAGTTTTTTAGTGAATGTTTCAACGACATCTCTTGAAGTTTGAGTTGATCCATCTTCTACAATTACAATTTCATATGACATATCCCCTTCTAAAGTTTCAAAACTCTGTAAAAGTTCTTGAATTTCATCAGGACGATTAAACACAGGAATAATAAATGAATATTGTAATAACATAAAACAAAAGTAACAAAAAAAGCCACCGCTTTAAGGGTGGCTTTCTTCAATGTAAATATTATTTATTCTTCTCCTACGAACGTAGACATTACAGCATCGCTAACACCCATATTACTAAAACCACCATCATGGAATAAATTTTGCAATGTTACACGTTTCGTTAAATCACTAAACAAAGACACTGTATAATTTGCACAATCTAAAGCGGTAGCATTACCAAGCGGCGACATTTTTTCTGCATAAGCTATAAAACCATCAAATCCTTTAACACCACTACCAGCTGTTGTTGGTGTTGGCGATTGAGAAATGGTATTAACACGAACTTTTTTATCTCTTCCAAAGAAGTACCCAAAACTACGTGCGATACTCTCTAAATATGCTTTATTATCAGCCATATCATTATAATCTGGAAAAACACGTTGTGCAGCCATATAGGTTAATGCCACAATACTTCCCCATTCATTCATAGCGTCAGATTTGTACAATGTTTGCATCAATTTATGAAAGGACATCGCCGAAACATCTGTTCCTTTTTGCGTCCAAGCATAATTTTGATCTGTATAATGCTTACCCTTTCTAACATTGATAGACATCCCTATAGAATGCAAAACAAAATCAATTTTTCCTCCAAGAATTTCCTGAGACTTGTCTATTAAATTCTGTAAATCTTCAAGTGATGTAGCATCAGCAGGAATAATTTGAGAACCTGTTTTTTTTGCTAACTCATCAATTTGTCCCATTCTCATTGCTACAGGCGCGTTAGTTAAAACAAATTGGCCTCCTTCTTCATGAACACGTTCAGCAGTTTTCCAAGCAATTGAATTAGAATCTAATGCTCCGAAAATGATTCCTTTTTTTCCTTTTAATAAGTTGTACATATTTAATGGTTTATATGTGGGTTAGTTATTTGTTTATTTAGCGCTCAAATATACTAATTAATTGAGTAATTCTTTAGCATGAGCTATGGCAGATGTTGACATTTCTGAACCACCAAGCATTTGAGCAATTTCGATTATTCGTTCATCATGATTCAGCTCAATCAAATTGGTTTGAGTCACCTCATTGACATCTTCTTTATAAACTTTAAAATGAGAAAGACCTTTAGCTGCAATTTGCGGTAAATGCGTGATCGAAAACACTTGCATATTCTTACTCATTTGCAACATGATATCTCCCATTTTATTTGAAATCTCACCAGAAACACCAGAGTCTATTTCATCAAACATAATGGTTGGTAATTGTATATATTCTGCCAAGACAGACTTTATGGCTAGCATAATTCTTGAGAGCTCTCCGCCTGAAGCTGCTTTTTTTAATTCATTAAAACTTCCGCCTTTATTAGCTGAAAACAAAAATGACAATTCATCCTTCCCATTTGCATAAAAGGTATCGCTAATTACAACATCAATATTAAACTGTGCATTTGGCATACCTAAATCCAGTAAAATAGTTTCCAATTCTTTTTTTAATTGTGGAATAACTTCGGAACGATTTGTATGTATACCTTGAGAAATTGTATTTAACTCAGTCTCTTTGGAAACGATTTCAGATTGTTTTTTCTGGATGGTTTCATCTAAGTTTTCAGTCACTGCAACTTTCTCTTCCAGTTGATTCTTTATGGTAATTAATTCTGACACATCAGAAACGACATGCTTTTGCATCAAAACATGAATCATTTTCAATTTAGCATCAACAACTTCGAGTCTATTTGGGTTGACTTCTAAGTTTTCTTGTAATACATGAATCTCGCTAAACAAATCATTCATATCAATTAAACTACTATTTGCTCTATTGAATAACTCTTCATACTTAGAAGAAAAACCAGATAACTTTTGAAAGATATTTTTCAATGAAGTAAGAGACGATAAAACACCAAGCTGTTCATCACTTAAAAGTTGATAAGCTTCAGAAAGATTTTCTTTGATGCCTTCAATATTATTTAGTGTTTTATATTCCGCTTCTAACACCTCAACTTCGCCAACTACTAAATTAGCTTCGAGTAATTCGTTTAATAAAAACGAGTTGTAATCATGTTCTTTGATGGCCTCAGTTTGAAAAGACAAGAGTTCTTTGTATTCTTTTTTCAGGTTCTTATAGTCCTTTAAAAGTGTTCTATAATTCTGAAGCGAATCTTCATTCTTCGCTAACGCATCAATCACCTGAAACTGAAAGTCGTTACTAGTAAGTTGCAATGTTTGATGTTGAGAATGAATATCGACTAAGCGCTCTCCTAACAATTGTAAGCTTGTTAAATTAACAGGAGAATCATTAACAAACGCTCTTGATTTACCAGAAGGTAATATTTCTCTTCGGATTATAGTTTGCGATTCAAAATCAAAATCTTCAGACTCAAAAAGTGGTTTTAAATTATAATTAGAAATGTTAAAAACAGCTTCTATAATGCATTTTTGTGTGGCGTCTTTTAAACTACTCAAATCAGCCCGCTTACCTAAAATCAATGATAAACCACCTAATAATATTGATTTTCCTGCACCAGTTTCACCTGTTATTATTGAAAAACCATCATTAAAGTCAACATTAAGACTGTCAATTAAAGCATAATTTTTTATAGAAAGGGAGGTTAGCATTCAGTCTACAGTTTTCAGTATTCTCATACTCACGATTAGCAACTATATTAATGAGATATTAATATTTAATATTTTGCCACTTACTACTATGCATAGGAGCAATTTTTTGTAATGTTTCTTTTAAACTTGCTATGTTTACATTTGGACCGTCTGAAAAAATTTGCTCTACTTCTTCTGCTTTGGCATCAAAAAATATACGTAATAGAAAAGAATTTGGCCTACGTCTATTGATGGCTTGAAACTTCTCTAAAGATTTTGAAATAGCTACTTTACCCGCTTTAACATCATCACTCATGATATCTAAACCATTTCTGTGGTACGTATACATAACATCTCTAAACTCTTTAAATGTTGGCGACAACACATTGTCAATAAGCGAGAATCTACTTTGTAACCCGTCTTCTAATTTCCAACCTTTAAAATTACCTTGTTGAGAATAATTCGTAATAATTTGAGCCTGTTTATAATACGCATCGCCTCCATTTTCTTGAAACGAATCAGCATCTAGTGCCAACATCATGTTTACATGAAACGCGATAACAGAAATAAGGTTAGATTCAAATTGAGAAGGATTATAAATTAAATTCTGAAACTCTAAATACCTAAAATTAAAATCCTTGTCGTTAAAGTTATATATGGGTGTACTAAAAGAAGATCCGTAAATTGGTCGAGATGATTGCACTTGCAGTGTTGCTTGAAAGGACTCCCCACTGTAATTGGTAACATTCAAAAACATATTACAGTTAATACGTTCTTGATCTTTAAAGGTTTTATTTGTCCATTTCGTATTATTAATAAACTCATTGAGTTGCTTTTCAAGTGTTTTGAAAATTGGAAAGTTTTCATTACCAGTTTGTTCTGCGTTTACAACAACATTACAATTCAATTCCTGTGAAAACCCTTTTAGTCCAAGGCAAATTATTAATACAACTAGAATATTACGCATCAATTTCTGATATAATTTTATTTAATAAATCCGAAGCCACTTCTGCTTTCGACTTTAACTGAAACTCATAAATATTATCTTTATCGTCAATGAAAGTCACTTTATTAGTATCGGTTTTAAAGCCAGCACCTTTATCATTTAACGAATTTAATACAATTAAATTTAAATTCTTTCTTTTTAATTTTCCTTTTGCATGTTCTAATTCGTTGTTGGTTTCCAATGCAAAACCGACTAAATATTGTTGCTTTTTAATTTCTCCCAAAGACCCCAGAATATCTTTAGTTTTTTCCAACTCTAAAGTTAACGTTTCAGACTTCTTTTTTATTTTCTTATTCGCCACTTCTTTAGGTTTATAATCTGCAACGGCCGCAGAAAGAATAGCTATATCTGACGTTGTAAAATATTTATGTACCTCTTTATACATATCTTGTGCACTCACAACGGGTATAACGTGTATCAAAGCATGAGGTGCTTTTTGATGTGTTGGTCCAGTAATTAAAATAACCTCAGCCCCTAAATTGGCTGCCGCTTTAGCTATTTCAAATCCCATTTTACCGCTAGAATGATTACCTATAAAGCGCACAGGGTCAATAGCTTCATGGGTTGGTCCTGCAGTAATTAAAACCTTTTTTCCACGAAGTGGAAGTCTTCCTAAAATATCATTTTCTATAATAGAAACTATATCATCTGGCTCTGCCATTCTACCCTCCCCGACTAAACCACTTGCCAATTCGCCGCTAGTAGCAGGAATCATAATATTCCCGAAATCATTTAGTTTTTCGAAAGACTGAAGTGTCGATGGATGCTTATACATGTCTAAATCCATAGTAGGCGCAAAATACACAGGACATTTGGCTGATAAATATGTAGCTAATAATAAGTTATCACAAACACCATTTGCCATTTTTGATAAGGTATTAGCAGTTGCTGGTGCAATAACAAATACATCTGCCCAAAGCCCTAATTCTACATGGTTATTCCATACAGCATTATCATCCTCCTCATTTGTGAAAGAAGAGTATACAGGATGTTTTGACAATGTCGATAAAGTTAAAGGAGTGACAAATTCTTTGGCAGAAGGTGTCATAACTACTTTTACGTGAGCTCCAGATTTAATAAACAACCTAACCAACGAAGCAGATTTATAAGCAGCAATGCCAGCGGTTACGCCAAGTAGTATGTTTTTTCCACTTAATATGCTCATAAAAAATTTGTTAATAACCAAACAAACTCCAAGACCATTTATTAAAAAGGTATTGGAGTTTATTTAATGGTGTTTAAATTTAGAAATTATTCTTGAGAATCTTCCTCTGTATTTCTAAAATAAATTTTATCCGTTAACCATTCTTGAACAGCTAAAGCATGAGGTTTTGGTAATTTTTCGTAAAATTTAGAAACCTCAATTTGCTCTTTGTTTTCAAAAATCTCTTCAAGACTATCATTGAAAGTAGCAAATTCTTCTAACTTATCAATGAGTTCTTTCTTAATCTCTGTGTTAATTTGATCTGCACGTCTTGAAATGATTGAAATTGACTCGTAGATGTTCTCAGTCGGCTCATCTATTTGATTTCTATCATACGTTACCGTATTAACTGGAGCATTGGTTTTTTTTAAATCCATTTTATTATAATTTAACTTTTGGTGCTGTAACTTTTTAATACTTCATTTATTGCTGATGCCATTTCATTCACATTTTCAATATATTCTGAATTGGCGTAAATCTCTTTGAAAGCCTCAGAATACTCTTTAGCTGTTTCCAAACGTTCTTTCTTTAAATGTACTAAACCGTTTTGGGGTGTGTTTTTGTATTCTACACTGTTAACTGCTAATTTATATGCTGAATCTAACCTGTAAAAAAGTGCATTTTCACGTAATTTAGAACCAGGAAATTCAAATATAAAATTATCAAACGATCTAACTGATGCGGGATAATCTGATATATGGTTATATTGCCTAGCAATTTCATAAGCTTTTTTCTCTAGTTTAAAATCAAGCTCTTGTACTAGTGTATTAGCTTCAGAGATATATTTAGACCCCGGAAACAAATTGATAAACTCCTGAAGTTTTTCAATAGCTTCTTTTGTTTCTTTTTGTTCTTTACTATATATAGGCGATAACTGGTAATAACTTTTAGCACTCAAAAAAGAAGCCTCCTCCAGCTTTTCACTTTTAGGATAACTTGATGCGAAACGTTCAAATTGATAACCCGCTATATAAAAGTCTCGCATTTTGTAAAATGTATTTGAATATAAATACATTAACTTTTCAGCCTGAGGTTTCCCTCTATAATTTGGAACAATTTGAGCAAAAAGCCTATTAGCTTTGGCAAATTTACCTTCATTATACAATGCTTCTCCCATTTTAAATTTTGTAGCAATAGCACCTTCCCCATCAGCTTTTAAAGCCTTCTGATATTCGTTGCAGCTACTTAAAACTGTGAAAACTATTAGAATATAAAAAAATTTGTTCATAGATTTTTAATACAGCATGCAAAAATACGCTATTAATATGGATTTTAAAAATATTATTTCAAGGCTAAAATAGTTCCTTAATGTAAGTAATTGTAAGGTTTAAGTAATATTTAACAATCTAAAATGCTTTAACGAAATTTGCTATTTTTTCTTTTAAAATATTCGAAGCTGGCACCAACGGCAATCTAACCGTATCTTGGCATAAATTTAAAGCCTCAAAAACCGCTTTAATTCCTGCAGGGTTATTCTCTTCAAAAATAAAACTTATAATGTCCATAAGCTTAAAGTGCAATTTATAACTTTCTTTAGCATCACCTTTCAAACCTAAACGAATCATATTCGAAAACTCTTTTGGAAATGCTTGTCCTATCACTGAAATCACTCCAGATCCGCCTGCCAAAGTTACGCCAAGAGCCAAATCATCGTCACCAGAAATTATTAAAAAATCTTCTGGCTTATTTTTAATTAACTCTAAATATTGAGACATATTATTTCCTGCCTCTTTAACCCCAATAACATTTTTGAAATCGTTTGCTAGTCTCAAAGTCGTTTCTACTTCAATGTTTTTTGAAGTACGTCCTGGCACATTATACAAAATAACATCTATTGGAGAAGCTTCTGAAATAGCCTTAAAATGCTGATAAATACCTTCTTGAGTAGGCTTACTGTAATATGGCGCCACCGATAAAATAGCATCTATCTCACTCAAATCAGTTGCTTTTATTTCTTCAACAACTTGAATGGTATTGTTGCCTCCAATACCCAAAACCATAGGCACTCTTCCATTATTAGCTTTATAAATAGTGGCTACAACATCCTTTTTTTCTTGTTTTGTAAGCGTTACACTTTCTCCCGTTGTTCCACAAATTACAAGATATTCTATACCCCCATCAATGTTAAAATCCACAATATGTGCTAAGGCTTCATGATCTATACTTAAATCTGCCTTAAAAGGGGTTACCAACGCCACTCCAGTTCCTAAAAACCTATTATTCATTCTTACTATATTTTATTTAATATACTTAAGTACTTATAAACTTCTTTCTTAAACAACCCTAACTGTTTTAGACTTGTTTTAATAATCAAATCGTTTAAGCGCTCATCTGTTTGTAAGATGCCTATTTTAAATTTTGCTTTTGACTTAGCAGTCATTAATTTCAATTCTAAAACATCTTTTTCATAATAACTAATCAGAATGTCAAACGGTAAATCCAAAAACTCTTGTAAATCAGCACTTTTAAGCTTTCCTCTCCATCCAAAATCTTTTAAGTTATAACATTCATCCCACGCATTTAAATCATTTTTATTGCTTTCGGAAAATGCAATGATTTTTAATTTATTTGGTCTAACTTTTAAAAATTCAGATAGTTTTCGAAATGATTCAAAATCATGAATTTCATCACTATTAAAGATAATCCCTAAACTAATTAACTTATTACCCTCAACATTTACTTGTCTCTCAGATAACAATTTGTTTAAGTACTTTTTATTAGATTTTTCTTTAAAACCCTTTAAAATCATTTATCTTTATGCTTTGTCCAAAGGTAACAAAAGTACATTCAAATTTTCTTTTTATATTATGAGGTTTACACATTTATTTTTTTTGTTATATTTTTTTGTTTTATTGAATTGTAAAGAAGAAAAATTACAGCTTTCTAAAATCGAAGGAAAGCAAATTCAAATCACAGACACGATCCCTATTGATATTGATATTGAGGCTTTTGTAAAACCGTATAGAGATAATATTCAAAAAGATCTAGATAGTGTTTTAGCATATTCTACAAGTACCTTTTCAAAAAATGATGGAGAGTTAAACACTGCTTTAGGTAATTTTATGGTAGATGCGATATATAGTGAAGCAAATCCAGTTTTTAAAAGCAGAACAGGATACGACATAGATATGGTATTACTTAACCATGGCGGTATAAGATCATCTTTAAACAGAGGGCATGTATCAAAAAGAACTGCATTTCAATTAATGCCCTTTGAAAACAGTGTTGTGGTCATAGCTCTGAAAGGCACTCAAATGGATAGTTTAATAGATTATTTAAGAAGAGCGAAAAGAGCTCACCCTATTTCTAAACTGAAATTGATTTTAAACAAAGATTTCGAAGTAGTGGATGCCAAAATAAAAGGAGAAAAAATCAAGCAGAATAAAACCTATTATGTTGCTACTAGCGACTACTTATATAATGGTGGTGATAATATGCGCTTTTTCAAACCGAACGACAGCGTTTATTATTTAAATTATAAAATTAGAAATGCTATAATCGATAAGTTTTACAAACTCGACACCATAAACCCTGTTATTGACGATAGATTTATTCAAACAAAATAATTATGAAGCGTAGAGATTTTATTCAGAAAACATCGGCAGGAACAGCTTTAGTCACACTAGGTAGTCTAGGTTTGCAATCATTTACTAGTGCAGTAAAAACCACTAAAATTACCATTCTCCATACTAACGATGTACATAGTCACATAGACACTTTTGGATCTGAAGAGGGCAGAAATCCTAACACAGGTGGAGTAGCACGACGTGCTAGTCTGATTGAATCTATACGAAAAGAGAACTCGAACACACTATTACTTGATGCTGGTGATATTTTTCAAGGAACTCCATATTTTAATTATTACGGGGGTGAATTGGAGTTTAAATTAATGAGCATGTTAAAGTATGACGCGGCGACTATTGGGAATCATGATTTTGATAATGGAATTGATGGCTTGTATGCTCAACTACCCCATGCAGAATTTCAATTTATAACTGCGAATTACGATTTTTCAAATACTATAATGGATACACACACCAAACCTTATAAAGTATTTAAAAAAGATGGTATTAAAATAGGTGTATTTGGTTTAGGTATTGAACTTGATGGCTTGGTATCACCTAGTATGTTTAAAGAGACAAAGTATTTGAACCCTATTGAAATTAGCCAAGATATGACTAGAGTTTTAAAAACAGAAGAGGGTTGTGATTTAATTATCTGCTTATCTCATTTAGGCTATCATTATGGAAATAACTCAGATAAAATAAGCGATTTATCTCTAGCCAAAGCTACAAGAGATATCGATTTAATCATTGGTGGACACACGCATACTTTTCTTCCAAAACCAACTATTGTTAAGAATATAGACAACAAAAATATGTTAGTTAACCAAGTGGGTTGTTACGGCATAAACTTAGGCAAAATAGATTTTTATTTTGATTCAGATAAAAACAAATCTGTAAATGGAACTTCTATAATAGTTTAGTCACTTTTTTAAGTTAAGAATTGATTTGAAATACGTCTAAGTATTTAACTCTACTGCCTTAATTACGAAAAAACACTTTCCTTTAACATCGCAGCTTTTAGTAACAAGAATTTTAATTTAACCCTTACATGTTACGTTTTTTTAAACACCCGAAAAAGTATTTATATATTTAAAACATTAGGCATAGAATCTGTTGAAAGAATTGCAGTGGCATTTAAGAGCTTTTTACTAGAATATAGCTTCTTATTCCAAAAACTGTTTTGATTCTTTATGGGCTAACTTTAGGTCTTATTGAAGGCGCCATTTTTATGCATACCAGACGATTAGTAGTGGAAGTAAAAAACTATAGTCGTTTACTTTTAAGCTTAGCCATACTTACATTTACACTTTATGCTATAATTCTTTTCTTATTCAAATAAGATACATCAATTTTAAAGAAAGCTTAACTATTATTCTAAAACTACATATTTTCCTTGTTCGTTTTCAATATTTAGTAATTTTGATTGCTGATAAAGGAAATGAAAGGCTCCCAGAGCAAGAGTTGTAGCTAAAATATTTAGAGAGCATCTTTGATCTACGTATATATATGCAATATCTAATACCTCCGAAAAAACAATACATAAAGCACCCAAAAATAAATAAAGTGCTTTTTTATTGTCTTTATAAAAATAATTTAATAAGGCCATAGACAGTAATAAAAATACTATTATGTTATAAGATAATTCTAAATAATAATCACTTGCTCTAACTAGGTTTGGATTAATTATAGTATGTAATACAAACAATAAGTAAATATTTAATAGACTCAAAACTATTACATGTGTTTTAAAATATTTTAAAATTTGCTTAAAATTAAGAGATTTAATAATTTTAATGGATAGTAGAAGATAAGCTAAAATGTATAATGCATTACCTAGATAATACTGAAAATCGTAAAGTTTTAATGACTCATCATGTGGCATGTTACGAATGACTAAACCCAATATATCAGGGAAAGAATAGCATATTAAAAACATCAAAAACAATTTACTTTTCCGCTCGATAAATACAATGTAAAGGACTGTTATTAATGGTGCAATTAATGAATTAAAATAATATGCCATTATTTCATAACCGCTAAATTCAAAAACTGCAAATAATAAATAAAATATCAAAACAAAACTTATTAAGACTTTCGACTTGTACATGGGACTAATTTTATATTGAAATACAAATATAATAAAATTTTACAATTAAACGTTAAAATTTACATTTAATCGATAAAAAGATGTAATTATTTTATTTTTTGTAAGAATTCAAATTCAGAAATTAAAATAACTCCAAGTTTTTCGGCTTTCTCCTTTTTACTTGGCCCCATATTATCCCCTGCTACTATATAACTTGTTTTTGAAGAAATAGAACTACTCACCTTGCCACCATTATCTTCAATTAGTTTCTTTAAGTCATTTCTCGAAATAGTTTCAAAAATACCAGTCACTACGATAATATCTCCTTTTAACTTATCGGTTTGTCCAATAAGTTGTTCTGCTGACATTTCTAATTGAACACCAAAGTCCTTCAAACGATTAATAGTAAGTATGTTTTCTTCGAAAGCAAAAAATGCCGTGACACTTTCAGCTATTTTTATTCCTATCTCATCAACATTGACCAATTCTTCTTGTGAAGCTCCGGTTATGGCGTCAATACTTTTATAATGCTTTGCTAACTTCTTCGCCACAGTTTCACCAACATAACGAATACCTAAAGCAAACAACACACGCTCAAAAGGAATATTTCTAGACTGCTCGATACCTTGTATTAAATTATCTGCGCTTTTTTCAGCCATCCGTTCTAATGGAATAACTTGTTCTTTTGTTAATTCATATAAATCTGAATAATTATTAATCAAACCTTCATTTACTAAAAGTGCCACAGTTTCTCCACCCAATCCATCAATATCCATAGCCTTTCTGGAAATGAAATGTTGAATTCTACCTATGATTTGCGGATTGCAGCCATTATAATTAGGGCAATAATGCTGGGCTTCTCCATCTTGTCGAACTAATGCAGTTTCACATTCGGGACATTGTGCTATATAACGTGTTGGTTCAGAATTTAATGGCCGTTTACTTAAATCTACACCTAGGATCTTGGGGATAATTTCACCTCCTTTTTCAACATAAACGGTATCACCTACTCTAATATCTAGTTTTTTAATCTGATCAGCATTGTGCAAAGAAGCGCGCTTAACCGTTGTTCCTGCTAATTCTACAGGTTCTAAATTTGCCACTGGAGTAATAGCTCCAGTTCGTCCTACTTGATATACAATACTATTTAATCGTGTAGAAACTTGTTCCGCTTTAAATTTATAAGCCATAGCCCAACGTGGTGCTTTGGCAGTATAACCTAACTCTTCTTGTTGTTGTAAATTATTAACTTTTATAACCACACCATCGGTTTCATAAGGCAAATCGTGACGATGAATATTCCAATATTCAATAAACTCTAAAACTTCATCAATAGAATTAACCAACTTAGCAGCTTCAGGTACTTTAAAACCCCAATGCCTAGCCTTATCCAAACTTTCAAATTGAGTATTGATTCTTAAATTAGAGCCCATTAAATTATAAAGCAAACATTCTAGTGGACGTTTAGCAACCTCAGCACTATCCTGCAATTTCAAACTTCCTGAGGCTGTGTTTCGTGGATTTCTATAAGGCTCCTCACCAATTTCAATCCGCTCCTCGTTCATTTTATGAAACCCTTCAAAAGGCAGCACAATTTCACCTCTTATATCAAACTTTACAGGATAATCCCCCTTTAATTGTAATGGTACCGATTTAATCGTTTTTATATTAGCAGTTACATTATCACCTTGAAACCCATCACCTCTGGTAACTGCTTTTACTAAATTACCGGCTTCATAGGTTAAACTTATAGAAGCCCCATCGTACTTTAATTCACAAGTATAATATATATCGCCATCAACTAATTTTTTAATTCGGGTTTCCCAGTCTTGTAAATCTTCTTTAGTATAAGAATTATCTAAGGAATACATGCGATGCTCATGAGGAATTGTTTCAAAATTCTTGGTTACCTCGCCTCCTACGCGTTGTGTGGGTGAATTAGCATCAAAAAACTCAGGATGTTTAGCTTCTAACTCTTGGAGTTTTTTTAGTTTAATATCAAATTCGTAATCTGAAATAGTAGCATTATCAAGGACGTAATAGTTATAATTATGCTCCCTTAACTCATCACGAAGACCCTTTATTTCTTGTTCTGTTGTATTCATTACCTTTTAACTCCTTTAATCATTCTGTCTTTTTTAAAAATATCTTGCTTTACTTCTATATTTCTAAAATTATTATCTTGTAACAAATTAATCATATCACTCCCTAAGTATTCATTAATCTCAAAAAACAACTGCCCTACTCTCGCTAAATTTTTGGATGCGTATTTTGTTATTGCCTCATAAAAAAGTAACGGGTTTTCATCTTTTACAAATAAAGCCAAATGTGGTTCATTATCTAAAACATTTGGTTTCATCATATCTTTTTCTTGCTCTCTAACATAGGGTGGATTAGAAACTATGATATCAAATTTAACATCAGCCCCTAGCAATCCATCCCCGTTCTTTAATATATCTGCTTCTATAAATTCAACATTAACTTCATTTAAATCTGCATTTTGTTTTGCTGTTTTTAACGCTTTCGCGGAAATATCCAAAGCATAAACTTTAGCATTTGGTAAGTTTTTAGCTAACGAAATAGCGATACATCCACTACCTGTTCCAATATCTAAAATATTAATAGATTCATTGCTATCAACACGCTTCAAAACCCATTCTACTAATTCTTCTGTTTCTGGCCTTGGAATTAAAACACTTTCATTGACTTTAAAAGGCAATCCATAAAACTCAGTTTCTCCCAGTATATACTGAATTGGTTTTTGTTGTTTCAATAATTCTAAAGCATTTATGATTTTTTCAGAACCATCAATAGCATAATCAGAATTCATGGCTAACTGAATTCTTGATACACCATAATAGGATTCTATCAACATAAAAAAGAAGCTTTCAACTTCCTCTTTACCAAACATAGAACCTAACGCTTCATGGAATATATTTTGAATGTCTTTTAATCTCATAAATCTTTAATCATCCATACACCACACGAATAGTGCCCAGTATTACCTAGTTCCTTTTCTAGATGTTTAAATCCGTAGCTCTCATAAATATGGATAGCTGCTTTGAGTTGTGATGCAGATTCTAAATAACATTGTTTATATCCCAAATCTTTAGCTGTTTGCATGCATTTTTCAAACAATGCTCTTCCATAACCTTTTCCTCTTAATTTAGGTGAAAAATACATTTTTTGAATTTCGCAAACCTCGCTTTCAAAATCCTTTAAAGGTTTAACGCCTCCTCCTCCCAAAATTTCTCCGCTAGTACCAATCACAAAATACACATCATTATCATTTTGATAAGATTCAAACATCATTGGTGTTTCAGTGTCAGAATAGGCTGTGCCTTCTAAAGGAATTTCAAACTCATGAAAACACCCTCTAATCACTTGCTCTAATTGCGCATTATCTTGAGGTTCAATTTCTCGAATAACTATAGTATCTTTACTCACTTTAATTGGCACTTTTAAAGCAGTGAAGATACGTTAAATCGAAAAAAATTGAAATGAAAAAACTTATAATCTTATCAACAATCTGCATCGCTTTTATTAGCTGTTCTGTAAATGAAAAACCTCAATTTATTGGTGTAGAAAATATTAAGGTTTTAGAATCGACGTCGAAGTATGTTGCTTTTACTGCAGATGCATTATTCAAAAACCCCAATGATATTGGCGGCGAATTACAAACTGATGAAATAAAATTATTTGTAAATGATAATGAAATGGCATCCGTTTCAACAGAGAGCTTTAAAGTACCCGCAAAAAAGGAATTTACAATTCCATTAAAAACAAAAGTTCCTACTGATAGCGTTTTTAGCAACAAAAGTATTGTTGGATTAATTGGTAGTTTGTTTAGTAAGAAAGTAAAAGTGCAATACATAGGTGATATTACATATAGAGCATTAGGCTTCTCATACACCTATAATATTGACAAAACTGAAGATGTAAAAATTAAATTTTAGTATTGACACAACACGAGGTTTACATAAAGCGCTGTTTGCAAATTGCCAAAAATGGTTTAGGAAATACCCGACCAAACCCCATGGTTGGAAGTATAATTGTTCATAACTACAGTATTATAGGTGAAGGATTTACCAGTCCTTACGGGGGACATCACGCAGAAGTAAATGCTATCAATTCAGTTAAAAACAAAACGTTACTAAAAGAAGCCACGCTTTACGTAACTCTCGAACCGTGTTCGCACTTTGGAAAAACACCTCCATGTAGCGATCTTATTATAAAGTATCAAATACCAAACGTGGTTATTGGGTGTGTGGATGACCATATAAAAGTCGCCGGTAAAGGCATTGAAAAATTAAGAGCAAGTGGTTGTGACGTCACTGTTGGTGTCTTGGAAAACGAGTGTAAAAATCACCATAAACGCTTTTTTACATTTCATAATAAAAAACGTCCTTATATTATTTTAAAATGGGCAGAAACCAAAGATGGCTTTATTGCTCCAGAAACTAAAAACGAACAAAAACCTGTATGGATTACCAATGTGTTTTCTAGACAGTTAGTGCATAAATGGAGAGCTGAAGAACAAGCAATCTTAGTTGGAACAAACACTGTGATTGAAGACAACCCAAGTTTAACTGCAAGAGACTGGACTGGAAATAACCCAATTAGAATTATTGTTGATAAAAATGAAAAGCTTTCAAAAAGGCATATTATCTTTAATGCAGACGCTGAAAGTATTTTAATTTCAAAAAATAACATTGATTTTTCAAAAAATGTGGCTCAACAAATATGTGATTTATTATTTGAAAAGCATATTAATTCTGTTATCATAGAAGGTGGTGCAAAAACACTACAAACATTTATAGATGACAATCTTTGGGATGAAGCTAGAGTCTTTACTGGACAGATTGAATTCAAAAAAGGTATTAAAGCACCTAAATTCAAAGGGAAATTAATTTCCGAAGAAAACATTATTAAAGATACTCTAAAAAATTACAAATATGATTAATACCATCATTTTCGATTTCGGCAATGTATTTGTTAATTTAGATATTGAGGCCGCGCACAAACATGCCTTAGAAACCTTTCAAATAGAATCTCTTTCAGAAGAAATGTTAGGGTTTAATAGTTTTTATGAGCAAGGATTAATTTCTACTGATGAGTTTCTTGAATTTTATTCTGAAAACTTTCCTAAATTATCTAAAGAAGCCCTAATTGATATTTGGAATTTTATGCTTAAAGATTTTCCTGAAAGCCGTTTAGACTTTTTAAAAGCAATACAACAATCTTCAAAATATAAATTGATTTTACTGAGTAACACTAACGCCCTTCATATAGATTACATAAAAGATCATGTTTCATTTTATGAGGAATTCAAAAATTGTTTTGATGCCTTCTACCTTTCTCATGAAATAAATTTAGTAAAACCGAATCAAGATATTTTTGAATTTATTTTAAATAAAAATAAACTCAAAGCTGAGGAGTGTCTTTTTATTGATGATAACCAAGAAAATATAAACACAGCAAATACTTTGAAGATTAAAACGTGGCACATCAATCCTGAAACTGAAGATGTTATTAATTTATATGATATTAAGAAAGACCTATTTTAAATAATTTGATTAAAAAAGACACATATAAAACTATTGATGTCGCACCTGAACCCGTTTTGTTTAAAGACAAAAACAGTAAGTTTTTTGGTTATGCTTTTCCTGTTACAAACGAAGATGACATTAAATCATATTTAGTTCAATTAAAAAAAGAACACCATTCTGCCCGACATTGGTGTTACGCCTATCAATTAGGTACAGAGACCATCTCCTATCGTGCTAATGATGATGGCGAACCTAGCAATTCTGCAGGCATGCCTATTTACGGACAAATCCTATCTTTTGAAGTTACCAATATTTTAATTGTTGTAGTTCGCTATTTTGGCGGTGTCAAATTAGGAGTTGGTGGTTTAATTAATGCATATAAAACTAGTGCACATCAAATTCTTGAAACTTCAAACATTATAGAAAAAACTATTAATATTAACTATTTGATTTCTTTTGACTACAAAAACATGAATACCGTTATGCGGATTATCAAAGAGAAATCCCTTAATATTATTCATCAAAAATTAGAAATGAACTGCCAGATTACGCTTTCTATAAGAAAAAACGAAGCTGATTTTATATTTAAAATTTTTAACAATCTTTATGAAATTGACATAAAAGAAGTCTAAATTAATTCTCAAGCAAATCTAAAATGTATTGCGGTGCGCGCACAGGGAGATTTGTTTTCATATCTATAAATACTAAAGTTGTATTTGCAATTGTTATAATTTCGCCATTTTCATTTGTAATTTCGTACTCAAATTCAATCTTAGCCGTTGGTATGTTTTTTAGTTGCGTTTTTACATTAATTACATCATCGTAACCTGCTGATTTTTTATAGTTTATATTCATAGAAACTACAGGCAGCATAATGCCATTTTCCTCCATGGATTTGTAAGAAATACCTAATTTTCTCAACCATTCAATGCGCCCTGCTTCAAGATATAGCGCGTAATTCCCGTGATATACAACACCCATTTGGTCTGTTTCACCATACCTCACCCTTATTTGTATTTTATCGATTTTCATAAGTATTATTGAATATTTTTTTGTAGTTTCGACCTGAAGTTAAACATGAGGAAAAATTTCTTAAAATTCAATAGTAAATCATTTTTTTTTTAAGAATTTTGTTCACATATTTGCCTCTCAACAAAAAGAGGGATATGAAAATTTTATTTTCATATAAAATCTAACTAAAAAACCAACAAAACAAAACATGAGTATAACTGCGCAATCGGTATGGACTAATTGTCTTGAATTTATAAAGGATAACATCCAACCGCAAGCATACAAAACTTGGTTTGAACCAATAAAAGCAGTTAAACTTACAGATAATGCATTAAGTATTCAAGTACCAAGTAAATTCTTTTATGAATGGCTTGAAGAACATTATGTAAAAATCCTAAAAGTAGCTCTTACTAAAGAATTAGGTGAAACTGCCAAACTTGTTTACATTATTAAAATGGAAAACACCTATGGCAACAAGCAACCTTTTACTGAAAAAATCCCTAGCTCTAATAGAGGGTCATTAAAATCTCAGGATGTTGATGTTCCTTTAAATAATAAGAGTCCAGAATTACGTAATCCATTTGTAATTCCAGGTATTAGAAATGTTAAAATTGAATCTCAACTTAATCCAAACTATAGTTTTGAAAATTTCTTAGAAGGCGATTCTAACAGATTGGCACGTAGTGCAGGATTAGCAGTTGCAAATAAGCCGGGAGGCACATCTTTCAATCCATTATTAATATTTGGTGGCGTTGGTTTAGGAAAAACACACTTAGCACATGCTATTGGTGTTGACATTAAAGATAAATACCCAGAAAAAACAGTTTTATATATTTCTGCTGAAAAATTTACACAACAATATATTGATGCTGTAAAAAAGAATAATAGAAATGATTTTATTCATTTTTATCAAATTATAGATGTACTTATCATTGATGATGTACAGTTTTTATCAGGAAAAACAGGGACACAAGATGTATTCTTCCATATATTCAATCACTTACATCAAAACGGAAAACAAGTTATTTTAACTAGTGACAAGGCTCCTGTTGATATGCAAGATATTGAACAACGCTTATTATCGCGTTTTAAATGGGGACTATCTGCTGAATTGCAAAATCCAGATTTTGAAACTCGAGTTTCTATACTAAAAAACAAACTATATCGCGATGGTGTTGAAATGCCAGATGATATTATTGAGTACGTTGCTAAAAACATTAAATCTAATGTTAGAGAACTTGAAGGTGCTATTATTTCGCTAATTGCGCAATCATCTTTCAATAAAAAAGAAATCACTATTGATTTAGCTCGTATTATAGTTGAGAAATTTGTCAAGAACACAAAACGCGAAGTTTCAATAGATTATATCCAAAAAATAGTATCTGACTACTTTCAAATGGATGTTGATACTTTACAATCAAAAACTAGAAAACGTCATATTGTTCAAGCGCGTCAATTAGCTATGTTTTTTGCTAAAAAACTTACCAAAGCTTCTTTAGCGAGTATTGGTTCACAAATAGGAAAACGGGACCATGCCACCGTTCTCCATGCTTGTAAAACGGTAGACAACTTATCTTCAACGGATAAACAATTCAGAAAATATGTTGAAGACATTACCAAAAAACTTTCCGTTTAAAATAACCGCGTCATGACTAAAATTTTGATGGTTTGCCTAGGAAACATATGCCGTTCTCCTCTAGCAGAAGGTATCTTGAAATCAAAACTTCCAAATAATTTTATAGTAGATTCGGCTGGGACTGCTAATTACCATATAGGTCGTTCTCCGGATATACGTTCCATAGCTGTTGCTACAAAACACGGATTGGATATATCAAACCTAAGCGGACGTCAATTTAATAGTTCTGATTTTGATACTTTTGATATAATTTACGTTATGGATGAATCGAATTTTATGAACGTTATCAAACTAGCAAAAAACGATAATGATCTTGCTAAAGTGACATTGATTTTGAATGAAGTGCACCCCAACATGAACTATGAAGTTCCAGACCCTTACTATGGCGGAGACAATGGTTTTGAAAATGTCTATCAAATGCTAGATGAAGCTTGTGATATTATTGTGAAGAAACTCATCTAAATTAATGAGAATACTCATTTAAAAGCTGTCAAAAATTTTATTATAAAATAGATGAAAAATCAAATTGGTAAATTATACCTTATTCCAACAACTTTAGGAGACAACGAACCATTAGAAGTTTTACCTATTACAGTTAAACACGCTATTGATAATATTGACACCTTTATTGTTGAAAATGACAAAACAGCAAGACGTTTCATAAAAAATATTAGTCCTGAAAAATCGCAGCCATCGCTAAACATGTTTCATTTAAATAAGTTTACTGATGAAGCTGACTTACCTTCTTTTCTAAACCCTTGTCTAAATGGTATTGATGTTGGGTTATTATCTGAAGCTGGTTGCCCGGGTGTAGCCGATCCTGGAGCCGATATTGTAAAGTTAGCCCATGAAAAGAACATAAAAGTAGTGCCTTTAGTTGGACCCTCATCCATTTTAATGGCTCTAATGAGTTCTGGAATGAACGGACAAAGTTTTGCTTTTAATGGATATCTTCCAATTGATAAAGATGAACGAAAAAGCGAAATTAAACGTTTAGAGCGTTTATCTTTTGAGCATAATCAATCACAAATATTTATTGAAACGCCTTATAGAAATAATAAAATGATAGAAGATTTATCTTCTGTTTTAGAAAACAACACGCGTGTTTGTGTAGCTTGCGATATTACTTTAAGAAGTGAGTTTATAAAAACACAATCCGCAAATCAATGGAAAAAAAATATGGTAGACCTCCATAAGCGACCTACCATATTTATTATTCATAAAAGCGAGTTTAAATTGCTTTAGCTCGCTTATTTGGTTTAACAAAAGAGGTGTCATATCCAGAAAAACGCTTCATATAATAATGAACTGTAGTTCCATAACCATCAGCAAAATTATCTAAACCATAACTTCTTAAATATTTTTTTACGCTTCCGGGTCCAGCTAAATGTGCCGCTGCCAATATTCCAGACTCAGTAACAATAATACCGTTAATACGTTTTCCAACGAAATTCTTAATATCACGTCTTAAAATCCATTTGTTACGGGCTGCATTAGCAATAAATGCCTTTTCTTGCAATCTTGGATTCTTTAAAAACTTAGCAGGGTTATTAATCCCAATCATTTTTAAAGTTTCAGTTCCAAATTGATATTTACCTAAATATCCATAAGTATTTACTGAAGAATAATCTCCACCAGACTCTTTAAAAGCCAACGCTTCTTTAAAGCCAACAAAAGATTTTCCTAAATAAGGCGAAAAAATGTTATCTGAATCATTAGAGACTAAAGAATTATTCACTTCAATAGCATCAATACTTACTGTGTAATTTAAGTCTAGGCCTTCTGTAGAGTACTTACTTAAATCAATCGTTTCATTTGACTGAAACGAAACATACACTAGTGCTAATATTGTAAGCGTCAAGGTCGCATAACTTGCAATATTTTTTACCATAATTTTAAATTTTTTCAGCATATTAAAATAAAAAATATACCTTGAAATTTCAGCGTGCAAAATTAGTCTTTTTTTAAATAACTTCAAAATTAATCGCTTAAGTGCTATTTTTAGATGTAGAATAGATGAAATACAGTACCTTTTTTATTAAATTCTAGAGTAGGAAACGGTATTTTTATCACATTAAAAACATCTAAGATAGACCTTAATAATTTTGAATTTGTACTAATTTTACTCAAATTTAAGTCAAAACTCAAATAGTACTGCCTGTATCGCTCATTACTTGTTAACACTTGATTGTCAACATCTTTTGTCCCTGTAAGCATCCCTTCTGCTCCATAGCCTACGGCAACATTTAACCATTTAGGAATTTTACTTTCTTTGAAGAATGAATGCAAATTGGCACTAAGCCAATAGGTTTGCCCGTTATAATCTTTCAAAGTTTGCTCTAAATACGTTTCACCAAGCTTGTCTGGGCGTTGTTTAGCGTATTTTGTTTGGTGAAAAGAGTATTTTAAAGCAATTCTTTGTTCCTTCCAAAGTAATTCTTGTCCAATATAAAGCCCAGTACCTGATCCATTAGCCAAAATATCTCCCCACGAAAACCCCCATTCCTTTGAATATCCATCAAGTACTTCAACAGCTGTTAAAAACGAGAAACCTAAAGTAGCTCCGTAAAACAATTGATCACGTTCGCTAACACCACTCCAGTTTAAAAGATGTGACCCATATTTTCCTAACTGGTAAGATGTGAATACATGACCCAGTTTATCCATTTGTAACCATGAACTGTTATCATTAATGGTATGAAATTTAGAGCGTTCAAAATCAGCATACCAAAGCTGATTTAAACCCAAAAGTGTTATCGCTCCTATAGAAGCTTCTGAAAGAACAATAGTATTTAGTCTGGGCCTGTTAAGTGAATCACTTGGTGTTAAGAATGCATCAAGCTTTGATTGAGAGAAAGCGGTTAATGGCAATAAAACAAAAAGTATTATATGTTTTACTAAAACTAAACGCACTACTTATTTATCCCTTGAGATGATAAATACCGTTGATATGCTCTTGCATTTACATTATGTTGTGCTAAATTTTTAGCAAATTTATGATAGCCAAACTGTTTTGCGTCCGCAGCAAAATACAAGTATTTATGTTTCTCAAAATTTAAAACTGCATCAATTGCAGAAATATCTGGCATAGCAATTAATCCTGGAGGCAACCCTCTATTTTTATAAGTATTGTAGGGAGATTCTATTTCTTTATGAACATTTAATACTCTTTTTATAACCGTATTCTTATACTTTGGTAATTTGTATGCCGCAAATTTTAAAGTAGGATCTGCTTGAAGTGGCATGCCTATTCCAATTCGATTCAAATAAACACCTGCAATTATAGGTTGCTCTGCAGCTTGCTTGGATTCTTCATAAACGATAGAAGCCAATGCAATCACTTGATCTTGAGATAAACCAATATCATGTGCTTTTTTTATTCTGGAATCAGTCCAAAATTTCTTATATTCTTTAAGCATTCTACTTCTAAAAGCTTCAGCAGAAGTGTTCCAGAAAAATTCGTAGCTATTTGGTAAATACATACCCAATGCAGTGGCTTCGCTAAATTTATTTTCAACTAAAAAGGCATTGTCATGCATGGCATTTAAAAGTGAAACACTATCCGCCTCTATTTCTTTTGAAATACGTCCTGCTAATTTTTCTAATGTACTTTGGTTATTGAACGAAACTCTTATTGGTAAGTTTCCACTTCGGATAGAATTAATAATATCATTATTGGTCATTCCTTTTTTAATGGCATACTTCCCTGCTCTTATGTTTGTTGTGTATTTTTTTTGTTCCGCTAAATCATCAAAAGAATCAATATCATCCAACAAAGGCTCCAATTGACTTCTAATTTCTTGATAACTGGCATTTGTAGGGATAAAGACAAAAGCCAATTCATTATTAAAAGCCGTATTAGGCTTCAACATCGCTTTATAAACAAAGTTTGCGAAAAATGCCGCTACAATAAGCCCAATAACTAGAATCGCTAGAAGTATTTTTTTTATGTACATTTAATTATTTATAAGCTGAAATAAATATTCGTTTTTGTAAGAACCATTGACGAAGTTCCAATCTTTTTTTAGTCCTATTTTTTTAAATCCTTGATTAGAAAATAGTTTTATACTCGCATCATTTTCTTCAGAAATATTACAATATAATTGATTTAAATCCAAATGCGTAAAACTATAATCAATCAGTAATTTTAAGGCTTCACGACCATAGCCCTTGAATCTCTCATTAGGTTCTTTAACCAAAACACCAACTCCAGCTCTCCTATGCTTAAAATCAAAATCAAATAAATCAATCATTCCTAATGCCATATTTTCATAATTTGAAATAACCAACCGTAATTGTTTAACTTCAAAAATATCTTTGTGAGCATGTTCTAAATATTGTTTAATAAGAAACTTAGAATATGGGGTTTGGGTGTTACTAATTTCCCAAATCGATTCATCATTTTCAATAGCATGAATAAATTCTAAGTCTTCAGGCTCTAAGGCCCTTAAATATATATTATCGCCTTTTAAAGTTATCATATACTACCTTTATAAACAAACGTTGCAGAACCAATGAGCCACACATTATTATAAGTATCATTTTCAAAATCGAAACACACTTCTAGTTCTCCGCCTTCAACATTTAGGATCACATGCTTTTCTTGAGTTTCACCAATATAATGCATCGCTATAGCTACCGCAGTAACACCTGTTCCGCACGATAACGTTTCACCCTCAACCCCGCGCTCATAAGTTCTAACTCTAAAAGTAGTATCTGATTGTTTCTTTACAAAATTCACGTTGCTACCAGCTGTGTTATAAGGTTCACCATAACGAATAGTTGCACCCTTTGACTTAATATCAAAATCTTCAATTTGAATTTCGAATTGCACATGATGCGGAGAACCTGTATTTAAAAACACGTGGTTTTCATACTTTTCAATAGTATCAACATCTAACATTTGAAGCTTAACAATCTCACCATCTATTGAAGCATGATGCACACCATCAGTCGCCTCAAAAACTGCTTTATTTGAGATTACGCCTAATTGTTTTGCAAATGCCACTAAACAACGTCCACCATTTCCGCACATAGAACTTTCATTACCATCGGCATTATAATAAACCATTTTAAAATCATACTCCGGATGATCCTCTAGTAAGATAAGTCCGTCCGCTCCTATTCCAAAACGTCTGTCGCATAAAAACTTAACACGTTCGGTATTATTTTTGTCGAAAACGTGTTGACGATTATCAATCATCACAAAATCATTTCCAGTTCCTTGGTATTTATAAAAAGTCTGTTTCATAGTACAGCACAAATATATAAATATAAAACCGTTTTACAGATTGTTAAATCGTCGTTAAAGTTGACGTTAAAAATCGTTAAAACTTAATCAGTCATTCAATATTTAATTAATTTTAATCG
>NZ_CAJQQI010000116.1 GCF_905480415.1 uncultured Algibacter sp. | reverse complement strand
AAGTGCGTTGGTGCAGATAAAACCCATTTACGACTAACGGTTACTCAGCCAGAATCATCAAGTAGGATAGTAAGTATTGGTTTTAGTATGGGTGATAAATTTGATGTGATTTCTGAAGGTAAACCATTTAGAGCTGCATATTGCATTGATGAAAATGAATGGAGAGGTAACGTAAGCTTACAATTAAAGTTAAGAGATCTAAAAAAACACTAGAACTTAAATTATGGCAAAAAACGACCCGTATGCGGCATTGCGAATTAAAGAGTTCAACATTTTTTTATTGTTACGGTTGTTTTTGGTTTTTGGATGGTCAATGCAATTTATTGTTATTGAGTGGCAGGTGTATAGTATTACTAAAGACCCTCTTTCTTTGGGTATTATAGGGCTCATGGAGATTATTCCAGCTTTTACTATGGCACTATTTGCAGGTCATATTGTAGACCAAAAAGAAAAACGAAATCTATTAGCAATTTGTATCGCTGCCTTTTCTCTGATTAGTTTAGGATTATTTTTATTAACAACGGATGAGGTCGTTGGTAACTGGTCAACAAAGTCTATTTTATATTCTATTTATGCTCTTGTATTTTTTGGTGGTTTTTTACGTGCTTTTTTTGGACCAATAATTTTTTCTTTAGTGGCTTTAATAGTACCCAAAAAAACATACCCTAACGCTGCTACATGGAGTACAAGTACTTGGAAAACAGCAGCTGTTTTAGGTGCGCTTTTTGGTGGTTTTTTTATTAGTTGGATAGGCGTAGACAATACACTTTGTATTGTTTTTGTGATGGTTGTTGTTTCCTTTTTCTTAAATTTTCTAATAAAAAAGAAACCTATTTTAAATAAAAAAATAGGCGAACCTGTAATACAGAGCTTAAAGGTTGGCATTCGGTTTGTATTTCAAAATAAGGCTATTTTAGGGGCGTTAACTTTAGACATGATTGCGGTTTTATTTGGAGGAACAGTCGCTATTCTAGCGATTTTCGCTCAAGATGTTTTAGAAGTTGGGAGCGAAGGTTTTGGAATTTTAAATGCGTCAATCTCTTTAGGAAGCATTGTTACTATGTTTGCTACTACTTACATTCCAATAAGTAGAAATACAGGTAGAAAACTACTTATTTCGATTTTTATTTTTGGTGTTAGTATTATTGGTTTTGGCTTATCTTCTGTGTTTTGGATAAGCGTTTTATTGTTATTTATTAGCGGAGCTGCTGATGGTATTTCTATGATTATCCGTCAAACCATTTTACAATTAAAAACACCCGATGACATGCGTGGGCGCGTATCTTCTGTTAATTCTATGTTTGTAGGATCGTCCAACGAATTGGGTGCTTTTGAAAGTGGTTTAGCAGCTAAATTAATAGGACCGGTGGCTGCCGTAGTTTTTGGAGGTACCATGACTTTAATTACAGTTTTTGCCATTGGCGTTAAAAACCCTGTGCTTAGAGATTTGGATTTAAGAGCCGATATGGAAGCTCATGAAGATGAGGATTAGTATTCTTTCAATTCCATCGTTTCTCCATCAAAAACACCATAAGTATAATATTGAATCCAATCGCCAAGGTTGATATATTTTGAGTTTTCCTTGAGGTCTATATTAAGTGGTAAGTGTCTGTGTCCGAACACAAAAAAATCACGATGTTTATCTTCTAATTTACGTTTGCAGTATTGCACCAACCATTCGTTGTCTTCGCCAAGGAACTTAGCATCATCATCACCAGATATAAGCTTATTCTTTATAGAAAAATATTGTGCAATCCGCATACCAATGTCTGGATGCCCCCATTGAAAAACCCACTTAAAAAATGGATTCGTAAACACTTTTTTTAAACGCTTATAACCTTTATCCTCAGGGCCTAAGCCATCGCCATGGCCTAAAAAAAAGATTTTATTGTTAAATGTGAATTCTTTTGGTTTGTGGTAAACAGGGATATTTAGTTCTTCTTCAAAATACCCATTCATCCATAAATCATGATTTCCAACAAAATAGTGAATAGGAATACCGGAATCTGATATTTCAGCAAGTTTGCCTAAAGTTCTCGTAAACCCCCTTGGAACTACGGTTTTATATTCAAACCAAAAATCGAATAAATCTCCTAAAAGGAAAATAGCTGCGGCATCATGTTTTATTTCGTCTAACCAGGCTACGAATTTCTTTTCGCGAGGAAAAGAGGCTTCTTTTGTTGGAGCTCCTAAATGATTATCTGAAGCGAAATATATTTTTTTGCCTTTTGTGATTTGCATGTTGTAAATATACTAATTCCTGCGAATGCAGGAATCTCATGTTTATAGTTTTTACTTTCTTTATTTGTTCATTTTGCCTAGACGCAAAACGAATCAAAAGATCAAATCAATCTAAGGAAATCCTGTGGATCATTCGCTCTCGAAATTACACGCCTAAAGCTCCGCTTTGCGATTCCATTTCTTCACTCATTATTTGCTCAGATTGATGATTCCGAATTGGTCGGAAACGAGGTCATTAACTATTGCTATGTTTGTTTTTTCACTGTTTTTATCTAGTAATCTATTAACTAAATATTGCGGATAAGTGCGTTAGGTATAAAACGGCATGTTTGAGCTCGCCGACAAAGTAGGAAGCGAGTAGTGAAGGCCTAACCTTTGTGGTAACCTGCCTGCCTGCCGGCAGGCGCCCTTAAATATTATCAGACTCAAACCATTCGGCAAACGAAGTATCTGTTTCTTGAAGTTTTAAGGAGTGTAATTTAATATGTTTTGGTAACCTTTTACTTATTTTTTTGGAAAAATCTATCACCATCATTTCACTAGTTGGCTGGTAATCAACAAGCAGCACATTGTGTCCGCGATCTTGAAGTTCTTTTGCTAACTCCACATGTGGCGTGTTTTTGTTGAATACGGTGGCGTGATCGAATACGTTTACGATCTCTTCTTTTACTATTTTTTTTAGATCGCTAAAGTCTATCACCATTCCGAACTTCACGTTGGTGTTGTCTGCAATAGGCTTCCCGAAAACGGTAACCGAGAGTTTATAACTGTGGCCGTGTACGTTTTTACATTTTCCGTCATAGCCGTAAAGAGCATGTCCGGTTTCAAAAGAGAATTGTTTTGTGATACGTATGTTGTTTCCCATTATCTTCTTTTTCTTTTATTTATAAAGTATATGATGATTAATACTATGGCCAGGACGAGAAACAATCCGTTTCCGCTAACGAACGACATGATATCCATAATGCTTATTTATTGGTTTCTTTTTTTGTTATATCTGTACATTAAATAGGCTAGCAGAACGAGTATGAAAAAGGGGAGCATGGATCCTATAAAAACTCCAATTTCGTAACCTTTATCGGGCGCACTATTAATTTTTTCTTCAAGATCTACTTGTTGAAGTAAAGCAATAAATAGAATCATACTTGTTTGTTATGCTGCAGGCAAAGTTAATTCTTTTGTGCAAGTGGCAAAAATAGTTGCCTGAATTTTATAATTAAAGGAATGCCTCTAGCTATAATCCAGAATGTGATGGCAATGAATATGGCATGGAGTTTATAATCTAAATTATCTAACCAAAAAAGAATAGGTATAAATACGAGAAATGTTGAAAATAAAAGTACATTTCTTAAGTATTTCATTTTGCCGAGACCTTTAAAGATTCCATCGAAAATAAAGGCTAAGGTGCATAGTGGTTGCATGACCAAAACAATCCAAAACACGTTATAAAACGCTTTTAAAACTTGTGGGTCTTTTGTAAATAGCCGCCCAATAGGGTAATAGAGTATTGCACCAACCAAGCCTAAAATAATGCCAATTATAACTCCATATTTTATGAGTTTGTTACTCAGTGTAATGAGTGTTGCATAGGCTTTCTTACCAAATAATTTTCCTGATAAAATATTACCTGCACTGGCATATCCATCTACAATAAACGCACCTAAAAACCATAAATTTATGGCAATGGTATAAGCTGCAATATATTCAGCTCCATAACTTGTGGCATATGCACTTGCGAAGTATAGTGTAACATTCAGGGCAATGGTTCTAATAAATAAATTTAGAATCATTAAAACAAACCGTTTGATTTCAGGATTAAAAGGTAAACTTGGCTTTAATGGAATAGTTGTTTTTTTAAGAAGATAAAAAGCAGCGAAACACGCCATTAAAACTTGAGCAATAACACTAGCATAAGCAGCGCCTTGAATATTCATTGGGTTAATTAAACCATCTATTCCATAAACTAAAATAATATCTAAAATGATATTTGATGTTGCGCCTATGATCGAAATTATCATGGGGTGATATGTGTTTTGTAAACCTCGAAATGCTCCAAAAACGGCAATAGTAAATAATGTAAATGGAAACCCTAAAACACGTATTTTATAATACACGACGCTATAATCTAGTATTAAATTGGAAGCATTATAGAGTTTAAAAATTTGTTTTGCAAAAGGATATGTGCTACATATAATGATAAAACTTAGCGAGGTTATAATAAAGATAGCTTGAGCAGGAAGGTTTTTAATACGATCTAACTTATTTGCTCCAACGTGTTGCGATACAATGGATGAAATGGCGCTTCTGGTTTGTCCTAATACCCAAATAAGCATGGAGATAAAAGTAGTTACGATACCAACAGCGGCTAAAGATTCGGTAGCATTAACTTGGATATTTCCAACGATGGCCGCATCAGTTAATGATAAGATAGGTTCAGACACTCCAGAAATTAATGCTGGAATAGCGAGTTTGTTTATATGTTTTAAACTAATATTTATACTCACAATACTAATTCATAGCAATGAAAAGGATGTTTACTTTGTTTGGGGAAAAAAATATCTCCAAGTTTTTTATATCCGCGAAGCTCGTAAAACTTTTGATTTCTTTTGTTTTGCGAAAAGGTATCTAATCTGATAGATAAGAAATTATTTTCTTGAGCATAATGTTCTGCAAATTTCATTAATTGTTGAGCATAACCTTTTCCTTGAAGGTTTGGATGAACTGCTAATCGATGAATGTAAATGTTGTTTTTATTTTGTGTCAACCAAGAAATAGGGATATACTCCTGATCCATAAACGTGGAAATTGTAATGCATCCTAAAACGGTATTATCAATTTCTAAAACATAGAATTCTTCTCGGTTTACATCATTTATAAATGCTGTTTTATTAGGATAAAATTCATTCCACTGAAGAATATTTTTTTCTATCATATTAGCTGCACAAGCTTTTGTGATTTCTATAATGGTATCTAAATCATCGTGTGTTCCTTTTCGAATCATTTAAATGTTTTATTTTTGCATCAAATTTATTGTAAATTTAGCATTAAAACTTATTGGTATGAAGAATATTTTAGTTCCAGTTGGGTCGTCAAAAAACGCATTAAGTCATTTACAGTATGCTGTAGATTTTGCAGAAGCTTTTGGGGCGAAACTTTTTGTGGTTCAAGTGTATAACGTTTACACGAAGGCTGGTACTATGATTAAGGTAGATCAGATTATTGAAAGAGAAAGTAAAGCGTTTTTAAAGGATTTAGTTTCGCAAATAGACACTAAAAGTGTTGAGGTTATTGTAAAAACCTTAAAGGGGAAACTAATTGATACTTTGGAATTAGCATGTAAAGCTGCAGATGTAGACTTGGTTTTAATTGAGCCTAGAACAAATTCTATTAAAGACGAAGTGTATTTAGGAAAAACTTCAGGTAAAATTGTTAAGCAAATGGATATTCCTGCACTTATTATTCCTGAAGGGTATAAATTTTCTGGGCCTTCAAATATTTTAATGGCAATAAAATCTGCTATAATTAAAAAGGGTCATGTTTTGGAACCTCTTAAATCTATAAAAGAACAATTTAAGGCTACTACAGATTTATTATTGGTAAAAACACCGTTTCATAAAGATGGTGATTTTGATGTAAATAAAGAATTAAAGTCTGTTGTAAGCAATATTACAAAAACTGAAAACGCTACTACGTTTCAAGGGGTTTTAGAGCATTTTCAGGCGAATAGCCCAGATATGTTATGTGTAGTAAGGCGTAAAAGAGGCTTTTTTATAAAAAAATGGGAAAAGAATGAAATTTTGAAAAAGGATTTTTCAAGTTCGGTACCTGTTTTGGTTTTAAGCGGTATGAAATAATAATCGGGGATGTAGCTCAGTTGGCTAGAGCGCTTGACTGGCAGTCAAGAGGTCGTCGGTTCGAATCCGATCTTCTCCACT
>NZ_CAJQQI010000115.1 GCF_905480415.1 uncultured Algibacter sp. | reverse complement strand
ATCTCAAAAACATGTTTTTTCAAAAATTCATCCTTGTTAATTTTACGCGCTATTTTAAAGACCTTTTTCAAATTATTTTTTTCAACATAACCCGTAACCAATGGTACTCTTGCCGAATAATTTTTTGACAACGGCATGGATGAACCTTCATCGTCAATGTAATAAGACGCATTTGTACTGACCCTTGCAATAGGTATTTTTTGTTCTATTTCAGCGTTAAGCTTGCCGTTAACAGCGACATACACTTCTGCCGTTTTTATCATTGGATTAGATTTGAGGGCTTTTTCTAATTCATTCAAAACTAAAGTTTCTTTAGGCACGTTTTTAACACCCCCATAATTTTGTATTAACAATTTACTAACAGTTTCATTAGTTATAAGAAGATTGTTTTCTCCAATGAATTTTACATGAGGCTTAGATATGTTTCTATTAGCATTTCTACCGGAAGCAAATGCAAACAAAAAGACCACCACGCCTAACAAAACAATTAGCTTAATATAATTCCAATTAACTCGCAACACTAAATTCTTTTTTAATATGTTTTACTTCTTCTCCTATATCGCCAGCGCCAATAGTTAAAATAACTTGAGCACTACTTTCATGTATTTTAGACATTAATTCTGTTTTAGTAACTAACTGCTTATTTTTATTATTTACTTTATCTAATAACCAAGACGAGGTAACACCTTCAATTGGCAACTCTCTAGCAGGATAAATATCTAATAACATTAATTCGTCAAATTGCGACAAACTCTTTGCAAAATCATCTACAAAATCTTTTGTTCTAGTATATAAATGTGGCTGAAAAATAGCTAATACTTTTTTATTTGGATACATTTCTCTTACCGCCTGATGCACTGCATTTATCTCTTCAGGATGATGTGCATAGTCGTCAATAAAAACAAAATCATCCGTTTTTATATGATATGTAAATCTACGCTTAACCCCTTTGTAAGATGCTAAAGCTTTAGCGAGCTGTTGGTGTGGGCAACCATATTCTACAGCCATCGCCAAAGCTATTAATGCATTCGACAAATTATGTCTACCAGGTAGGTTAAATTGTAAATCTTTAAGTACCGTTTTTGGTGTTATAACATCAAAAACATAAGCACCATTTTCTATTTTTATATTTTGAATGGTATAATCTGAATCATCTTCAATACCATAAGTAATACCTTTTAATGGCAATCCGTTTCTAATAAATAATTTCCCATTAGACTTTATATTTCTAGAAAAGTCTACGAATGACTTCTCTAACTCTGAAGCATCACCATAAACATCTAAATGATCTGCATCCATGGATGTAATACACGCTAAATCTGGTGATAATGTTAAGAATGAACGATCAAACTCATCGGCCTCAACTACCGAAACTTCTGTTCCATTTAAAATCAAATTAGAATTATAATTCTCACTAATACCACCCAAAAAAGCAGTTAATGGCACATTACACACATTCATTAAATGCCCTAAAATACTTGTTGTTGTCGTTTTTCCATGAGTTCCGGCTACCGCTAAACAAAAGGTGTTCTGAGTAATTAAACCTAAAGTTTGAGCACGTTTTAAAACATTAAATCCATGATTTTTAAAATAACCCAACTCCTCATTATCCGCTGGAACAGCGGGAGTATAAACCACTAATGTGCTTTCAATATTTTGAAATACAGGTTTAATATTTTCAATAGCATCTTTAAAATGAACTTCAATACCTAAATCTTGCAAACCATCAGTAATTTCTGTTTGGGTTTTATCGTAACCTGCTACATTTTTATCATTCGCATGAAAATAACGCGCCAAAGCACTCATGCCTATGCCACCAATGCCAATAAAAAAGATGTTATGTATGTCTTTTAAATTCATTAACTTTCTTTCAGAAGTTTTTCTACTTCGTCTGCTATATCCTTTGTCGCATTTACTAATGCTAGTTTTTTTATATTACCCCCTAGTTCTTTTTGTTTTTCTGGCGAAGCCACAAGCTGTGAAAACTTATTTTCAAAATCTGCATCTAAATCTTCTTCTTTAATTATCATAGCTGCATCTTGATTTACAACAGACATGGCATTTTTAGTCTGATGATCTTCCGCAACATTTGGAGATGGAATAAAAATCACAGGCTTACCTACAATACATAGCTCTGAAACTGAACTTGCACCTGCTCTAGAAATTACTATATCTGCCGCCGCATAAGCAAAATCCATATTGTTTATAAACTCAAACACTTGTACATTATTCGTGTTGTTATAGATTTTATATTGCTGATAATACAGTTTACCACACTGCCATATAATTTGAATATTCTGGGTGTCAAGGAAATCTAATTCTTTTTCTATCAATTGATTTATCCTTCTAGAACCAAGACTACCACCTATAACCAAAAGTGTATACTTAGCATGCTTGAGATCGAAAAAATTCTTAGCTTCTACCGTTTTAGTTTCAATATCTAACAAGCCTTGGCGTACAGGGTTACCTGTTTTAATAATTTTCCCTACTGGAAAAAACCGCTCTAAACCATCATAAGCTACACATATCTTTTTAGCTTTTCTTGACAACAGTTTATTTGTAATTCCAGGATAAGAATTTTGTTCTTGAATTAATGTTGGAATATTATTTGAAGCAGCTACTTTTAATAATGGTCCACTCGCGAAACCACCAGTGCCTATAGCCACATTAGGCCTAAAAGATTTTATGATTTTACGAGCATTCCAAAGGCTACTAATAACCTTAAAAGGAAAAGTTAAATTTCTCAAAGTTAGTTTACGCTGAATACCAGAAATCCACAATCCTTTGATATTAAAACCGGCTTGGGGCACTTTTTCCATTTCCATTCTATCCTTAGCACCTACAAATAAAAATTGAGCATCGGGAAAACGAGATTTTAATTCGTTCGCAATGGCGATTGCGGGATAGATATGACCTCCTGTTCCTCCTCCAGACAATATGATTTTATATTTACTCATTTAAATAGTTTCAGAAAGAATTTCTAAAGGATTTTCTTCACTTATTTCTTTTTCTTTTATTTCTTCTCGTTTAGCGCTAACACTCAATATGATCCCTATAGCTAAACAAGTCATCCAAATAGAAGTACCTCCACTACTTATTAATGGCAATGTTTGCCCTGTAACTGGAAACAACTCAACAGCCACAGCCATATTAATTAATGCTTGAAACACAATAGGAAGCCCAACACCTAGAACCAGAAGCTTGCCAAAAATGGTGTCAGATTTCTGAGACACAATGACGATTCTAAATAGTAACCACAGGTATAAAGTCATAATCACAAACCCGCCAATTAAACCATACTCTTCAATAATTATAGCAAAAATGAAATCTGATGATGATTGCGGCAAAAAATTCTTCTGCATACTTTTACCAGGACCAACACCTTGAATACCTCCTGTAGCGATAGCAATTTTCGCTTTTTCTATTTGATAATCAGCCTTAGTGTCTTCAGGATTAGAAAAACTTTCAATTCTACCCATCCAAGTATCAACCCTATTTGGCATAGCATCAGGAAAAGCTTTAGCTGCCAAAACAAATAGTGTTAAAACTAAAATCCCTGAACCTATAATCACAGCTAAATAGCGCAAAGGATATCCTCCTAGAAAAACGAGCATAACCACCATTAAAAACATAATTGCTGATGTTGAAAAATTTGCTGGAAGAATAAGAATCAACACCAAAAACACAGGTACCCAAAGCGGTAAAATTGACGCTTTAAATGTTATAATTTCGTCCTTCATTTTCGACATATATCTTGCTACATAAACCATTAAGACAACAGCTGCTAAAGTTGATGTTTGAAAAGACATACCAACAAAAGGAATCTGTATCCACCTACTAGCATTAGCCCCATCAATAGTTTTACCTTGAAGAATGGTTAATCCTAACAGTACAAGCACAAAGGGAATCATTATTAATGACAACCCTTTGAAATATCTGTATGGAATTTTATGTACACCATAAATAATTGCAAAACCCAAAACCAAATGCACAAAATGTTTTACAAAAAATGCAAAAGTACTACTACCCGCTCCTTTATAAGCTAAGTTACTTGCCGCACTATAAACCGGAAGAAATGACAGAATTGCCAATAGCGTCACTATTGACCAAATTAACCTGTCTCCTTTTATGTTTTTAAATAGTGTTTGCACTTAATATTTAATTTTAGAGATTTCTTACAGCATCTTTAAATTGACGTCCTCGATCCTCATAATTTTCAAACAAATCAAAACTCGCACATGCAGGAGACAACAACACATTATCACCAGCATCGGCGACTTTATATGCTATTTTTACTGCTTCACTCATAAACTGCGTTTCAATTATAACATCGACCATATTTCCAAACGCATTCATTAATTTTTCATTGTCAACACCTAAACAAATAATGGCTTTTACCTTTTCATTTATAAAAGGAAATAACTCTTCATAATTATTACCCTTATCAACGCCACCAACAATCCACACCGTTGGTGCATCCATACTTTCTAAAGCATAATATGTTGCATTAACATTTGTTGCTTTTGAATCGTTTATATACTGTACTTTGTTAATTTTAAGCACTTGCTCTAAACGATGCTCAACACCTTGAAAATTCTCTAAACTTTCTCTAATGGTTTGTTTTCTAATTTTTAATAAATGCGCCACAGTAGAAGCTGCCATTGCATTTTTGATGTTGTGCTTTCCTTCTAATGTAAGTTTTGATGTTGGCATAATTATTTGATTATTGTTTACTGTTAGTTTAATATTTTCTTTATCTAAATACGCACCGTTTTCAATAGGTTTTACTATTGAAAATGGTAATAACGTGGATTGAACTGGGTGATTTTTTAAATGATTAACAATGACTTCATCGTCAGCATCATAAATCAAATAATCCTCTTTTGTTTGATTCATAGCAATTCTGAATTTAGAATGGATATAATTTTCAAATTTGTAATCATATCTATCTAAATGGTCTGGAGTAATGTTTAGCAAAACAGCAATATTTGGTTTAAAATCAATGATATCATCTAACTGAAAACTGCTTATTTCCAAAACATAATTTGAAAAACCTTCTTCTAAAACCTGTTTAGCAAAACTATCTCCAATGTTTCCTGCCAAGCCCACATTTAATTCTTGTTTTAAAATGTGATGTGTTAGGCATGCTGTGGTTGTTTTACCGTTACTTCCTGTTATTCCAATAATTGTAGCATCGGTATATTTTGCGGCAAATTCAATTTCAGAAACTATCGGAATATCTCTTTCACGAATTCCCTTTACTAAATCTACTTTATCAGGAATTCCAGGGCTTTTCATGACGATATCAGCATTCAGAATTTTAGACTCAGTATGCGTTTCATCTTCCCATTCAATCTCATTATGTATAAGAACTTGTTTGTAGTTTTCTTTTATTTTTCCTTTATCGGAAACAAAAACCTCGTATCCTTTTGCTCTCCCTAAAAGCGCAGTTCCAACCCCACTTTCTCCACCACCAAGAATAACTAGCCTTTTCATCTATCTAATTTTCAATGTCACAATAGAAAGAATAGCCAGCAATATGCCTACAATCCAGAATCGTGTAACTATTTTACTCTCGTGATATCCTGCTTTTTGGTAATGATGATGCAACGGCGCCATTTTAAATATGCGACGCCCTTCTCCATATCTCTTTTTGGTGTACTTAAACCAACTAACCTGCATAACTACCGATAAATTTTCGGCTAAGAATATGCCACACAAGACAGGAATCAACCATTCCTTTCTTACTGCTATTGCAATTACTGCTATAATTCCACCTATAGTCAGACTTCCCGTATCTCCCATAAAAACTTGAGCAGGAAAAGCGTTATACCATAAAAACCCAATTAAAGCTCCAACAAATGCAGCGATGTATATTGTGATTTCTTCAACCCTCGGGATGTACATAATATTCAAGTACTCCGAGAAAATAATATTACCCGAAACCCAAGCAAAAATGCCCAAAGTGAGTACTATAATTGCTGAAGTCCCTGCAGCTAAACCATCTATTCCATCTGTTAAATTAGCCCCGTTAGATACTGCTGTTATAATAAAAATAGCTACCAAAATAAAGATAACCCACGCATACTTTTCAAAGCTTGGACTTATCCATGTAATTACTTTGGCATAGTCAAACTCGTTACCTTTTACAAAAGGAATAGTAGTTTTTGTTGATTTAGCTTCATCCTGAAATAATTTTGAAGCCTCTATATCTGGATTTTCAGCTAACAAAACACGCTGCTGTTCAATGGGTAATTTTTCTTTCATCGTAACATCTTGATGAAAAAACAGTGTCGCCCCAACAATAATTCCTAAGCCAACTTGTCCCAATACTTTAAAGCGTCCTTTTAGCCCTTCCTTATCATTTTTAAATTTTTTAATATAATCATCTATAAACCCGATGGTTCCCATCCAAAACGTTGTTACTATCAAAAGGATGATATATATGTTCTCCAATTTTGCCAATAACAATACGGGAATCAAAGTGGCCAAAATGATAATGATACCACCCATAGTCGGCGTACCTGTTTTCTCTTTCTGCCCTTCAAGCCCTAAATCTCTAACAGTTTCTCCTACTTGCTGTTTTAATAAAAAACGAATAATTCTTTTACCATATATGGTAGAAATTAACAGTGACAAAATCATAGCCAGAGCTGCTCTGAAGGTTAAAAAACCAAAAAGTGTAGCTCCCGGAAACTGAAACTCTTTCTCTAAATATTCAAATAGGTAATACAGCATATTATTTTTGCAATTGTTTTAAAAATTCTTTTACTATTTTTAAATCATCAAAATCAAATCGTTCTCCTTTAATTTCTTGATAAGTTTCATGCCCCTTTCCTGCTATTAAAATGATATCATTTGGTTGCGCTATTTGACAAGCTGCTTTAATAGCCTGTTTTCGATCTTCAATAGTTAATGTTTTTTTGAAATTTTGAGGCTCAACACCGCTTTCAATCTCGCTTAAAACATCTTCAGGTTTTTCACTTCTTGGATTATCACTTGTAAAAATCACCTTGGTGCTTAATGCTGAAGCAATATGCCCCATTTTAGGACGCTTGGTTTTATCTCTGTCGCCACCACAACCAACAACGGTAATAAGTTCTTCGTTTTTGGTACGGATACTGTTAATAGTTTCTAACACATTTTTTAATGCATCGGGTGTGTGTGCATAATCAATAATAGCAGTGATTTTCTCATCTGAAACCACATACTGAAAACGCCCGCTCACACTTTCTAAATCGCTTATCAACCTAAGTATTTCTACTTTTTCGAGCCCTAATAATTCCGCAGTAGCGTAAATGGATAAAACATTATAAGCGTTAAAATTCCCAATAAGCCTTGTCCAAACTTCATTATCATCCACCTTCAATAACAAACCCCCAAATTGGTTTTCTAAAATTTGAGTTTTATAATCTGCATATTGCTTTAAGGCATAAGTATATTTTTTTGCTTTGGTATTTTGAAGCATGACCGAGCCATTTTTATCATCTACATTTACTAAGGCAAAAGCTTCACTCGAAAGTTCATCAAAAAACTTCTTTTTAACATCCCTGTATTCTGCGAATGTTTTATGATAATCTAAATGATCATGAGATAGGTTAGTAAAAATTCCGCCTTCAAAATGCAAACCCTCGGTTCTATATTGATGAATACCATGAGAACTAACTTCCATAAAGCAAAATTCGACACCTTCAGCATTCATTTCACTCAAATATTTATTGATTGTTAATGAATCTGGAGTAGTATGCGTCGCTTTATATTCAGTTTCATCAACCATGATTTTTACAGTAGACAACAATCCAACTTTATAACCAGCTTTTTTAAACAACTGATACAACAAACTTGTTACCGTAGTTTTACCATTTGTTCCTGTAACCCCAACAAGCCTTATGTTTTTTGATGGATTTTCATAAAAATTTGAAGCTATAATAGCCAGTGCTTTATTAGAATTATCTACTTCAACATAAGTAACATTATCGTCCAATTTTTTTGGTAAACTTTCGCAAACCACACTTGTGGCTCCTTTTTTTATAGCTGTCTCAATGTAATCATGACCATCGGCCACTAAACCGCGAATGGCAACAAATAAATGATCTTTTTCAATTTTTCTAGAATCAAAATTAACGGCATACACATTTATACTTGTACTACCAACCACCGCATTTAAAGTAACCTTATACAATATGTCCTTTAATGCTATCATGATGCTTTTAAAACTACGGTTTGATTATTTTTAAGTTTTGTATTTTCATTTACAGACTGCCCTTTAATAATCCCTCTTCCATCCAATTTCACTCTAACATCAACCTGCATATTTTCTAATAAAACCAATGCATCCATAGCTGGCATACCTACTAGATTTGGCATAATGGTTTTATACGTTTGAGCCGTTTTATAAAAACTTTCATATTCGTTTTCAACCGCCCCTATTTCAACTTCTAAAGACTCAATTTCATCTATAAGAGGTGTATCTGTATATATTTTTTGAGCAACTCTTTTAAATACAGGACCTGAAACATCCGCACCATAATAACCCACACTTTTATCGGGCTCATGAATTACTACAATACATGAGTATTTAGGATTTTCTGCAGGAAAATAACCAGCAAAAGACGATATGTAGTTTAGTTTTTCTTTATCTCGATAATCTTTTTGACAGGTTCCTGTTTTCCCAGCCATTGAAAAGTTTTTAGAATACAATCTATGCCCTGTTCCATGTTTCTTTTCAACCACATTCTTAAGTAATGCTTGTAACTTTGAAATGGTTTCTTTTGAACAGATTTGCTTATTAATAACCTTCCTTTCAAAAGGCTCAATAACCTTATCAAACTCTTTTACTTCTCTTAAGAACCTTGGCTTAACCATAACACCATCATTCGCCACAGCATTATAAAATGTAAGGGTTTGTAAAGGCGTAAATGACACACCGTAACCGTAAGCCATCCATTGTAATGCAATACCACTCCAACGTCCATTTTTTATTCTTGGATCCGGAATAATTGGTTTTGGCTCTCCTATAATTGGTAAATCCAAATCATTATTCAGATTCATATCATACAACCTATCAACAAACTTTTCAGGTTGCTTTCTATAAGCTTGATCAATGGCTTTTACAATACCTGTATTTGAAGATATTTCGAATGCTTCGGATACTGAAATTTTTCCATAACCACCATGTTTTGAATCACGAACTTTTTTTCCATAGAAGCTTAAAATTCCTTTTTCTGTATCTACGACATCACTTGTATCCACTACTTTATCTTCAAAAGCTGCGGCGAGTGCCATAAGTTTAAATGTAGAACCCGATTCATGACTTTCACCAACCGCATAATTTAAACGCTCATAATAGTGTCCGTTTTTATTTCTTCCTAAATTTGAAATGGCACGAATTTCTCCAGTTTTAGTTTCCATAACCACTACACAACCATGGTCCGCTTTATATTTTTCTAATTGCGCTAGCAAAGCATGATGCGCTATATCTTGTATGTTGACGTCAATTGTGGTGTAAACATCATAACCATCTTTAGGCTCAATTTCATTAGCATCACTTAAAGGCTTCCACTGCCCTTTTCCTATTTGTTGTTTTTTACGCTGCCCATCAACGCCACGCAAATACTTTATTCCAAAAGCCCCATCAATTCCTGGTCTGGTTACATTTCCTTTATCATCAATACGCTCATAACCAATGGTTCTCTGTGCAATACCACCCATAGGATGCTCACGCTTAGTCGTTTGCTCCACAATTAAACCGCCTTTAAAAGCCCCTAGGCTTAATAATGGAAAGTTTCTTAATCGGATGTAATCTGAATACCCAATATTTCTTGCCAATAAATAATACCTGTTTTTATTAGCACGAGCGCTTCTAATATCCTTTTCAAGTTCGTTTGAAGGTTTACCAGAATATTTTGATAATGAATCGCAAAAAGATTTTAAATATTTTTCAAATGTTTTATTTGAAGATGTTAAAGCATCTAAGCGAATATCATATTTAGGAATTGAAGTTGCCAACAAGTTCCCATTTACAGAATACACATTACCTCTATTAGCAGGAATTATAACATTTTTTACAACACGCTCCGTTGCTTTTGCCCTATAAACATCACCCTGAAGAAACTGAATGCTTAACAATTTAAACACTACAGCAAGCCCGAAGATGAACATACATCCAGCTATAAAATACAAACGGTTTAATATGTTTTTCTCGTTTACTGCCAAGGTTGGGTTTTCAATTTTGTCGTTTAACTTTTATTTTTTTTGGCGGAATTACTGAAGGCGCCAACCCTTTATCTCTCATTCCTGTTATCACTTGCGATTCCATTTTAAGCCTCATCAGCTTTGAACGTGCATCAACAAAAGCAGATCGCATTTCTTTAACTTCATTTTTTAATCGTGCAATTTCATATACCTTCTTATCTGCACTATGCGAACTTGCAATCATTATAATAGCTAGTCCTGAAATAAAAAGAATGAATCGCCAGTTTCTAAATGAATCATCACTAACTAAAAAAGTCCCCTTTAGTATGTTATAGATATTTTTCTTCATCTATAATTTCTCAGCAATTCTAAGTTTCGCACTTCTTGCTCTATTGTTTGTTTTTATTTCTGTCGCCGTAGGCACAATTAATCCGTTTACTTTTTTTAGTGGAACCTCAAAATTTCCGAACATATCACGCTCTGGCTCTCCTTCAAACATGCCATTTCTAATAAAACGCTTAACTAACCTATCTTCGAGAGAGTGATAGGATATAAGACTTAATCGACCACCAACTTTTAAAGTTTCTGGAGTTTGCAATAAAAACTCCTTTAAAACCTCAATTTCTTGATTTACTTCTATTCTAATCGCTTGATAAATTTGAGCTAATACTTTATTTTCATAACGAGATGGCAAAAATTTTCTTAATACTGTTTTTAACTGTTCGCTAGTAATTATAGGCTCTGTTTCCCTGAACTCAACAATTAATCTGGCCATTGCAGGAGCTGCGCGCAACTCGCCATATTGCAAAAACACTTGTTTTAATTGCTCTTCTTCATATTCATTAACAACATGAAAGGCAGATAGCTTATTATCTTGATTCATACGCATATCCAAATCTGCTTCAAATCGCGTAGAAAATCCTCGTTCAGCAACATCGAATTGATGCGAAGACACACCAAAATCTGCAAGTATCCCATCTACTTCTTTTACACCATGAAATCTCAAAAAGCGTTTAACAAATCTGAAATTTTCATGAATTAGCGTAAACCTTTCATCGTCAATTATATTTTTAAGAGCATCCGAATCTTGATCAAATGCAAAAAGCTTCCCTTTATTACCAAGTCGTTTTAATATTTCTTTACTGTGACCACCACCACCAAACGTGACATCAACATAAACACCATCAGGATGTATATTCAACCCGTCAACGGATTCTTTTAGCAGTACTGGATTATGATATTCCATGGTCATCATCGTCTTGTCCCATTACCTCTTCAGCTAAATCTGCAAAATCATCAGATGCATCATCAATAGCTTGTTCATATAAATCTTTATCCCAAATTTCAATAATATTGATCGCCGAAGCCACTACAATATTTTTTGAAATGTTTGCAAAAACAGTTAAATCTTTTGGTATTAATAATCTACCATTCACATCAACCTCAACCATTTTAGCACCAGCAGTAAACCTTCTAATGAAATCGTTATTCTTTTTTTTAAACTTGTTCAGCTTATTCATTTTCTGCATCAAAACTTGCCATTCACTCATTGGATAGAGCTCTAAGCATTTTTGAAACACCGAACGACGCAACACAAATCCATCTTGTAAAACTGCAGATAGTTGCTTTTTGATGGAAGCAGGCATCATTAATCTGCCTTTAGCATCAACTTTACAATCGTATGTCCCTGTTATTAAATCCAATGCGGTTTACTGAGTTTTAAACGTTTAAGTTCCAAATATATTGAAAAATATCCCACATTATACCACTTAATACCACTTTGTTAATAAATATTCGATTTCGCATGATTTTTATCGGACTTTCAAATCTACTAAGCCACACCACATCTATCTCATCTCTAATTTGAAGTATATATTCTTTGAAAATTTAAATTGTTAACATTTCTGTTATTAAATATCAAAAATTAGAATTCATATTTTTGCTCGAAAACAATTATTGTAGTGGAAATATGAATGAAATACCTATATTTGTTTTTATCGAATGTTTGACTAACTGATTAATGACGCACCGTTTAAAAAAAGAAAAAAATTATAGCTATATTGAAGCAGGTGAAGGCACACCTATTATAGTGTTACATGGCCTTATGGGAGGCTTAAGCAACTTTGATGCTGTGATTGATTTTTTCAGCAAAAAAGACTACAAAGTACTTATCCCTGAACTCCCTATTTATACCAAATCCTTACTTAAAACTAACGTAAAGCATTTTGCAAAATACTTGCATGACTTTATTGATTTTAAAGGATTTAAAGAGGTTATAATCCTTGGAAACTCCTTAGGCGGTCATATTGGTTTGTACCACACAAAAATGTACCCCGAAACTGTTAAAGCACTTATTATCACCGGAAGCTCTGGCTTATATGAAAATGCTATGGGCGGAGGATACACTAAACGTAGCGATTATGAGGTGATTAAAAAGAAAGCACAAGAAGTTTTTTACGATCCCGCGATAGCAACAAAAGCCATTGTAGACGAAGTTTACGACACTGTAAACGATCGTAATAAACTTATAAAAACTTTAGCGATAGCAAAAAGCGCAATTAGGCATAATATGTCTAAAGATTTACCAAACATAAAAATACCAACCTGTATAATTTGGGGAAAAAACGATGGTGTTACACCTCCAGAAGTTGCTATAGAATTCAATAACTTATTACCCGAATCAGAGTTATTTTGGATTGATAGGTGCGGTCATGCAGCTATGATGGAACATCCTGATGAATTCAACAAGATACTTGATGCTTGGTTGCAAAAAGGAGGGTATTAAACCTCTCTTTTAAATCCTACTTTTATTTAAAATTTAAAGTTCAATTAACTAGATTCTTGCCTTCTCAAGAATATCAAATTATGAAAATAAAATCTGCCGAATTTATTATTAGCAACTCTGATGTTACTAAATGCCCAAAAAGTAGATTACCGGAATATGCATTTATAGGAAGAAGTAATGTTGGAAAATCTTCTTTAATCAACATGCTAACTAGCAGAAAAAGTTTAGCCAAAACCTCTGGAAGACCAGGTAAAACGCAGCTAATAAATCATTTTTTAATAAACAAAAGCTGGCACCTAGTAGATTTACCAGGTTATGGCTATGCACGTGTTTCAAAAAGTTCAAAAAAAGTATTTCAAAAATTCATAACACAATATTTTGGCTTGCGCGAACAACTGGTTACTGCATTTGTACTAGTGGATATTAGACACAAACCACAACCTGTAGACTTAGAGTTTATGCAATGGCTTGGAGAGAATAGTATTCCGTTCTCCATCATTTTCACAAAAGCTGATAAACTAAAGCCTAAAGCTATTGAAAACTATGTTGAAGACTACAAAGCTATTCTTTTAGAGACCTGGGAAGATGTACCTAATTACTTTATAACTTCATCATCAAAAGATATCGGGAAAGATGATGTTTTAGGCTATATTGATTCGTTGAATGAGAATATGGAACTGGATTTAAATTAACACATACTCTAGATTGTGACCACCTTAAATTTGTCATAAATATTTAAAAACTCCATTTGACCACCGATAAAGCGCATTAAAACGGAACTTTATCTTTGCCTTGAAGCCTCTTCGAGCCTATGAACAAAATAATGATATTTTTATTTATAATTTTATCAAACAATTTGCTTTTTAGTCAAAGTAATGTTTCTATTTCTAATAAATTGAAAGAACAGAATCTAGATAGAATTGATAGTCTCACTAAAAAATTAAATTTACAAGGAGGCGACATTATCCAAGTCCAAAAAGTTTTCAGTGTGGATAAGGGCGGAAACATTTCTAACATTTATTCTAGAGGACCTTATAAATTATTCGAAGAAAAAGCACACAAAAGAGAAAGAATTTAAAAGAAATACTAGCTAAATCAAATTACAACACTAGTTGCTCCATTTTGGATCTAACCAAAGGACCTTGTAAGTGCATTACTTCTGAATTTCCTCTCACATACAAAACCACAGTATTATTACAGATATTCCAAGGTCAATTTTTTACATCCAATGCATCTCTTAGAGCGTTCCCAATCAACATAAACGCCATAACCAAGCTCATTATACAAAGCCCTGGTATAATGGCTAAATAAGGCTTACCAAGTATAATATAATTGTAGTGATCTTTAATCATGGCACCCCAACTTGCCATAGGTGGTTGTGCGCCAATACCCAAAAAGCTCAATCCACTTTCTATTAAAATAGCTGCTGCAAAATTAGCTGCAGAAATGACGATAACAGGCGCCATAATATTTGGTAAAATATGTTTGGTAATAATTCTAAAGTCGTTAAACCCTAAAGCCCTTGCTGCTGTAACATATTGCATTTCTTTGGCGCTTATTATTTGTCCACGCACTACCCTAGCAACTTCCACCCACATGGTTAAACCCACTGCTATAAAAACTTGCCAAAAGCCTTTACCTAAAGCCAATGTAATAGCAATAACTAATAACAGTGTTGGAATGGACCAGGTTACATTGATAATCCACATAATTATAGCATCTACTTTTCCGCCAAAATAACCAGCAATACTTCCCATAAATATGCCAATTAACAGCGATATCAGCACTGCTACAAAACCTATAAAAAAGGATATTCTTGCCCCCACTAAAACACGACTTATTAAATCGCGTCCGTATTTATCTGTTCCAAAGAGAAAGCTTTTTTCTTGTATAAAATCTTTTGGTGAGTTATTTGGAAATGCGCTTCGCTTGATTTTTTTTTCTGCACCTTCCAACCCATCAGAGGCATATTCTTTATAAATTAAAGCAGTATCTTTAATTTCAAATGCTGAAATTGGAATTTCGGTATCTGTATTTTTCTTTCCAAAGAATAGCCTATCAAAACCACTTTGATTTACTTTAATTTTTGAAGGTATTGTCAGCATCGTTACCTTAAACCCTGGTCTTTTTGAGTGAATTGCCAAATGCATTTGGTTTGCATATTGTGAATCATCAGGCGCAAATACATAAGCAAAAACAGAAACCAATCCAACCAAAACTATAAAATAGAAACTAAAAACGCCCCAAAAGTCTTTTTTAAACTTTTGGAGCGCTAATTGTTTTAGTGAGTTTGATTTATGACTCATAAACGTTTTTAATTCTGTACTGTTGAAGCAACTTTTTTAATAGGGTATGCCGTTTTCAAATCTTCTAACACATTAAGTGCTTCTTCTATGTAAACATCTTTACTTAAACTTTCGTGCCAACGCACACGTTTTTCTTCTAAGTCTGTTGTATCTTGAGCAATAAGCTCTTTTTCGTAACTAGTAGAATCAAAAGTTAAATTTGTATTATAATTTGAAATTGCTTCATACTTTTTTGACTCAAGCTCATTCGTATCAATTTGCGCTTTATATGTTTCGTAATTCAGAGAGTAAACCGTTTCATCAATTTTACTTTTAACCCATTTTGCGTTTTGCTCAATAAGCTTTAACTGCTCATTACTACTCATACGTAGTCTGCTGTTTTCAATGGTAGCATCGTAATCAAAATAAGACTCCCAAGGCGTGTATTCAGCTGCATCAATTTCATCATAAGGTAATGGATTTTCTTTATCCTTTTCACCTACATCAATAAAACTAAAACGACCTGGAACCTTAATATCACTTTTAACACCTTCTAATTGTACTGAACCTCCATTGATTCTATAATACTTCTGTCTTGTTAGCGCCAATGCTCCTAAATCTCCGCTGGTGTTATTTCTTAACATATTATTTAAATTAATAACATTTTGCACCGTTCCTTTTCCATAAGTTTGTTTACTACCTATAATAATAGCACGCTTATAGTCTTGCATTGCAGCCGCCATAATCTCGGAGGCTGATGCAGAAATTTCATTAACTAAAATTACTAAAGGACCATTCCAAACAATAGATTTATCTCTATCCTTCAAAACCTCTTTAGGCTCACCTGTTGAACGTACTTGAACAATAGGACCATCTTTAATAAACAACCCTGCCATATCAACAACTGTTGGTAATGATCCGCCGCCATTATTACGCAAGTCTAACACCAAACCTTCCATTCCTTCATCCTTTAAACGCTCTATTTCACTTTTCACATCTTTAGCTGCGTTAATATTTTTATAGTCATTAAAATCAACGTAAAATGCTGGTAAATTTATAACTCCGAATTTTTTACCTTCCTTTTCAACTACTGATGATTTTGCATACGTATCAAATACCTCAACTATATCTCTTGTAATCGTAATATCCTTTAAAGTACCATCAACTTTTTTTACAGTAAGCGTAACTTTTGTTCCTTTCGGGCCTTTTATGTATTTAATAGCGTCGTTAATCCGCATACCTACAATATCAACAGCATATTCCTCGTCTTCTTGCTTCACTTTTAAAATAAGATCTTCAACTTCTAGCTCTTTATTTCTCCAAGCTGGACCTCCAGAAATTAATTCTACAATTTTAATATAATCCATACGCTTTTGAAGTCTCGCCCCAATACCTTCTAATTTTCCTGACATACGCGTATCGAAATCTTCTTTTCCTTTTGGTGCTAGATAATACGTATGTGGATCAAACTCTTCTACAATCGTATTCACATATAATGCAAACCAATCATCACGTCTTTGGTCATCTATATAATCTTCAAAATATATATTGATTGACCTTAAAGTGGCTTCACGAGCTTCTTTTTCTATTTGCTCGTTTGGTTTCCTCATGTATAACGGATCTTTCTCTTTAGTTCTTTTTTCTTCATCCAAAATATCATCATAATTAGAAAGTGTAGAGAATTTTAATTGTTTTCTCCAACGCTCTTTCATATCTCTTTTGCTTTTTGCAAAATCACTATTCTCATAATTTGTATCAAAACTTTCATCAATCGAATAATCAAAAGGCTTGGATAATATGTCTTTATAAATGCTTTTAGACTCTTCAATTCGACTTATGAAACGTTCGTATACAACATTAAAAAATGTAATATCGCTAACTTTAAGTTGGTCATCAATTGTGAGTTTATATTTTTCAAAATCCTTGTAATCAGATTCATAAAAATAACGTTTTACAGGATCTATGACTTCAATAAAATCTGAAAACAATTCTTCGGAAAAAGCGTCATCGATGGCAATAGGATCAAAATGACCTTGCTCTATTACAAAAGTAATAATCTGAATTAGCAATTTATCCTTGTCTGGATTACTGAATTTTTTTGATGTAAAACTGCAAGATGCAAATGCCAGTAATAACAAGAACGATAGTACTTTATAATTTCTTTTCATAATTTTTTTCATATGTTATTCTTTTTTGCTTCTAGAAAGCACAGCATATTTTTCACTAAAATAAAGAAAAAACCATGCCAAGAAAGGTAATCGCTACTAATTTTTTGTTAAACCAAAGAAATTGAGGGTTTACTGACGAAATTATGTATTTTAGCTATGATTTTTAATACTAAAATGAGCAAAAAACCACTTATACTTGTAACAAATGATGACGGCATTAATGCCCCGGGAATCAGAGCTTTGATTACTGTCATGAATACTATTGGAGATGTTGTTGTTGTGGCTCCAGATAGCCCACAAAGCGGTATGGGGCACGCCATTACTTTAAATGCAACTTTATATTCCAAAGAAGTTCATTTAGATAACGGCCCTCAAAAAGAATTTAGTTGTTCTGGAACACCCGCTGATTGTGTTAAACTTGCCATAAGAGAAATGCTAGACAGAACTCCAGACCTTTGCGTTTCGGGAATTAATCATGGCTCAAACGCCTCAATAAACGTAATTTACTCAGGAACTATGAGTGCCGCAATTGAAGCTGGTATTGAAGGCATTCCTGCTATTGGGTTTTCTTTATTAGATTACAGTTGGGACGCCAATTTTGAAGCTTCAAAACCTATTGTAAAAAAAATCACAGAACATGTTTTACAGCATGGTTTACCAAATGGTGTTGTATTGAATGTTAATATACCCAATATTCCAGGAGAACAAATAAAAGGCATTAAAGTTTGCAGACAAGCTAAAGCCAATTGGGTTGAAGAATTTGACAAACGCAAAACCCCTCAAGGACAAGATTATTATTGGCTTACGGGTAAGTTTGTCAATTTAGATGGCGGTAAAGATACTGATGAATGGGCACTTGAAAATGGATATGTATCATTGGTTCCTGCACAATTTGATTTAACCGCGCATCATTTTATAAAAGATTTAAATAATTGGAATTTATAACTAGAGAGATGCTGAAACAAATTCAGCACATTCAAATTCAGCGTAAATGAAAAAAGATATTTTTACAGGTATGTTTGTTGGTTTAATGGCGAATGCTATTGGTTTATTTTTAGCAGCTAATTTTTTAGGTAGAGGTGATGATTTCATGGTCGTTATTGAAGCTGCAGCTAAAGAAGGTTTTCTAGGAAAACTTATTAGCCTAGGAGCTATATTAAACCTAATCGCCTTTTTTATTTTTATAAAGAAAAAGCAAGACTATCGTGCAAGGGGCGTTTTATTAATAACTGTTTTTATTGCTGTTTTTACTTTTGTTTTTAAACTCTTCTAAATGAAGTACTACATTATAGCTGGAGAAGCATCGGGCGATTTACATGGTTCAAACCTAATAAAAGCATTGAAAAAAATAGATTCAAATGCTGATATTAGATTTTGGGGTGGCGATCTTATGCATGCTACTGGCGGTACCTTAGTAAAGCACTATAAAGATCGTGCTTTTATGGGCTTTATTGAAGTAATAATGAATCTCAATAAAATTTTTAAAGACATAACTTTTTGTAAAAAAGATATGTCAAATTTCAATCCTGATGTTGTTGTTTTTATAGATAATTCTGGTTTTAATTTGCGTATTGCAAAGTGGGCGAAACAACAAAGTTTCAGAACACATTATTACATTTCGCCGCAAGTTTGGGCATCAAGAGCTAGCAGAGTTAAAGCTATTAAGCGAGATATTGATGCTATGTATGTTATCTTGCCTTTTGTAGGACCCTTTTACAAAAAACATGGTTATGACGTCACCTTTGTTGGTCATCCATTAATCGACGCCATAGCCAACAGAGAGAAAGTTGATGAGTTTGAATTTAGAGACGAGTACAAATTAGGAGACAAACCAATCATTGCTTTGCTACCTGGAAGTAGAAAACAAGAAATAAAAAAAATGCTTTCTGTGATGTTAAGTTTAGTTAATCATTATCCAAATCATCAATTTGTTATAGCAGGCGCACCTAGTCAGGATTATAGTTTTTACGAACCTTTCATAAATTCTCATAACGTAAAATTCATTTCCAATAAAACGTACGATTTATTAAGTATTTCCAGCGGAGCATTGGTAACATCTGGAACAGCTACTTTGGAAACTGCTCTTTTTAAAGTACCGCAAGTGGTTTGCTATAAAGGAAGTACTATTTCATATCAAATTGCGAAACGAATAATAACTTTAAAATTTATATCGTTAGTGAATCTAGTTATTGACAGAGAAGTTGTTACTGAACTTATACAAAATGACTTTAATAAAAAACGACTTAGACAAGAGTTGGATAAAATTTTAAGTTCTGAAACTCGTAAAAGGCTATTTTTAGATTATTACGAATTAGAAAAAACATTGGGAGGCAAAGGTGCAAGTGAAAAAACTGCTAAATTGATTTACGAGTCCATCAAACCTTAACTTTTAGATGAAAAAAATACTATTAATACTTCTTTTAATCATTAGCTTTAGCGGTTGTAAATCTTCAAAACGCACTAAAAAAAGGACAACCTCATCTACTGAAATTGTTACCAAAAAAAACATAAAGAAAAATAGAAAAGCAGTTTCTTCTGGAACATCTTCTAACAAATCTAAAGCAGATTATATCATAGATTACGCTAAGCAGTTTGAAGGCATCCGTTATAAATGGGGAGGCACAACAAAATCTGGCATGGATTGCTCTGGTTTAGTATTCGAGTCATTTAAATCTTATCATATTTTACTTCCAAGGATTTCAAGGGACATGGCAAAAAAGGGAACTAAAATTCAACTCAAAAAAGCTCTTAAAGGCGATTTACTGTTTTTTAAAACTGGAAATAGAAGAAACTCCATAAACCATGTAGGTTTAATTGTTGATATTATAGACGACGATATCAATTTTATTCATGCCACAACAGGTAAAGGCGTAATCATATCAGTTCTTAACGAAACGTATTGGTTAAAAGCATTTCATGAAGCTCGCAGAATTTTATAAGATATTTTCATATCTTACATGGGCATGAAATTACTCAATTTTACCATAATAAAATTAACTATTTGCCTCATTCTCGGCATCATCATTGGCTATTTTACAAGTATTCCGCTTCATGCTATAATTATATCAACAGCCTTACTTTTGCTGGTTTTGTTAATTTTCTACTTAATCGCTAGAAAACAATTTATTAAATCTATTTGGTTTGGAATTTTAGCATTTTTTGTGATGACTTCTGTTGGTATTTTAACAACATATTTTCATAACCAAGAAAACTTCTCAAATCACTATACTCATATTATTTCAACAGAAAGCGACAGCCTAAAGACGATTAAATTTAGAATTCGGGAAGTTTTAAAACCGGGTAATTATTATGACAAATATGTTATAAATCTTTTAGAGATTGATAGCAAAAATACGTCAGGAAAAACACTTTTAAACATTCAAAAAGACACATTACACGCTCCTTTAATAGTCGATAACGCTTATGCTAGCAGAATAGAGTTTAGAGATTTAACACACCCGTTAAACCCTCATCAATTTGATTACAAAAACTATTTAAAGAAAAAATATATTTACCATCAGCTTTTTACAAAAAATGAATCATTATTAGCTATCGAATCTAATACAATGACGATTTTTGGTGTTGCTGATTATATTAGAAAACATATCAACAAAAAGTTAAAAGGATATGATTTTAAACCTGATGAACTTACTATTATTAATGCCCTTTTATTGGGGCAGCGTCAAGATATAAGTGAAGAAGTTTATACTAGTTATACCAATGCAGGAGCCATACATATCCTAGCTGTTTCCGGTCTACACGTAGGTGTTATTCTTTTAATTCTGAGTTTTATTTTTAAACCTTTGGAGCGTTTTAAACATGGCAAACTCATTAAAACCATACTGCTAGTTAGTATTTTATGGAGCTTTGCATTAATTGCTGGTTTATCAGCCTCAGTTACTCGAGCTGTTACTATGTTTAGTATTGTAGCTATCGCTTTAAATCTTAAAAGGCCAACAAATATTTATAATACTTTAGCCATAAGCATGTTTATTATTTTGCTTTTTAAACCCCTATTTATATTTGATGTCGGTTTTCAATTAAGTTATTTAGCGGTTTTTGCTATTGTAGCTATCGATCCATTTTTATATGGTCTTTGGCGACCCAAAAATAAAGTTCTTAATTTTTATTGGCATACCTTCACCGTCACTATTTCTGCACAATTTGGAATTATACCTGTCAGTTTATGCTACTTTCATCAGTTTCCAGGCCTATTCTTTATATCGAATTTGATTATTATTCCTTTTTTAGGAGTTATATTAGGACTTGGTGTTTTGGTTATTCTCTTAGCCGTTTTAAATATTTTACCTCAATTTGGAGCTGATATATATGGATACATAATAAGTTTAATGAATAGTTTTGTGGCTTGGGTTTCGAAACAAGAAGCTTTCTTATTGAAAGACATTTCTTTTAGCCTTCTATATGTAATAGTTTCTTATGTCTTTATAGTCACTTTTATTCGACTTCTATTCAAAAGAAATTATTCAAACTTAAAACTACTTTTAATAGCCATACTTATTGTTCAAGGTGTTCTTATCTACAATGAATTCAGCAAACCTTCAAATGAATTTATTGTGTTCCATAAAAGTAGATATAGCCTATTAGGAAACACTTTTAACAATAAAATTGTAGTGGCAAGCGATTTTGATAGTATTGTAAAATCAAAAAATAAGATTATAAATAATTACGTGGTTGGAAATGACATTAATATTATTGAAGAGCGAGCTATTTCTTCATTCTACATGCTAAACAGAAAACACCTTTTAGTCATTGATAGCTTAGGGATATACAATATAAAGACTCTCAAACCCGAATTTGTATTACTTAGACAATCGCCAAAAATAAATTTAAATCGATTGATTGATTCACTAAAACCAAAACAAATTATTGCCGATGGCAGTAATTACAAATCGTATATAGAACGTTGGGAACATATTTGCAGGAAAAGAAAAATCCCGTTTCACCAAACTAGTAAAAAGGGAGCTTATATAATAGATTATTAAAACCTTCTATATTGTTTTTTTAACAATATTATTTGCGACTTCTAGCCATTTAATTGCACCTCCTTTAACATAACCTGTTTTACCAAGATTATTTAAATTCATTTTTCCGTCTGGCATTTTTTCAGGGTTTACAAAATATACTGAAGGATAACCTCTTACTTTGAACATCGCTTGTAATTGAGCGTTTTGCGCCTTAATTATTTCTTCTTGTGTTGTTCTTCTTGGAAAGTCCAACTCTACTAAAACCATATCCTTAGACCACTTTTCAAAATCAGAAGTTTTAAAAACTTCATTTTGCAATTTTATACACCATCCACACCAATCTGAGCCCGTGAAAAATAGCATTACTTTTTTATCTTCTTTAACCGCAATTTCTATTGCTTCATTAATATCGGTATGCCAAGTCAATTTTTCTTGAGCTGAAGCATTAGCCGAAATTAAGGCGGATAAAAATAAGATGAATATTATTTTTTTCATGTGCGTATTTTTTTGAGCAACTAGTCTTTGAACTCAGACTTAAACGCTCTGAAGTACTCGTTAAATTTTTCTTGAGTGTCAAGTATCTTATGATCGTCTTTTTTAAACATTTTTAAATAGAGTTCAATTTGCGATGGTGTTTTGTAGCCTGTTAAAGGAAAAATTAAATTCGCCTTTTCATCTAAAAAAACGATTGTTGGATATGCTTGAATTTTAAAAAAGCGAGACAACTCATGAGCAGAATTTCTTCTATTTGCTAAGGCTGGATTATAATTAGGGTTAGAAAATTCTTGCCCATTAAAATTAATCATTTCGTCACCTTCAGCATTAAACTTTACGGCGTAATAATGTTCATTTACATAATCTACTACTTCTTTCTTTTGAAACGTATTTTTATCTAGCATTTTACATGGGCCACACCAATTGGTATAAGCATCCATCATAATCTTCTTTGGCTCTTTATTTTGGAGATCAACAGCTTCTTCTAGAGTAATCCAATTTATCTTTTGCGCTAAAGCATTAAAACTCATAAAAGCCATCGCTAAAATTAAAAGTATAGTCTTCTTCATAATAAACTAAGTTGCAAAAGTTGTTCCGAACTTACAAAAAATGCTCCTAATTAGGAGCATTTTGAATATTTTTTAACTATTTATTCGATTAACGAACACCGTGCATTAACTTTTTAAGTAGAGGATGTAACATTAACGAGACAAGGCCTAAGCCTATTGGTATGAGTGTGAAAATCAAAAAGAAAAAAGAAAGCCCATGCTCATTCGTTATCTTTTCAATGTCCCCACCTACATAATGCGCCAACTTATTACCAATAGCTATTGCTAAATAATAAACTCCAAACATAAAAGCTATCATACGAGCCGGAATTAATTTACTTAAATAAGATAATCCCATTGGAGATAAACACATTTCGCCTAACGTATGAAACAAATAAGCCAATACTAACCATGCCATACTTAAACTTGCAGTTTGAGCCCCAGCAACAACATCTTTAGCTCCAAAAGCTAAAAACCCAAAACCAAGTCCTAAAAGCAAAAGTCCAAGAAAATACTTCACGGATGCCGGCGGATTGTATTTACTATCCCACCACTTTGTGAACAAAGGAGCGAAAATTATAATGAATAAAGAATTTAATATCGCGAACCATGTAATTGGAACTTCCGTTTCTGTGGATTGAAATTCAATATATACCTTGTATAAAACAATGACCCAAACAATAACAAAACTGAACCCTAAGATAATATTGGATAAACCAATTCTATTAAAAGTCTTTCTGAACAAACTCAACAAAACATAAGTAATAACACCCAAAGGTACTATCGTGACAATCAAATCAACTATCTTAAAAGTTGTGGCGGCATTACCTTCTAAAATTCTATTGGTAAAATCTCTGGTATATATTGGTAAAGACCCTGCTGCTTGCTCAAAAGCTGCCCAGAAAAAAATAGTAAATAACGAGAAAATTGTAAAAGCAATCATTCGATCACGCTCAATAGCTACATATCTAGGTATTCTTATTATTAAAAGTAGAATAAACGCAATGGATGCCAAAAGCGCAAAAAACAACGAATCCGTTAATCCTGCAACCGTAAAATTAAAAGTTTGAATATCACCAATTTTACTAAGTGGATCATTAATTATAAAAATTATTGCCGACACCGTAAATACGCCAATTAATAAATAATCAAGTAGTGAAAAATGATTAAGCTTAACTGCTATTTTAGACGTATCATCTGACACTCCAACATTCTCCAGATTATCTTTTGTTTTATTTGGTTTATCTCCAAGATTTCCAAAAAGTGGTTGAGCATAATAAAACTGAAGCATTCCCAATAACATAAAAATACCAGCCAAACCAAAACCAAAGCTCCAACCAATCTTTTCACCGACCCATCCACAAAGCATTATGCCAATAAATGCACCAGCATTTACGCCCATGTAAAATATATTATAGGCACCATCCTTCTTCTCATCATGTCCTTCATACATTTTAGAAATAATAGAAGTCATATTGGGTTTAAAAAACCCGTTTCCTACTATTAAAAATGCAATACCAATATATAAAAAAGTAGGGGTTTCAACAGCCATAGAGGCGTGGCCTAAAGTCATAAGTAGCGCACCAATAACCACAGCCATTCGATAACCAATTTTATTATCTGCTAACCATCCACCTAATAATGGTGTTAAATAAACCAACATGGCGTAAGTACCTAAAAGTGACAATGCAGCTGATGAACTCCATTCCCAACCAGGATTATCACCTAAAAGGGATCCTGTTAAAAATATTACCAATATGGCTCGCATACCGTAATATGAAAAACGTTCCCACATTTCTGTAAAAAAGAGAACAAACAACCCTGAAGGGTGTCCTAATACTTTATCTTTAAAAAATTGATCAGTTGTGTTACTTGACATATCTTATTAATTTTAATTATCTGCTAATTCAAA
>NZ_CAJQQI010000114.1 GCF_905480415.1 uncultured Algibacter sp. | reverse complement strand
TTTTTGTAATACAAAACGCGTTTGAGGCATTGGTCCTTCAAAGGCATCAACTAATAATACAACACCATCTGCCATATTTAATACACGTTCTACTTCACCTCCAAAATCAGCGTGACCTGGTGTATCAATAATATTGATTTTAGTGTCCTTATAAATTACAGAAACGTTCTTTGAAGTAATCGTAATACCTCTTTCACGTTCCAAATCGTTATTATCAAGAATTAAATCACCCGTGTTTTCGTTTTCACGGAATAATTGACAGTGATACATGATTTTATCAACCAAAGTAGTTTTCCCGTGATCTACGTGCGCAATAATTGCAATGTTTTTAATATTAGCCATAATAGTGCCTTATTTTAAGCGTGCAAAGGTACGTGTTATTTAGTTAATAGCATGTTATAAATAATTAGTATTATACTTTTTAGATATTGTCCGCGTTAATTTTAAACAACCACCCAATTCAAATTTATCAAAAAATCATGTTATGCCCCTAATTATTAGATTCACAAAGCTTATACCTTATCTTTATTTTATAACTATTACCGCCTATTGGTTTACTATTTTTAATCGAAGTGAAGGTGTTTCCGCATACCCTATTTTATTATTTGGCATCCCCTTTTTATGGCAAATTATTAAACCCAATACAAAACTCAATTTCACTTTAGGCATTACCTTTGTATGCATTTCATCTTTCTTGATACTCGCTTTTTTATCTGATATACTGCAAATTGCATCACTTTCAGAGCCTATCAAACAACTTATGGTTCATGGTGGCTTATTTGTTTTTGGTACTTTTATAATGGCCTTATGGATTATAAAAAAACAGTTTAAATAAAAGTTCTTAAAACACAATTTTGGCGTTCCCCTTCGGGTCTGGCTTTCGGCAGTCGCTCTCTTCGAGGAGCTCCAATAATACCTCAATCCATAACGCGAGCATATAGGCCAACGGTAATTCAATTACAATAAGATATGGTAAATATTATAAACCTTATTTACAAAGCCATTAAAACTCCTTTTTGTAACTTTGCAGCTTAAATTTTTAAGCAAATGCATCTCAGCGACATTCCTAAATTAAAACATACCAATTCTAATAATTTCTTTTTATTATGCGGACCATGTGCCATTGAAGGTGAAGATATGGCCTTACGTATTGCAGAAAAAGTGTTAACCATTACTAATAAATTAGAAATACCTTATATTTTTAAAGGAAGTTTCAAAAAAGCAAACCGGAGTAGAATTGATAGTTTCACAGGAATAGGAGACGAAAAAGCCTTGAAAATTCTTAAAAAAGTATCTGAAACTTTTGATGTTCCAACAGTAACAGATATTCATGAAATTTCAGATGCTCATTTAGCAGCTCAGTATGTTGATGTTTTGCAAATTCCAGCTTTTTTAGTACGTCAAACCGATTTAGTTGTTGCAGCAGCTAAAACAGGCAAAGTGGTTAATTTGAAAAAAGGACAATTTATGAGTCCTGAAGCTATGAAGCACGCTGTACAAAAAGTAAAGGATGCAGGAAATGATAAAGCGTGGATTACAGATAGAGGAACCATGTTTGGATATCAAGATATGATTGTAGATTTTCGAGGTATTCCTACCATGCGACAATATGCACCAACTGTTTTGGATGTTACACATTCTTTACAGCAGCCAAATCAGTCGGCAGGAGTTACCGGAGGCCGGCCAGATATGATTGAAACCATTGCCAGAGCTGGTGTAGTTAATAATGTTGATGGCTTATTTATTGAAACTCATTTTAATCCTGCTAATGCAAAAAGTGATGGCGCCAATATGCTTCATTTAGATAATTTAGAAAAGCTCCTAACAAACTTAGTAGCCATCAGAAAAGTGATAACTACTCTTTAATCTTTTTAACTTAAATTAAATACTCACCTCTTAAGTCTATTTTTGATGAAACATTCTTGTTGCTTAAATTTCATCTACTTGCTCAAAATCTAGAGCCCGTTAAATATACGGTGTCAAACAAAGGTTAATGTTTGGAAGTATTATTTAGTTATAAACCAAGCTTTATTACTTCAGAAATTAGGCTTCTACAGGTTTCACTTTTATTTGAGATTTTACACCACTTTGCTTAATGTTTTTAAAGATAAAAAAGAGCATTAGTCATTAAAAAACCACCTAATAAAAAATATTAGATGGTTTTTTGTGATTTTATTTTGTGAATAGCACTTAAGCACATTGTATTTATTTGCATATAAGGTGATTACAAATCTACTTTATTCAATTCCATCCAAATAATCCTGCAAATACGAAAAGCGTTCAGTGAGTTTTCCGTTTTCTGTTATTTTGGCGCGTTGTAAAATTCCATTGGCATCATTATTAAAAAATGCTGGTATAACATGTTGCAAAAACTGTTCGCCAAAGCCCTCGCTAGCATCTTGTGGAAGTTCGCACGGCAAATTATCTACTGCCATAACAGTTATGGCTTTTTCATTTTTAAAATCTATTTCTTTTTCTGATTCTGGATCGTAACCATAAATAGGATCTGCAATAGTTGATGCACGAAGTGTTGTAGCTACAGGACCATCAACATCGCAACTTATATCTGCCACTACTTTAATATTAAAGTCTTTAGACTTCACATCATCTCTAGTATATAAATAAGGAGCGCCATCACCATAGAAATGCCCAGCAATATAATAATCGGTTACTTTGGCAAATCGCATAAAGTTAGAGTCGTAATCTTGTGGGTTGTTAAAGAAATCAAAAACATCAATCACGCTACCATCTTTGCGTTTGTTATAATCTAACACATCAATTTTACAGTAAACAGGTTCATTAAACGTATTATTTAAATAATCATCAACTGAAACTGATTTTATAGGCATAGCATCTAGCATTTCTTTAGCACCCTTGGCCACTTTTCCGCTACCGGTAAGTAATATTTTTATATTGGGCAATTCAAGGCTGTTTAATTCTTTAATTAGAGCGGCTTGATTTGGTAACGGTCCTGCTTTTGGTAAATTCCATGAATTGTGTTTTAATCCCCAAGCGCGAAAACCATTATAAGCACCTACAATACCTGCGTATCTTCCAAAACCTATTAATCGAAACCCTTTTTCATTAACTATAGTTTCATGATCGTACAACTCAATATTTTTTTCTAAAACAGCTTTTAATAGTTTTCTATTGTATGGCTGTTTTTTAATAGTATGTGAAAAGAAAAAATATTTTTTATTTGAAATTAAAGCGTCAATAGGAACTTCCTTAACCCCTACCATCACATCGCAATCTGATACATAATTTGCAACTTCAAACCCTGCCTTTTTGTATTCTTGATCTGAAAACACTCTAATATCTGATGATTCTACTTTAAAAATGGCTTCAGGAAATTGTTTTTTAGCTTCTACTAATTTTGATGGTGAAAATACTACTCGACGGTCTGGTGGATTTTTGCGTTCTTTTATAATGGCGAATTTGATACTCATATGTTGATTGTTTACTGACAGGTATTGGTTTGGTATAAATTTTGCTCTAAAATAGTTGGATTTGCAAGGGTATACAAACTTTTTTGATAACTTTGCAGCTCGCGTTAAGGATTGAAGCGGCATCCTTTTGCTTTTTAGCAAAAGATATAGCGGAAAGCCTGACGCATCCCGATAGTAATCGGGATGGGTAACGCCCAAATAAAGTTAATTGATGAGTTCCCTAAACAAGTTCGGGATTAATTCAATTACGTAAATTAAAAATTTACTATTTCATTAATAATGGGGTCGACTGGTTTTGACAGCGAGATTAATTGAACGGTAAGCACGTCGTGTAATGGCATTGAAACACGTAAAAGGCTAGACCAAATTTTAAACGGCGAGAATAACTACGCTTTAGCTGCATAATCCGAATTATAGTAGGATTGGCCTAGGTACACCAGGTGTACAAGCTTTATGTCTCCGGAAAGCCTTGATTGACGGCGTTCCATTTTAAGACATCGTAAATGTCAAAATAGATTAGGTAGCGCTTTGATACCTTTTTGAAACTAAAGAAGATAAGTTATAAGTGGGTTGTCTTTAACCAGCTTATAATCGAAAACCCAAGAAAAGAATAAACGTGTAGAAAACCCTTTGGTTACTTGTTTGGACGAGAGTTCGATTCTCTCCGACTCCAC
>NZ_CAJQQI010000113.1 GCF_905480415.1 uncultured Algibacter sp. | reverse complement strand
TTATTAGGTTTAGCAAAAGCTAAGAATGCAAGAGTTTTAATAGCGTCCACATCCGAGATATATGGTGACCCATTGGTGCATCCACAAACTGAAGACTATTATGGGAATGTGAATACTATTGGCCCGAGAGGTGTTTATGATGAAGCAAAACGATTTCAAGAGTCTATAACCATGGCGTACCATCGTTTTCATGGTATTGAGACGAGAATTGTACGTATATTTAACACCTACGGTCCAAGGATGCGGTTAAATGATGGTAGAGTAATCCCTGCATTTATGGGGCAAGCTTTACGAGGAGAAGATTTAACAATCTTTGGAGATGGGTCTCAAACACGATCGTTTTGTTATGTTGATGATGAAGTTGAAGGGGTTTACAGATTGCTTTTAAGTGATTATGCAGAGCCAGTTAACATTGGAAATCCTCATGAAATATCGATTAGTGATTTTGCTGAAGAAATAATAAAATTAACGGGGACCACTCAAAAAGTAATTTATAAAGATTTACCTGTAAATGACCCCATGCAGCGTCAACCCAATATTTCATTAGCAAAAAAACTTTTAAATTGGGAACCTAAAGTTGGCAGAGCGGAAGGTATGAAGATAACTTATGATTATTTTAAATCTTTATCTGAAGACGAATTGTACAAAAGTGAGCATAAAGATTTCAAAAAACATATTAAAAATTAAGTGGACTATAAAAAAGGAAGATATTCTAATTTAATAAGACCATTGTTCGGTTTTATAGATTTAGTCATTATAAATATGGCTGTGTTTTATTTTGAAATAAATTTAAAGAGCGTTTATGCTTTTTGTTTATATATCTCTATTTGTTGGATAATTATTGCGGTTAAAAATCATTTTTACGAAATACACAGGTACACCAGGTTGATTAAAATAGGGCCACTTTTGTTTAGGCAAATAGTTTTTTTCGCCATTGCCCTTTATGCTTATATTGGATTTTTTAAGCAACCTCTAATGAGTAGGCTGGCGCTAGGAGATTATCTGTTATTAGTTTTTTTATTAATAAGTGTATTCAAGTTTTTAACAATCTTTTTATTAAAAAAATACAGATCGGTTTTAGGGGGTAATATCAGAAAAGTTGTAGTGATTGGTAATAATGAAAAAACCAGACAACTAATAGAGACATTTAATACAAGATTAGATTTTGGCTATAAATTTGATGCACAGTTTAGTATAAAAGATGAAGGTTTTACAATTGAAAATTGTTTCGACTATATTATAGAAAATGATATTGATGAGATTTATTTTTCAGTAGCCGAACTATCTAATAACCAAATAAATAAATTAAAAGATTTCGCTGATAACAATTTGCGTGAGTTAAAATTTATTCCAGACAATAAAGAAATTTATTCTAAGAAGCTTCAATACGAATATTACAATTATATTCCTGTTTTATCATTACGAGTAATTCCGCTTCAAGAACCTGTAAGCCAATTTATTAAGAGGTTTTTCGATATTTTGTTTTCGTTGTTTGTAATCGTTTTTGTGCTCTCATGGTTAACGCCAATTTTAGCAATATGTATTAAGTTAGAATCAAAAGGCCCCGTTTTTTTCAAACAGTCAAGAAATGGGTTTAATTATCAGGAGTTTGATTGTTATAAGTTTAGGTCCATGACTCCAAATAAAGATGCTCATTTGCATCAAGCCACCAAAGGTGACGAGAGGATAACAAAGGTGGGCGTATTTATTAGAAAAACAAGTATGGATGAATTGCCACAGTTTTTTAATGTATTATTTGGAGATATGTCGGTAGTTGGCCCAAGACCGCACATGGTAAGTCATACTAATATGTATGCCCAAAGAATTGATAAATTTATGGTACGTCATTTTGTTAAACCTGGAATTACGGGATTAGCTCAAGTGAGCGGTTTTAGAGGCGAGGTTGAAAAAGATGATGATATTGTAAGCCGTGTAAAATATGATATTTTCTATATTGAAAATTGGTCATTATTATTAGATGTTAAAATAATTCTTCAAACGGTAACTAATGCTATAAAAGGAGAAGAGAAGGCTTATTAAGAAATAAAGCATGGTATTTAAATGGATTTATATTTTAGGCAGAGACTTTAGAAACCGGTCGTCTAAAAGTATTCAAAAGTTTTTATTACAATCCAATACATATACCCTAAACCAATTGGAAACTTACCAATTAAAAAAATTAACGGAGCTAGTTAGTCATGCTTATAATTATTCCGAATACTATCGTAAATCATTTGATAAAAAAAAGGTTCATCCAGCAGACATAGAAAAGCTGTCAGACCTAGAAAAGCTTCCAATAATTACAAAATCAGAACTAATCTCCTTTAATGCTGAAATACATTCTAAATTTGAATTTAAGAAAACGTTTACAGCAAAAACTTCAGGAACTTCTGGAGAATCCCTTACTTTTTCACGAAACGAATATTCAGACTCTTTTAACCGAACTGTAATTAACCACAATTACAGTAATTATAATGTAAAACCATGGCATAGAAATGGATATTTCTGGGGTTTTGATAGTTCATTGATGCAACAAATAAAAACGAAGTGTTTAGATGTTTTACAAAATAGATTCAGGGTGTTTTCGTATTCAGAATCGGAATTAACCAAGTTTATAAAAAAATTAAAGAATGCTAAATATCTCCATGGGTACTCCTCTAGTATTTATCAAACCGCAATAGCAATAAATACTGGTAATCTTGAAAAACCAAATGATATTTTAATGGTTAAAGGGACCTCAGAAAAAATATTTGATTATTATCAACCCGAAATTATAAAAGCATTTGGCACTAAAATGATTAGTGAGTATGGCGCTGCGGAATCTGGAATTAT
>NZ_CAJQQI010000112.1 GCF_905480415.1 uncultured Algibacter sp. | reverse complement strand
AAATGTAATTGAATCTGAAGCATTTAGACTTTCCCCAAAAGTGTAATAATTTATATTGAACTTGTTTTTAAGATCATTGTTATTCTTAATATTTTCAACAAACTCAAGTACACTTCTATCTTGTTTTAAATGACTAACAGAACTAGAATTATCGATAGCTACAATCAGATTAGGTTTTTCTATAGCTATTTTTATTTTATCAAAACTTGGGTTTATAATTAGTATTAAAACAGCAAACACACTTAAAAATCTCAAAAAAGAAAAAAGCATGTTTAATTTAGACATGCTTTTGTTTTTAGTGAAATACTGAAAATGCGCTAAACCAAGTGCTATTATTCCAGCAAGTATAATATATATTAGAGTTTCTGAACTCATAAAAATTCACAAGTTTGATAGATGAAATTACTGCCTTCGCAGGAACGACAATTACGTAAGCATTCCACCGTCAACGTTTAAGGTTTGTCCAGTAATATAAGCGCTCATATCACTTGCTAAGAACACACAAACATTGGCAATATCTTCAGGAGTGCCTCCGCGTTTTAAAGGTATTCCAGCACGCCATCCTTTGACAACTTCTTCGTCTAATTTAGCAGTCATTTCGGTTTCAATAAAACCTGGAGCCACGACATTACTTCTTATATTTCTTGAACCTAATTCTAAAGCTACAGACTTTGAAAATCCAATAATTCCAGCTTTTGATGCAGCATAATTGGCTTGACCTGCATTACCTTTTACTCCAACTACAGAACTCATATTAATAATTGAGCCTTTTCGTTGTTTTAGCATAGTTCGCTGCACAGCTTTGGTCATATTGAAAACCGACTTTAAATTCACTTCAATAACGGTATCAAAATCTTCTTCTCTCATACGCATCAACAAATTATCCTTTGTAATTCCTGCGTTATTAACTAGAATATCTATACTACCAAATTCTGCTGCAACTTCTTCAGCTAACTTTTGAGCTTCTTCAAAACTAGCGGCATTACTTTTATAGCCTTTTGCCTTAATTCCTAAAGCATTAAGTTCTTGTTCTAATGCGTTTGCCGCATCAACAGATGAGCTATATGTAAATGCTACATTTGCTCCGTGCGCAGCAAAAACTTGTGCAATTCCTTTTCCAATTCCACGACTAGCACCAGTAATTATGGCCGTTTTACCTTCTAATAGTTTCATTTTATGTTCAGTTAGTTATTATTAATGTTAGCATTTCAAATATAACAAATACAAATGGCACCAAATAAAAAAACCTTACAAGATTTGCAAGGTTTTAATATATATATAATCAAATTTAGCTTAGTACTTCAGCTATTTTTTTTCCAATTTCTGCAGGTGATTCTACAACATGAATTCCACAAGCTCTCATAATTTTCTTTTTGGCTTGAGCCGTATCATCACTACCTCCAACGATGGCGCCAGCGTGTCCCATGGTACGTCCTGCGGGTGCCGTTTCTCCAGCTATAAAACCAACAACAGGCTTTTTACTTCCACTTGCTTTATACCAATTGGCAGCATCAGCTTCTAACTGTCCTCCAATTTCACCAATCATTACGACAGCTTCCGTTTCAGGATCATTAATTAACATCTCAACAGCTTCTTTTGTTGTCGTACCAATAATTGGATCTCCTCCAATACCAATAGCTGTTGTAATTCCTAAACCTTGTTTTACAACTTGGTCTGCAGCTTCATAAGTTAATGTCCCAGATTTAGAAACAATACCTACTTTACCTTTTTTGAATACAAACCCCGGCATAATACCAACTTTTGCTTCACCAGGCGTAATTACTCCTGGGCAGTTAGGACCAATTAATCGACAGTCTTTATTTTTTAAATAGCTTGATGCCGTAATCATATCAGCAACAGGAATACCTTCAGTAATAGTAATAATTACCTTTATACCGGCATCAGCAGCTTCCATAATGGCATCTGCAGCAAATGCTGGGGGAACAAAAATAATGGTTGTATCTGCTCCAACTTTTTCAACAGCCTCTAAAACTGTATTGAAAACTGGTTTATCTAAATGTGTTTGACCGCCTTTTCCTGGTGTAACACCACCAATGACGTTAGTGCCGTATTCAATCATTTGAGTGGCGTGAAAAGTACCTTCGCTGCCAGTAAACCCTTGAACTATTATTTTTGAATCTTTATTAACTAAAACACTCATATTTTCTTATTTGATAATTGTTGCACAAATGTAATTTTTTGAACGCACTTATTTATCTTAAATACTCTTAATTTTTTAATTGCTTTAAAATATTAGGAATCTGCTTTATTGATGCCATTTCTTTTAGTTTAGCACGTACTTCCTGTATTGGCGTTCCCCAATATGTTTTGCCACCATCAATAGATTTAGTAACTCCAGACTGCCCTTGAACTATAGCTTTCTTTCCAATGGTTATTCCGCTCGTCGTACCTACTTGACCCCAAAGGGTAACTTGATCTTCAATAACAACACAACCAGCAATACCGACTTGTGAAGCAATCAAACATTTTTTTCCAATCACTGTATCATGGCCAACTTGAATAAGATTATCTAATTTTGAACCTTCCCCAATAATGGTGTCTCCTGTAACACCTCTATCAATAGTACATCCTGCACCAATATCAACATGGTTTTCAATCACAACGCGTCCTCCAGACTTCAATCTATCATAACCTTCTGGTCTGTTTTTATAATAAAAAGCATTAGCTCCTAAAACAGTTCCGGCATGAATAGTAACATGATTACCAATTACGGCATCATCATAAATGCTGACATTAGAATGAATAATACAATTATCACCGATAGTTACATTATGACCAATAAAACAATTGGGCTGAACGACAGTGTTTTTTCCAACTTTAGCTGACAGAGAAATTGAAGCGTTAGAAGATTGAAAAGGTTTAAAAAAATCAGTAAGTTTATTGAAATCTCTAAAAGGATCTTCACTAATAAGTAACGCTTTACCCACTGGACATTCTACTTCTTTATTTATAAGAACAATGGTAGCAGCGGAATCTAAAGCTTTTCCATAGTATTTCGGATGATCAACAAAAACAATA
>NZ_CAJQQI010000111.1 GCF_905480415.1 uncultured Algibacter sp. | reverse complement strand
TTTGAAGAAGTAGGCGTTCCCATTGATACTGTTCAAATTGTTAGAAGTATATCTCAAGTTTATATTCCACCAAGCAATTTTTATGTACATCCATTTATTGGATTCACTCAAACTACGCCTCAATTTATTAAACAAGATGACGAGGTTGAGGCGCTGATAGAAATAGATTTAGAACATTTTTTGGATGAACAATCTCTTATCTCCAAAAAAGTAAAAACATCTTACAGTATTGAGGTTGAGGTGCCTGCATTTAAATTAAATGATTATGTAGTTTGGGGAGCAACTGCCATGATGCTAAGCGAAATTAAAGACTTGTTAAAACAACTCTAGTAGTTTATTAGATTTATTACATTTGTATCCTAACCAATTTTGACGCGTGATTTATGGGATTGTTTAAAAAAAATCCATTCGGACATATACTATTTCTAAAAAAATGGCTTATTAGAATCTTTGGGGCACTTACTCATAGGCGTTTTAGAGGGTTTAATGAACTGCAGATAGAAGGTTCTGAAATCATAAAGGACTTACCAGATACTAATGTGCTTTTCGTATCAAATCATCAAACATATTTCGCTGATGTGGTATCCATGTTTCATGTGTTTAATGCCAGTTTAAGCGGGCGTACCGATTCTATTAAAAACATAGGGTATCTCTGGAATCCAAAATTGAATATTTATTATATAGCAGCTAAAGAGACAATGAAGGCTGGTTTGCTTCCAAAAATACTCGCTTATATGGGGTCTATAAGTATTGAGCGTACGTGGCGATCTGAAGGAAAAGATGTGAACAGACAGGTTAAAATGAGTGATATTTCTAGTATAGGGAAAGCTTTAGATGATGGTTGGGTTATTACTTTTCCGCAAGGCACAACCACACCTTTTAAACCCATTAGAAAAGGAACAGCGCATATTATTAAGCGTTACAAACCTATCGTAGTGCCTATTGTTATTGATGGGTTTAGACGGTCGTTTGATAAAAAAGGATTGCGTATTAAAAAGAAAAATATTCTTCAATCCTTTGAAATTAAAGCGCCTTTAGAAATTGATTACGAAAATGAAACTACCGAAGATATTGTAAAAAGAATTGAATATGCTATCGAGCAACATCCTTCATTTTTAAAAGTAATTCCTCAAAAAGAATTGGAGGCGCTTGAAGAGTTGAATAAGCGTAGAAAGTGGTAATACATTAATGTGTTTAATGTTATCAGTCTAGAATTCTTTTTATGTCCATAACCAACATCCAAGATCAACTATTTTCTAATTTAAAAACATATTTCGGGTACGATAGTTTTAGAATGAATCAACAAGATATTGTTGAAACCGTTTTAAATAAACAGGACTGCTTGGTTATTATGCCAACTGGTGGTGGTAAATCTATTTGTTTTCAACTTCCAGCATTATTATTTAAGGGTTTAACATTGGTTATTTCCCCTCTTATAGCCTTGATGAAAGATCAAGTTGATGGATTAAGTGCCAACGGAATCTCTGCTTCTTATTTTAATAGTAGTCAAAGTAATGAAGAGCAATCTGCAATAATAGACCGTGTTTTAAGTGCCGATTTAAAATTGCTATATGTAGCACCCGAAAGTTTAGCAGGATTACAAAACATACTAAACGAAACTTATATAAGTTGTGTGGCTATAGATGAAGCACATTGTATATCTTCTTGGGGGCACGATTTTAGACCATCCTATCAACAATTAGGGTTTTTAAAGAAAACGCTGCCTAATACGCCATTTATAGCATTAACGGCAACAGCCGATAAAGCCACGCGACAAGATATTGTAAAGCAACTTCATATCGAGAATGCGCAACAATTTATTTCCTCTTTCGATAGACAAAATATAGCTTTAGAAGTGCGTGCTGCCAACGATAGGATTTCTCAAATTATTAAATTTATTAAGCAAAGACCAAACCAGTCTGGGATTATATATTGCTTGAGTCGTAAAACGACCGAGCAACTAGCTAAAAAATTAAAGACCAATAAGGTTTCTGCAGAAGCATATCATGCGGGTTTAAATTTTGAGAAACGATCTAAAGTTCAAGAATCTTTTGTTTACGATAAAACTCAAATTGTTTGCGCAACTGTAGCTTTTGGTATGGGCATAGATAAATCTAATGTGCGTTGGGTTATTCACTATAATATGCCAAAAAATATTGAAGGCTATTATCAGGAAATTGGACGGGGTGGTCGAGACGGATTAAAAGCGCATGCGTTATTGTTTCATAGTTATGCCGATGTTATTCAATTGCGAAACTTTGCAAGTGGAGCCTCGAATGAAGAGGTTCAAATTGCGAAGTTAGATCGCATGAAACAGTTTAGTGAAGCTACAACATGTAGACGGAAAATATTATTAAGTTACTTCGGAGAATTATTAGGTGAAAATTGTGGTTACTGCGATGTTTGTATAAATCCTCCCCAGGTATTCGACGGAACTATTATTGCTCAAAAAATTCTTTCAGCAGTCTATCGTTTACAAGAAAAAGAGGCAATGGGAATGATTGTAGATGTGCTTCGGGGTTCGCAAAACGCTGCGGTTTTAGCAAAAGGGTATCAAGGTGTTCGTACTTTTGGTATTGGGAAAGATATTGCATGGAAACATTGGCAACATTTTATTATTCAGCTTATAAATCAAGGGTATTGCGAAATAGCATTTCATAAGCATAATGCCTTGCAATTAACAGCGTTTTCCAATAATGTTCTGTTTAATGGTGCAAAAGTAGCTTTAACAAAACCTATTGAGATTACCGAAATAAAAGCCTTAGTTAAGGAGAAGAAAACGCGACTAAAACGAACAAAAAAGAAGGCAAAACCTAAAATAGATGCTCATAATTTATTTGAACGTTTAAGACTATTACGCTATAAGATTTCTCAAGAAGAGGATATCCCTGCTTATTTGGTGTTTAGTGATGCGACTTTAAAAGAAATAGAGCGTGAGCGCCCCATGAGTGACGACGATTTTCTCAAAATTAGCGGTGTAGGTCAACGAAAAATGGAGGTTTATGGCGATGAGTTTATTGCCGAAATCATTAGTTTTATGGGTTCTAAGCTAAATAAATCCAAAAAGAAGGATACTGTTCTAATAACTTACGACTTATATAAGTCTGGTATGTCAATAGAAGAAATATCTATTGAGCGCAAATTATCATCAACAACCATTTACTCGCATATAGCCAAATTATTTAGTAAAGGAAAGAATATTAATATTTTCGATTTTGTATCTAATAGTGATGTTGAAGCTGTTCGAAAAGCTAAAGTTGCCTTAGATTCTCCAACAGCATTAAAACCCTATTTTTCATATCTTAACGAAGAGTTAGACTATTTTAAAATCAGATTAGCATTAAGTGTTGTAGATCGTTTGTGATTTTTTTACAAAACAAGAGTTCACTAAAAATCAACTACCATAAATAGATTATGAATATTGCATATTTTTGAATTGTAATTTTTATCTTAAATTCCTATTTCTTATTTGCGAATTGTAAAAAAATATGATTCAGATTTTATTACCTAACCAATCGTTGATAACTCCTAACAATTCTCTTTCGATAAACTCTTCAAAAGTTCTATTTTGCATCTCTAGTTTAAGATATGTAAATGAAAGTTTGTATTGCCGAAAAACCAAGTGTTGCCCGCGAAATTGCTGCTGTATTAGGAGCAAGCACAAAGCGTGATGGGTACTTTGAAGGCAATGGTTATGCGGTTACTTACACTTTTGGACACCTGTGCACGCTTAAGGAACCTGTTGATTATAAATCGTACTGGAAAAGTTGGGACTTAAATAACTTACCCATGCTTCCTGAAAAGTTTGAAATTAAAGTTTCTCCTAACTCGGGTATTAAAAAACAATTTAACATTGTAAAAAGTCTATTTGATAAAGCCGATGTTGTTATAAATTGTGGGGATGCGGGGCAAGAAGGAGAACTTATTCAGCGTTGGGTGATGAATGAAGCCAATTATAAAGGCGAGGTACAAAGGTTATGGATTTCTTCGTTGACTACAGAAGCTATTAAAGAGGGCTTTAAAAACTTAAAACCATCAAAAGATTACGATAATTTATATTATGCAGGATTCTCCAGATCTATTGGCGATTGGTTATTAGGTATAAATGCCACAAGGCTTTACACCGTAAAGCATGGTGGTTATAAACAGGTGTTGTCGGTAGGGCGCGTGCAAACACCAACTTTAGCAATGGTTGTAAATAGATTTAAAGACATAGAGAACTTTAATCCACAACCCTATTGGGAATTACAAACCCTGTATAGAGATACCTTATTTAGTTATGAGGATGGTCGTTTTCTTAAAAAGGAAGATGGTGAAGCTCTGGCCAATAAAGTAAAAGAAAGTGATTTTGAAATACAATCGATTACCAAAAAGAAAGGAAAAGAATATGCTCCTAAATTATTCGATTTAACGGGCTTACAGGTATATTGTAATACAAAATTTGGGTTTTCGGCTGATGAAACTCTTAAAATAGTTCAGGCCTTATACGAGCGCAAAGTAGTCACCTATCCTAGGGTCGATACTACATTTTTACCGAATGATGTGTATCCAAAGGTGTCTGGAATTCTTCAAAAACTAACGAGCTATTCAAAATTAACACAACCGCTTTTAGGTAAAAAAATAAAGAAGTCTACTAAAGTTTTTAACGATAAAAAAGTTACGGATCACCATGCTATTATTCCAACAGGCATGCAGACTAATTTGCAATACAATCAGCAACAGGTTTACGATATTATTGTAAAGCGTTTTATTGCTGTATTTTATGACGATTGTATTGTAGCAAATACAACGGTTTTAGGACATGCAGCAAAAGTGGTTTTTAGAACTACGGGTAAAGAAATTTTAGAAAAAGGCTGGCGTGTTGTTTTTGAAAACCCGAATGCCAAAGAAAAAGAATCTGGGATTTTACCAACTTTTGAAAAAGGTGAAAAAGGACCTCATGAGCCATCATTTTTAGAAAAAGAGACCAAACCACCCAATCAGTTTACAGAAGCAACATTATTACGTGCTATGGAAACGGCTGGTAAGCAGGTTGATGATGAAGAATTACGCGATTTAATGAAGGAGAATGGTATTGGAAGGCCTTCAACTCGTGCCAATATTATTGAAACGTTATTTAGACGTAAATATATAAAGCGAAATAAAAAGCAAGTACTGCCAACTGTTACAGGTATTCAGTTAATTGATACGATTCAAAATGATTTATTAAAATCTGCTGAACTAACGGGGTCTTGGGAAAAGCAATTGAAAGATATTGAAAAGGGTGAATTTACAGCAGGAGCATTCATTAAAAACATGAAATGCATGGTTGATGCTTTGGTTTATGAGGTGCGAAGCGAAACCAAACGTGCTAATATTTCGCATGCTGTTACGGTTAAAAAACGTGCTGCTAAGGTTGAAGCTAAAAAAGGAGTGGGTATTACTTCGGAGTCTTGTCCTAAATGTAAACAGGGGCAAATTAT
>NZ_CAJQQI010000110.1 GCF_905480415.1 uncultured Algibacter sp. | reverse complement strand
TGTACTACCATGTGCAATATATTCAGCATCAATACTTTTAGCATACTCAACTATTTCAATAGCTTGAATAATACGTTCGGCACTTACAGATAATGGATATGTATTATTTTTTAACACATTTCCGAAAATCAAATACTTCACTACTTTTTTGTAAAAGGTAGCTACAGCATCAATATTCTCGTAAGTTGAAACACCCATTTTGTAGGCGTTACTTTCTATATGTTCAATTTCTTCTTTCGTAAAGCCTCCAGTATTCACGCTTACTGCATGAACATCATATTCTTTTGACAAACTTACTGCGCAATATGAAGTATCTAAACCACCACTATATGCTATAACTAATTTTTTCATTTTTTATCTTTTTTTAAAAACATGGTTTCTTTAATATGCTTCAATCTTTTAAAAACCTTTTCTTTTACTTTAGTTTTCTCTTCTATTTGTTTCGCTTTAGCATCATATAACATCCCTGTACACAAACACATTTTTCTATTAGTTCGAGTTAATACATCGTAGTTTTGACAGGTTTGACAACCATCCCAAAAGGTTTGATCATCCGTTAATTCAGAAAATGTAACTGGTTTATACCCTAAATCACTATTTAATTTCATAACGGGTAGCCCTGTTGTTATGCTAAAAACTTTAGCATTTGGAAATTTATTCCTAGAGTGCTCAAAAACTTTGTGTTTTATTTTTTTTGCTAATCCTTTCCCTCTGTAAACTGGGTGTACGATAAGTCCTGAATTAGCAACAAACTTACCATGACCCCATTTTTCGATATAACAAAACCCTGCAAATTTATCACCATCTAAAGCAATAACCGCATTTCCATTTTCCATTTTGGCGGCTACATACTCAGGAGTACGCTTCGCAATACCTGTACCTCTAACTTGAGCAGATTGTGCAATAGTTTCGCAAATGGCTTCTGCGTATTTAATATGTGATTTATCGGCTATGACAACATTCATTCCCCTATTATATTTTTATGTCAATTATTCTAATTTTTCTTAAACGCTGAACTGGACTCACCTAATTCAATAACATTGATATACACCCTTTCGGGCGACGGGAAAATTTGCGGCGCGTAATAGTCTTGTTAATTAAAAGATTAACTGATTTATGAAATACTATGGAATTAAATTTGGACACTATGAAAAAAATTAAAATTACGTTTTGATTTTGCTAATAGATAAGATTAAAAGCGGCGACGAAAGCGCACGGGAAAGCCGAGAACAGAACAACGTATTTTATTTTTTAGATTTTTCATATAATGCTAAACTAAAAAATAATTTCTAATATCAATTAATGGATATTAACATTTTTAAAAAAATTGTGAATTTAAAATTATAGCTATGTATTTGTTTAGAATTCTGCAACTAAAAGCTAGGAAAGTGTATGAAATAAAAAGAAGCCCATTAAAAATAGCTCCTTAATTTGCTAATAATCACGGAGCTTATAGTTCTTCAATTTTTATGTTTTTTACAAAATTTTATCATCATTATCTTGTAAACCTATATGCTCATTTTGATATTTACCAAAAGCCTATTGAATTTCTATTTTAGTTTTATCTTAAAAAAATAATGACAATAATGAAGCTGTTAGAAAACCTGTTAACGCCAATATAGTGGTCATCACCGTCCAACTTTTAAAAGTTTCTTTTTCTGAAAGCCCTAAATACTTACTAACTAACCAAAATCCACTATCGTTAACATGAGACATAATTGTAGCCCCAGATGCAATGGCTATTACAATTAATGCCTTTTGTGGTTCGGAAATCGTTTCTACTAAAAGTGGCGAAGTAAGTCCAGCAGCCGTAATCATAGCCACTGTCGCTGAACCTTGAAGAATTCTAATTAAAGCTGCTGCTATAAAAGAAAACAGAAGAATGCTAACTCCTTGATCTGCAAAATAGTTGGCAAGCATTTCTCCAGCACCTGTATTTACAAGCATTTGTTTAAAAACGCCACCTGCACCAGTTAATAATATTATAATACCTGCTGGACCCATAGATTGGGTGGTAATATCTAATAATTTATCTTTTGTGAATCCTCTGCGTAAACCTAATGTGTACCAAGCTATAAGATTTGCAATTATTAAGGCTGAAAACGGATGACCTATCATCCCTAACCATTCTAAAATGTTTTTAGATATGAACTCTTCTCCTATAAGCGGACTATTTAACAATGTATTTAAAACAATTAAAACTATGGGAATGGAAATTATACTTATAATAATTCCAACTGGTGGGAATGTTTTTATTGCATCAGAATCGATTTGTAATACTGGAGCATCCACATGAATTTTTTTTGCTATATATTTTGCAAATAATGGTCCACATACTATCGCGGTGGGAATTCCTGTTAGAAAACCAAAAAAGATGACCCAACCTAAATCTGCTTTTACAATATCCGCAACTGCTACCGGCCCCGGTGTTGGCGGAATAAATGAATGTGTTATAGCCAATCCAGCCAATAACGGAATGCCATAGAGCAGTAAGGATTTACCTGTTTTTCTTTGAAGTGCGTAAATCATTGGAACTAAAATAATAAAGGCTACATCAAAGAATACTGGAATTGCAACAATAAACCCCGTTAACATTAACGCCCAAGATGATCGTTTTTCTCCAAATTTAGACAGCAAAAATGTTGCTAAAGATTCAGCTCCTCCTGAATGCTCTAAAATAGCACCAAACATAGCACCCAAACCCACTACCACTGCAACAAAACCAAGTGTACTACCCATTCCTTCTTGTATCGCTTTAATGATAGCTAAAGGTTCCATACCCGATAATACGCCAACAAAAATACTAGCAATAAGCAACGCTATAAAAGCCTGTACTTTAAAACGAAGTATAAGTAACAGTAATGTAACTATACCAAATAATACTGCAGATAATAATGCAAAATCTATCATAATTCGTACCAATTAGTGTGAAAGAATTGATTTTCTAGAGCATCTATTCTTTGATATGTGTGTGCTCCAAAATAATCTCTTTGTGCCTGAATCATATTTGCTGAAAGTCTTTCAGTAGTCATTGACACCCAATAGGTATTTGCTTCTGTGAATACAGGAAGTGGTAATCTATTATTGAGTCCATAAATTAAAACTGATTTAACAGCATTCTCACCGCGCTTTAATACTTCAAAAATTTCTAGGTGTTTAAATAAATCATCATATGCTTTAAAATATGAAATACAATTTATCATCAACTCTGATCTTATGATACATCCGTTAGTCCATATTCTAGAAAGATCTGACAAAGAAAGATTCCAATTATAGGATTCGGATGCTTGTCTAATTACCGCAAACCCTTGCTGGTAATTTATAATTCTAGCACACCTATATGCTTCTTTAACATCATTTATTGAGAGTTCACTTTTAACACCAATGGTATTATTAATTTCTTTGGCTAAGTTTTTCCTTGTTTCTGTAAAAACCGACACATAACGTGCGAAAACAGCTGAAGACATCATCGTATTTACCGTTCCGAGGTCAAAAGCTGTTTTTGTAGACCAAGAACCCGTTCCTTTGTTTCCCGCTTTATCCAGAATTAAATCAAGAACATATAGATCCCCTTCCTTTTTTGTCATAATATCTGCCGTAATTTCTAACAGATAACTAGCTAAATCGCCTGAATTCCATTCTAAAAAAATTTCCTTGATTTCTTCATTTGATTTTGAGACTGAAAGTAGGGTATACATTTCAGCAAGCAGTTGCATTTCGGCATACTCTATTCCATTATGAATCATTTTGACGAAATGACCTGATCCTTCAGGACCAATATATGCACAACACTTTTTACCATCAGCATCTATTGCTGCAATTGACTCTAAAACTGGTGCTATAATTTGGTAACTGGTTTTATTACCTCCAGGCATAATAGAAGGTCCTTTTCTCGCCCCTTCTTCGCCACCAGAAACTCCAACTCCAATAAAATTTAGTCCTTTACTCTCTAAATAATCTGCTCTTTTTTTGGTGTCCTGATAATGTGAGTTTCCGCCATCAATAATTATATCTCCTTCTGAAAGCATAGGAATTAATGATTCAATTACATAATCTATGGCATCTCCTGCTTTTATCATTATTAATATTTTTCTAGGTCGCTCTAAAGAATTGACGAATTCACATAACTCTGTGAATCCTTTAATTCTCATATTATCCTCGATTGTACATAAAAAATCTTTAACACTATTTTCTTCACCTACTGTAGCCCGATTATAAACAGATAAAACATAGCCTTTTTCAGCAATGTTTAAACTTAGACTGCGGCCCATAACACCAAGACCTATAACTCCGAAAAAAGACTTATTAATGTGTTCTAAGTTTAATAGAATCTCAGTAATAATTTTTTCTGGTGACTGAGAAATATCTATATGAATTCCATATTCAGGAATTTCCAAATCTTTAAATTGAGACGCCAAAAGAATCGAATTCATATAATGGCCTTGTCTTTGTTCAATTCTTGCACGAATTAAGTTTTGATCTCCTGATAAATAAATCCAAACAATATTTTTACTTTTTGAAACTAAGATCTCTCTGTATTTTTCTTTTAACGCAGAACAAGCAATAATAGCACCATCATTTTCGCCCCACTTCTGAATATTATTAGCAAGGATTTTTAACCAAGGAAAACGGTCTTCATTATTTAGTGGTAGACCATTTTTCATTTTATGAACGTTCTCTTTAGGATGAAAATCATCAGCATCAAAAAAAGGAAGCTTTAATTTTTTAGATAATTTTTCACCTATAGTAGTCTTACCACAGCCGCTAACTCCCATAACAACCATTACAGGTTTTTTCATCTTATTTGTATTTCATTTAAATATAACCCGCATTTACGCAAGGCTATTTAACATGTTTATTAATAACTATTTAGATATTGATGAAGATAAAATCATCAGCTCCGTTTGAAGATATTGCTGCATTTATTTTACCTGCTATCAATGGATGGCAAATGTAATATGCTATTAATTATGAGGTAAGATACTCTGATCTATTTTTACAGTGTTAGCTTAACACCTCATAATTATGAATCCATTCGTTAGGGGGAATTTAACATATAATAGACATTATCAAAATCCTATAATTCTTTAATTTTAATATCCCTAAACCAAACTTTATCGCTATGATCTTGTAAACCAATATGCCCTGTTTGGTGTTTTCCAAAAGCTTCCCAATCTTTAAATTTAGAATTAGCCACTAAAGCATCCCATTCTTCGCCATGCAAAGGGAATTCAACAATTACTGTTCCATTTAATGTGACACTTCCTTCATTATTACTATGATCTACTTTTAAAACACATTTATTCCAGTCACCTGCTGGTTTACAAACATCGTGCATTGGCTGAACCATATCATACAAAGCACCAGCCTGATGAAATTTAGGGTTTGCCAAAGCATCTGGATGTCTCGCATTATCTAACACCTGAATTTCTGGCCCTGTTTGATAGGCTTCATTAAATTTTGAGTCTTCATATATACTCCAAAATATTCCACTATTACCGCCTTCAGATATTTTCCATTCTAATGATAAAATAAAATTAGTGTAGGTCTTTTTTGTTATGATATTTTTACCTCCTTCTTCTCCGGGATTAAATGCCATGGCTCCATCCTCAATACTCCATTCAGGGTACATCTCATCTGTTAAATAACCTCTCCAGTTATCAAAATTAGTACCATCAAAAAGAATACTCCATTCTGAACTCGACTCTACCTGCTCAATAACCTCAGGTTCTATTGTTACTTGTTCTTTATTTTGTTTACATGATGATATCATCAGCATAAACAATATACCAAAAGTTAGTTGTTTCATTTTATTTAATTTAGTTACAATCCTAGTATTTTTTTTAGTTCATCATCGCTGGCATTGCTAGCTGCAAAATCATCAAAGCGTTTATTTGTAGATTCTATAATGTGTTTATTTATAAAGTCAACACCTTCTCTTGCTCCTTGTTCTGGGCTTTTAATAACACATTCCCATTCTAAAACGGCCCAAACATCACAACCATATTCTGTTAATTTTGAGAATATTTTTTTAAAATCAACTTGACCATCTCCCGGAGAACGATAACGTCCCGCACGGTCTTTCCAATCATTATATCCACCAAAAACTCCTTTTTTTCCAGTTGGATTAAACTCTGAATCTTTAACATGAAAAGATTTTATAAACTCATGATAATGATCAATATATTTAATATAATCTAATTGTTGAAGTACAAAATGTGAAGGATCATAAAGCATATTAACGGCTTTATGATTTCCCGTAGCTTCCAAAAAACGTTCAAACGTATCACCATCATGTATATCTTCAACCGGATGAACTTCATAACAAACTGCAACACCGTTATCTTGAAAGGTGTTTAAAATTGGTTTCCAACGGTCAGCTAATTCTTTAAAACCAAGTTCTATCAATCCTTTAGGCTGCTGAGGCCAAGGGTGCATCATTGGCCAAAGTAATGAGCCCGAAAATGTAGCATGGGCTTTTAAGCCTAACCTATTACTCGCCGATGCAGCATATTTCATTTGTTGAATAGCCCACTCAGTTCTTCCTTTATAATTTCCTTTTAAATGTTTTGGAGCGAAGGCATCAAACATGATATCATGTGCTGGATGTACAGCGACTAACTGACCTTGAATATGAGTAGATAATTCGGTTATTTCTAAACCGTAACCATTTATTTTACCTTTAAACTCGTCACAATATGTTTGACTTTCAGCAGCCTTTTCTAGGTCTATTAATCTAGAATCGGTAGTTGGAATTTGAACCCCTTTATACCCTAAATCGCTTGCCCATTTACATATACCATCTAAGGAATTAAACGGTTCACTATCATCTATAAATTGAGCTAGAAATATTGCAGGTCCTTTTATCGTTTTCATTAGTCTATATTTTCAATATTTACCCAAACATTCCCTTTTTGGTGAGATTCAACGGCTTTTTCAATAAAATTCATACCTCTTGCCCCATCTATAATAGTTGGGAATTCACCATGATTATATGGCTCATTATTAATGGCCTTTGCTATGCCTTTATAGATGTTTCCCATAGAATCGAAAATACCTTCGGGATGTCCTGGAGGTAATTTTGTTCCATCGAGCGATAAATCTGAATTATAAGTATGTCCAGGTTTTAAAACTTGCAATGGCTTGCCATCTTCCATTAAATATAAATAATTAGGATTTTCTTGTTCCCATTTTAAACCTGCTTTATCACCGTAAATTTTTACAATAAAACTATTTTCTTCACCTGTTGCAATTTGACTTGTGCAAATCACACCTTTAACATTATTATTGCAACGTAATAAAACAGTCCCATCGATATCCATTTTATTATCAGAATACAAGTAATTTAAGTCGGCTAATACAGATTTAATTTTATGTCCCGAAACATATTCTAACATATCGAAGGCATGCGTACCGATATCGCCAATACAACAACTAATTCCTGATTTTTTAGGATTTAATCGCCATGTAGAAGAACGTTTTTCTTTATCATGAATTATTGGATTTATCCATCCTTGATAATATTGTGCATCTATTTTTTGAATGTTTCCAAGTTCCCCATTTAATATCATCTCGCGCATTTGGCGCACCATTGGGTATCCAGTATATGTGTAGGTAACAGCAAATACGGTTTTAGCTAATTTAAGCGTTTGGTTTAATATTTTAGCTTCTTCGTAAGTGGTAGTCATCGGTTTTTCACAAATAACATGAAACCCATTTTCCAAAAGTTTATTTGCCATAGGGAAATGCAAAAAATTTGGAGTTAAAATAGACACCACTTGCATACGACTATCTTCTGGAAGCTTTAATTCTTCCTCCATTAGTGTATCAAAATCTTTATAAATTCGATTTGTAGGAATACCTATTTTTTCAGCAAATCCAATATTTTCTTCCCAATTAGGATTAAAAACACCGCCTATAATTTGAAATTGATCAAACATTGATGATGCCACTCTATGCAAAACTCCTATTAATGAGTCTCCACCACCGCCTAATATTCCTAATCTGATTTTAGAATTCATTATTTATTTTAAGCTTTATATTCAACAGTTTCTTCTTTAAAAAACAAAGCAAACAATACTAAAACACCAAGTGCAAATAATGCTGGAAATAACCAAACATCTTGCCAGCTGTGAGTACCATCTGCTAAAATATTTTTATCAACTATTTTTCCTGCAACCCAAAATCCAACTAGCATACCAATACCATAGGTCGCTAATGTAATTAATCCTTGTGCTGCACTTTTTACTTTTTCACCAGCTTTAGAATCTGTATAAATTTGACCCGAAACAAAAAAGAAATCATAACAAATACCATGCAAAGCAATCCCTATTACAAGCATGAAGAATAAATCGCCAGTATTTCCGTAAGCGAACAAAGCATAACGAATTCCCCAAGCTAACATGCCAAATAATATTGTCTTTTTAAAACCATATTTCTTAAAGAAGAACGGTAATAACAACATAAAACCTACTTCGGATATTTGACCTAAAGATGCCCAGGCTGTTGAATTTTCAACTTTATATTCAGTTAAAAATGGACTGATGTTTTGATAATAAAAAGCTAATGGAATACAGATTAAAACAGATGACAAAAAGAACACCAAAAAATTTCTATCCTTTAGTAACTTTAAGGCATCTAATCCGAGAATATCTCTAATAGTCACTTTTTCACCCTTGGCTGCACTTGGTGGTGTTTTTGGTAATGTAAAACTAAACACACCCAAAACTGCTGATGCTACAGCTACCATAGTAAATGTATTCGATAACATACCTTGTCCAATATTTGCTATAGAATCCCATTTAAAAGCAAAGCTTATAAGTAACCCAGCAAGTATCCATCCTATAGTCCCAAAAACTCTAACTAAAGGAAATTGCTTTGCAGGATCATCCATTTGATTAAATGATACTGAATTCACTAAAGCTAGTGTTGGCATATATGCAATCATATAGCCTAATACATAAGGGTAAAACGTTGCAAACTCAGTTGATTGAGACATTTTGTACATTAAAAAAGCACCTATGAGATGCAAAACGCCAAGAATTTTTTCTGCATTAAAAAACCGATCTGCAATTAATCCAATAATAAAAGGCGCTATAATTGCTCCCCACGATTGGGTAGAATAAGCCATTCCTGCTTCTGCTCCAGTTGCGCCTAAATTATTTCCTAAAAAGGAGCCAAGTGTTACAAACCAACCGCCCCAAATAAAAAATTCTAGGAACATCATAAAAGATAGCTGAAATTGGATTTTTTTATTCATAATATGAATTATTAGTTTAATTGTTTATTTGAAATTATTTCAAGGATGCTTCAGATTTCAATAACAGCTTTTTTGTAGCCAATATACCTTCTCTTTCTGATAACCTTGTGCCTTCATATTCAACACCAATAAAATTTGTGTAACTGGAGTTTTTAACCAATTGTAAAATTCTAGAATAATCCAAAGTAGTTTCGTTACCATTTTCATCAAAGTCATAAGACTTTGCGCTAACTGCTTTTGCTGCAGGAAGCAACATTTCAATACCTTCATATTTATCGGGGTAAACCTCAAGACATTCACCCCAACGTTCTCCCTGATCTCTTATTACACACCAATTACCAAAATCTGGGAGTGTACCACAATTCGGCATGTTTACTAAATTAATAGCCTCCATTAATTTGGGAGCATCGGAAGATAACCAACCATGATTTTCACACAATATATTTATATTCTTTGTGGCAGCGTATTCCGATAATTTTTTAAGACCGTCAACCACGGTTACTTTCCAAACCTCAGGATTATTAGTGCCAAACGTATTTACTCTAATAGAATGACAACCTAACTTTTCTGCAGCGTCTACCCATTTTTTATGATTTTCAACGGCCTCATTTCGTTTTGTTTCATCTGGATCAGCTAAATCTCCCTCATGATCAACCATGATTAAAACATTCTGAATATTGCTTAATTGGCTCATTGTTTTTAATGAATCAATCACCTTATCCATACCCAATAATTCAATTTCATCATCATAAAGTTGACTTACATATTCTAAGCCTTCAAAGCCCATTTCTTTGGCCATTGATGCAAATTGAAAAGGATCGCCTTTTTCTATTTGCACAAAATTATGCAATGACCATTGCGCCAATGATAATTTAAAAAACGGCTCTTGTTCAGATATAGTTTCTGAATTAACTTCTAAATTTTCTTGTTTACTTTTTTTATTAGCACATCCAATAAAACTCATCACAAGAAGGATAACAACAATTAGTGATGTATTAATTTTTAGTCTAGCGTTTTTCATATTTAGGATTAAGATAAGATGTGTGAAAATAAATAAACAATCGCGTATCAATGTTTATATTTATTCAGTGAAAGAATTTAAACATATATTAAAATTAACAAAAAGTAGAATTATTTAGAAACAACTAAATCTTATCTAACATTTTTAAACGATACTCAATTGGCGTGCATTTTTCATGTTTTTTAAAAACTGTTGAGAAGTACTGACTAGTTGAAAAACCACAACTAAAAGCAACTTCTGCCACATTCAAATCAGTATCTTCTAGTAGTATTTTTTTAGACAACTCTAAACGTTTCATCATCAAATAACGCATTGGCGTTAAATTCGTTAGCTGCTTACAATGATGCGTAAACCTCGTTAAACCAACACCTGCAGATTCCGCCATTTTTTCAATAGTCCACATTTCCGGCAGGTTTTTTTCAAGCTCATTTAAAAATAATTTAACACTTCTTGAACTATCTGTAAGATCTTCATTCAACTCAATATTTTCAGAATCTAAAAGATCTAAAAGCAGAATTAACAAATAATTAACCAGCAGCCTAATCCTCGAAGAATTACTACAATTCTTATCAGTATCAACCGCACGGCCAATCCTTTGAAAACAATCTCTCACACGTTTATCCGAACGTAAGCGCACATCTTCATTTTGTCTTAAAATAGTTGTTAATCGAAGCAAATCTTCAGGAGCTAAAATTATCCACTCTGGCCAAACCCAATTTTGATGGGGCCTACGCACTCCTAAATCTAAAATTACCCAATAAAATTTACCAACCCCAATATTCGGATTACCTACCTTATGCGCTTCCCATGGCCTAGTTATAGTCAGGTCATTAGGTCGTAATTCGATTTCTTTTTTTTCCTGAGAATAAGGCATAGAACCAGATTCCAAAAAATGAATTTCTATACCTTCATTACGATGCCAATCTAAACCCCAATCTTGCGGCTCATTAGCATCCCAATACCCAATACTATTTAACCCTATTGTATTATCATTCAAACGGTCACCAGGATACGTATACCTAGCTAATGCTTTAAACTTTACTTTTTTTCTTTCAACAGCATCAATTAATGGTAAACACGTGTCAGCGTGATAAACAATTCCATCCGCTTTGAAAGGTTTTATTTTTTGTATATTTATCTTCACTGAAATAATTTGAACATAGTTAATCCGCAATTTAATTAATTTGGCATGAAATGCAATTAACCATTGCTTTTTTTTTATTACTTTTTAAAAACTAAATAAATAAACTAAAAATGTATACAGCTTGCACTAATCCACTTAAAGAAGAATATGATGCTATTGTAGTTGGCACCGGAATATCTGGTGGCTGGGCTGCAAAAGAACTTTGTGAAAATGGGTTAAAAACTCTGGTTCTTGAACGTGGAAGAATGGTTAAACATATAGAAGACTACCCTACTGCTCATTTAGATCCTTGGGATTTTCCAAATGGAGATGTAGCCACAAGAGAAACTAAAGAGCGAATGCATAAACAGCATAGAACTGGTTATGTAACAAGAGAGTCTCGAAAACATTTTTTTGTTGACGATTTAAAGCATCCTTATAACGAAAAAAAACGTTTTGATTGGATTAGAGGATATCACGTAGGGGGTCGTTCATTAATGTGGGGAAGACAAAGTTACCGTTTAAGTGATATAGACTTTGAAGCTAACAAAAAAGAAGGTATCGCTATAGACTGGCCTGTGCGCTATAAGGACATTGAGCCATGGTATGATAAAGTTGAAGAGTTTATTGGGGTTAGTGGTGAAAACTTAGGATTAGAAGTACTCCCTGACCAAAAGCTTTTAAAGCCAATGAACCTAAATTGTGTTGAAAAACATTTGAAATCTAAAATTTCTGAAAAATTTGAAGACGGCAGATTATTAACTATTGGCAGAACAGCTCATATTACAGAAGGTACTAAGCCTGGAATGGGAAGAAGCACTTGTCAGTATAGAAATAGATGCATGAGAGGCTGCCCATTTGGAGCTTACTTTAGCAGTAATTCTTCCACTCTTCCAGCTGCTGAAGCTACTGGAAATATGAGTTTAAGACCAAACTCTATAGTACATGAAGTAATATATGATGACACTACAAAAAAAGCCATAGGAGTTAGAGTAATTGATGCTGAAACTAAAGAAATTTTCGTGTATAAAGCCAAAGTTATCTTCTTATGTGCTTCTACAGTTGCTTCTGCTTCAATTTTATTACAATCAAAATCTGAACGTTTTCCAAATGGCTTAGGTAACGATAGTGGTGAATTAGGTCACAATATTATGGACCATCATTTTCATGTTGGTGCTAGAGCAAAAGCAGATGGTTTTGAAGATAAAATAAATAAAGGGCGCAGACCTAATGGATTATATATTCCTAGATTTAGAAATCTTGGAGGAAATACGGATACCAAAAAATTCAAAAGAGGTTATGGTTATCAAGGAGGCGCAACAAGATCGAGCATCTCAGAATTGGTTGCCGAATTAAAATATGGACCAGAATTAAAAGAAGCTATTTTAAAACCTGGAGAATGGAATGTTAACCTTCTTGCATTTGGTGAAACATTACCTGATCATAAAAACAGAATGTACCTAGATTATGATAAGCTAGACGAATGGGGGTTACCTACAGTAACCTTTGATGCAGATTTTGGAGAAAACGAATTAGCTATGCGTAAAGACATGCAAGAACAAGCTGTTAAAATGCTTACTGCTGCTGGGTTTAAAGACGTAGAAGGTTACGATAAAGAGGAAGGGAGAGCTATGGGATTAGGGATTCATGAAATGGGAACGGCACGAATGGGTAGAGACCCTAAAACGTCTGTTTTAAATGAAAATAATCAAATTCATGCTTGTACCAATGTATATGTAACTGATGGATCATTCATGACATCGGCCGCTTGCCACAACCCCTCCCTCGGGTATATGGCTTTTACTGCAAGAGCTGCTAACCATGCCGCAGAACAACTTAAAAAAAATAACGCCTAAAATATTTTAAAATGAAAAGAAGAGATGCATTAAAAAATTTAGGACTTGCAACAGGTTTTTTTGTTGTAACACCTGCCGTTATTAGTTTATTGCAAAGTTGTACTAGCGACATTAAAACTTGGACACCAGATTTTTTAACTATAGAACAAAGTGAAGCTTTAACGAAATTAGTTGATGTTATTTTACCAAAAACTGAAAACCTACCTTCTGCGACAGAACTTAATGTACCTCAATTTATTGATAAGTATATTAATATCGTTTTAGATGATGACGGGCAAACACAAATGAATACTGCTTTTGAAAACATGATATCGATACTCAAACCGAATACCGAAGACCGCATGGATTCAGTAAAAGAAGAAGATTACAAAGCTTTACTAGACGACCATATGCTCATTAAAGATGAAATTGATGAAGAACGTGAGGCGAATCCAGAGGCATTAGAACTCACAAAATCAGAGTTTTTAAATACCTTAAAATTTATAACGATAAAGGCTTATTTAACAACTGAACAAATTGGCGAGAATGTATTGGTGTACGACCCAGTTCCAGCTCAATACTATTGTGGTGATTTACAAGAAATAACAGGAGGAAAATCTTGGTCTCTTGGAAATACTTTGGTTATATAAAATTTTGATAATATAATGCGTTTAGCTTTTAAATTTTTTCTATTCAGTATAACATTTATCTTCTTTTTTAATTGTGAAAAAGAAGATAAAAAATCTGAAAATTGGGTAAAACTTTTTAATGGGAAAGACTTAACAGATTGGACAGTTAAAATAAATGGTTTTGAACTCAATAATAATTATAACAATACTTTTAGAGTAGAAAATGGCGTCATGAAGGTGTCATATGATAATTATGAAAACTTCACGAATGAGTTTGGACATATCTTTTACAAAAAACCTTTTTCAAATTACAAATTAAGATTACAATATAGGTTTACAGGTACACAAGTGAAAGGCGGAGCAAGTTGGGCTGCAAAAAATAGTGGTATTATGCTGCATTCGCAATCTCCAGAAAGCATGTTAGTTAATCAAGGTTTCCCGCTTTCATTAGAATTTCAACTTCTCGGAGGTGTAAATGAAAACGAACCTCGCCCGTCAGGAAATCTTTGTACACCAGCAACCCATGTCTTAATAGATGAGAAGTTAATTACAGAACATTGTGTTAGTGCTGATTGTAAAACCTATTATGGTGAAGAATGGATAACCGCAGAGGTTCTAGTAAATAATGATTCTATAACACATTTTATTAATGGTAAAAATGTTATTTCATATTCCAGACCAACTATTGGTGGTGAGTTTTTAGAGTCAACCTCCAAAGAAACTCAAGCTAAAGATGGACAATCTCTTACTAGCGGTTATATTTCATTACAAAGCGAAAGCCACCCTATAGAATTTAAAAATATTGATATATTAGAGTTATAACTTTTTAACACCTTTTTAAAATGAGTAGTAATCCTTCAAATAGTAGACGCTCCTTTATTAAAAAAACGGCATTAACATCAATCGGAATCTCTATCATTCCAAGGCATGTTATGGGGAAAGGATTTATTCCTCCTAGTGATAAATTAAATATTGCTATTGTTGGAGCTGGAGGTAAAGGCTATTCAGATATGATTAATGTTTGGAATAATGGTCAATCAAACATTTCAGCTATTTGCGATGTTGATTGGAATCAAGCTTCTAAAGCATTTGATTTTTTCCCTAAAGCAAAACGCTTTAAAGATTACAGAAAAATGTTAGAAGAAATGACGGATATTGATGCTATAACTGTATCAACTCCAGATCATACGCATGCAGTTATAACTCATGCAGCTATGCAATTAGGAAAACACGTTTATGTACAAAAGCCACTAACACATAATATTTACGAAGCCAGGATACTTACCGAAGCTGCAAAAAAATACAAAATAGTAACCCAAATGGGAAATCAAGGTGCATCAGGAAAAGGTGTTCAAACCATGATCGAATGGTATAATAGTGGAACTATTGGGGAAGTTAATAAGGTAGAGGTTTGGACAAACAGACCCGTGTGGCCTCAAGGCATAAAAACACCAACAGAAAAACCAGCTTTGCTAAACAATTTAGATTGGGACTCATGGGTTGGACCAGCAGAATGGGTAGATTACAATCCATTATATCATCCATTTAAATGGAGAGGCTGGTGGAATTTTGGCACTGGAGCGCTTGGAGATATGGGCTGCCATTTAATGGATCCCCCATACAGGGTCTTAGGCTTAAAATACCCTACTGAGGTTGAAAGTAGTGTAGGGTCAATATTTACTCAAGATTGGACACCTGATTACTATCCAGAATCATGTCCTCCATCATCTAGAACCCAATTAAAATTTGAAGCAACAGAAAAAAATCCTTCTACAGTTAAATTGAATTGGACTGATGGTGGATTGCGACCTTTTCATCCTGACTTAATTCCAGCTGATCATTCTTTAGGTGATGAGAATAGTGCAAATGGTGTTATAATGATGGGAGAAAAAGGTATTATGACCTGCGGAACTTACGGAAGAAATCCTAAAATATATCTTAATTCTGGCGAAATTCTACTACCAAACTACCACGAGAATGAAGACGAAAACAGCTTACCAGAAAATGGGCATCAAGCTAAATGGGTAGATGCCTGCAAAGATGGTTATGAAAGCAATAAACATAAAGAATTAACCTCATCATTTGATTATGCTGGGCCTCTTACTGAATCTATTTTAATGGGTAATTTAGCTATTAGAAGTTACAATCTAAGAGAAAAAATTAATGATCGATTTATTTATCCTGGTCGCAAAAAACTTCTTTGGGATGGTAATAATATGAACATAACCAATTTCGAACCTGCCAATCAATTCGTAAAAAGAATATATAGAGAAGGCTGGAAATTGGATTGATTTAATAGCTTATTATTCAACAATAAATTTTCCTTTCATCATTCCAGAATGTCCAGGGAAACTACATAAAAATTCATATTCTCCAACAGCTGGCGAATCAAATTCAATAACAGCAGTTTCACCACCACCAATAATTTTGGTATATGTAATAACATCCTCTGAGGCTTTAGGTATATATTGATTAGAAGCAAAAGCAGCAGCTTTATTTGCAAAATCGACTAGGCTAACACCTTGTTTTAATAAAACAAAATTATGCCCCATCACATTCTTATCCATTTTACCAATATGCTTTAATGTGATTTTTACTGACTCTCCAGCTTTTACCGTAATCTCCTTCTTATTAAATTGCATAGCATCATTAGATGTTATAACAACGTCATTAGGTCTGCTTTCTACTTTTTCTGAAGTAGTCGTTTTATTCTCATAGGAAAACCCTTCTTTCTTTTTTTCTTTCTTACCACCACAACCTATGACTAAGCCAGAAAAAATCAATACTAATACAACCTTAAATATCTTCATTTTTTTTATTTTAATTAAAACGTTAGTCTTTAAGTAAAACCTTCAGACTTCTGAAGATTTTATTAAAACAAATATAAATGTATAAAATCAAAAAAAAGTAAAATTTTTTTCAGTGAAAAATATTATACTTAATAAATAATCTTACTTCAATAATCTAAAAAGCAACTAATACTTAGTTATAGTTTTTATCATAAAATATAATCGGTACTAATGAAATTTGAAGTTTTCTTTTCTAACAACTCTTCCAAAATAGCATTGTTATACTCATTATCTTTTGATGCTACAAAAGTTCTTATGGAAAATGAACGTAGAGCATCGTGAACACTTAACGTTCCAAATGCAGAATCTTTTCTTCCTGTGAATGGGTAAACATCTGGTCCGCGTTGACAAGAACTATTTAAATTTACACGACAAACTAGGTTTACCAAAGTATCAATTAAGGGGGATAATGTATGTATATTTTTGCCAAACAAACTTACTTGTTGTCCATAATTAGATTCTGCCATATCATCTAATGGTGCTTCTATATCAGAGAATGCAACAACAGGAACTACTGGACCAAATTGTTCTTCTTGAAATACGCGCATATCCTTAGTTACTGGGTATAAAACTGAAGGGAAAATAAAATTATCTGTAGTTTCTCCTCCTTTTTTATTCAAAACTTTGGCCCCTTTTTCTGTAGCATCATCAATCAATTCTTGAATATAAGACGGCTTATCTTCTTCTGGAAGTGGTGTTAATTTCGCACCTTCTTCCCAAGGATTTCCAAACTTAAGCTGATCTACTTTAAAAGCAAATCTTCGATTAAATTCTTCCACAATTGATTCATGTACATATAAAACTTTAAGTGCTGTACAACGTTGGCCGTTAAAAGATAACGTTCCTGCTATACATTCATCCACAGCCAAATCTAAATCAGCATCAGGTAAAACAATAGCTGGATTTTTAGCCTCTAAACCTAACACCATTCGTAGTCTATTTCCTTTTGGATGTTGAGATTGTAAAGCGTTTGCAGATTTACTATGACCAATTAAAGCCAAAACATCAATCTTACCAGACTTCATGATTGGTGTTGCTAAAACACGACCACGACCATAAACAATATTTACTACACCCTCTGGGAAACTACTTTGAAAAGCTTCTAATAAAGGAGATATTAATAATACTCCAAGCTTTGCTGGTTTAAATATCACAGGGTTTCCCATAATTAACGCTGGAATTAATAGCGTAAACGTTTCATTTAAGGGGTAATTATAAGGGCCTAAACATAAAACGACTCCCAAAGGCCCGCGGCGAATGTGCGCATAAACTCCAGAGTTTTTTTCAAATTTAGCCGAGTCTCTATCTATTTGCTTATAAGCTTCAATAGTATCATAAATGTAATCAACTGTCCTATCAAATTCTTTCTCAGAATCTGGTAAGTTTTTTCCAATTTCCCACATCAATAAGTTTACAACTTCTTCTCGCTTTGTTTTCATTTGTTCAACAAACGTTTCCATGCAAGCAATCCTGTCACCAACTTTCATTGTTGGCCATAACCCTTTACCTTTATCGTAAGCCGAAATTGCAGAATCAAGAACTTCTAGAGCCTCCTTTTCTCCTAATTGAGGAATAGTCCCTAATAGTGTTTGCTCATATTTCGAAGTAGATGAAATTGTTGAATACACTTTAGCAGTTTCACCTTCCCAATGTCGCAACTCACCATTTACGAGGTACGTGTTTTGGTGTAAAAGAGATTTAATTTTATAAGCTTCCGGAATTTCTGTGAAGGGATGTTTCATAACTTTAATTTTGCTTTTTTCTTTTTACTCAAAATAACTAAAAATAAATCTAAAATCACTTCTATATCTTAATTAACTACCTGTTTTTCAACTAAAACGTTTTCGCGTGTTTCAGTAGTATCAAAAAATAAAACATATAAAATTATACTAAAAATGGCGTTGTAATAATGAAAAAACCTGTCAAAATGATAACATCTGACAGGTTTTATAAATATATATTTTAGTTTAGTACATCTCTATACTATTGGCTTCATAGCCGTCATAGATGATCTTAAAAACTCACCTACTTTTTCAACTGGATGATTTCTTAAAGCTGCATTTACTTCAATAAGTTTTGCATTATCTACACCATCACCATTGTCTTTAGCAAAAGGCTTTCCTATAACATCTGTTTTAATCTTTTTCATGAAATCTTTTAATAATGGCTTACAAGCATGATCGAATAAATAACATCCGTACTCAGCTGTATCAGAAATCACACTATTCATTTCATATAATTTCTTTCTTGCAATGGTGTTAGCAATAAGTGGCGTTTCATGCAATGATTCGTAATATGCAGAAGCATCGATAATCCCTGAGTCTGTCATAGCTTCAAAAGCTAATTCAACTCCTGCTCTTACCATAGCTATCATTAACACACCATTGTCATAATATTCTTGCTCAGAGATTTCTATATCTCCAGCTGGTGTTTTTTCAAAGGCAGTTTCTGCGGTTGCAGCTCTCCATCCTAATAAATCTTTATCATCGTTAGCCCAATCCGACATCATCCCTGCAGAGAAACGACCTTCAATAATATCATCCATATGCTTTTGAAATAATGGACGCATGATATCTTTTAACTCTTCTGATATTTCAAAAGCTTTAATTTTTGCTTTGTTAGACAAACGATCCATCATGTTAGTTACCCCACCATATTTTAAACCTTCTGTAACAGTTTCCCAACCATACTGAATTAATTTTGAAGCATAACCTGCATCAACACCTTCTTCAATCATTTTATCAAAACAAAGAATAGAACCTGTTTGCAACAATCCACAAAGAATGGTTTGCTCTCCCATTAAATCAGACTTAACCTCAGCAATAAAAGACGATGCTAAAACACCTGCTTTATCTCCTCCCGTAGCTAC
>NZ_CAJQQI010000109.1 GCF_905480415.1 uncultured Algibacter sp. | reverse complement strand
TTGCACCTGTATTCCATGTGTATGACGTTCCGCCTGTAGCTGTTAATATGGTGCTTGACCCTTCACAAATTGTAACATCTACACCTGCATTGGCAACTACTGGATCTGGACCACTTAGGCACGATCCTTCTTCAACTTCTGCGGCACTTAATACCACATCATAGACTGCAAAGGCATCCATTTTCCCAGTAAAAAAAGCGGCTGAATTATTACTAAAACTGTCAAATCCACTAATTTTCCCTCCAATTCCTCCTTTTCCTGTATGATTTCCAATAGCTGCTGCTGCACTTCCAGAAGCTACTTCAACACCATCTATATAAAGATATTGGCTTGTATTTGCACCATCGTAAACTAAAGCGACATGATGCCAACCACCATCATTTGGAAATGCTGAATTTAACTGTACAGCAGTACTTGCATTTTCTCTAACAATAGACTCCAAGGTTGCCCCATTTAATCGTAATGCGATCCCTATAGACTTACCGCCTTCATCAAATATATTTTGGAGCCCTGTTAAGTTGGCTGGTTTTATCCAAGCCATAACAGATCTGGTGTTATGTGCACTAATCATAAAAGTACCTGCAGAACTTAAGGCATAGTTAATACTTGAGCTACCATTAAATACTGCCGATTGATCGCCTTCTTTAAAATCTGATGTGTCTCCAGTAATTACCCCTACAATAGCAAGAGGGTCATGGGCATTACCTGAAATATCTCCTCCAATAACGGAGTTAGCTGTATCAAAATCCCAATAAGCTTCATAAGCACTTGTAGCTTGGCAACCTGCGGTGGAATTCCCACCCGTACTCAAACATGCCGCAGAATTAACATCTGTATCAGATAAAACACTATCATAAACTGAAAACGCATCCATTTTTCCTGTAAAATAACTATCAGAAGCATTTACAAAACTATCCCAATTACCAATAACACCTCCTATTCCGCCACCAGTCTCATTATGAGAATCTAACGAACTTGGAGCCAAGATACTTGCCGCAACCTCTATACCATCTATAAATAACTTATGACTTGTATTTACACCATCATAAACAAGCGCCACGTGATGCCATGCACCATCATTTGGGAATGGAGCAGATAAATTATCTGCTAACGACACTGTACTCCTAACAACAGATTCCAAATTAGAACCATTAAGTCGCATCGCAATACCTTTATCACTTCCGCCTTCATCAAATATTTCCTGAATCCCAACTAAAGCTGTTGGTTTTATCCACGTAACTACCGATCGTGCTGATAGCGCTGGAGACATAAATGTCAATGAACTATAATTGATATCAACCGTTCCATCAAAAACCGCAGACTGATCACCTTCTACAAAATCTACAGCATCATATGCCAAAATTCCATTTAACGGATTAGGGTCATTCCCATTTCCAGAAGCATCATTAGCGCTACTTGCCAAATCAAAATCCCAATACGCTGCATATCCACTTGTAGCTTGGCAACCATCAGTAGAATTGGGAATACCTCCATCAATATCAATTATATAAGGCAATGGTACTGTTGTTCCATCACTTCTATACGTTGGCAAAGGTGCCGACGTATCAATTAAATGATTTCTTAAAAGTGTACTTAAATCATTTCCTATTATTAAGGTCGCTTGATCCGGACTACCAGACAACAAATTATTAGTTTCGCTTATATCAGAAATTAAATTATACAATTCATATGACAAACTTTCATAGTTGTACCTTAATTTATAATCGCCTTTTCTAACTACAGTTACTGGTCGTGAATCTCGCTTAGAGTCTATTAGATACCCCGGGAAATGCCAAAAAATGGCTTCTCTATTTATACTAGAACCATTGGTAAGCATTTGCCACTGGCTTGCGCCATCAATATCATAATTACTTGGTAAATTTCCGCTAGCGGCCTCGACAAATGTTGGGTATAAATCAAAAGCTATTATAGGCGTTGTATTTACTGTGCCTTTATTTGCCAACCACGATGCTTCAGACCAAGCTAAAGTTACAGATCTAATACCGCCTTCATAATATTCACCTTTCATCCCTCGCAAAGGACCGGCATCATCACTACTAATTGCGCCTCCATTATCTGAAATAAAATACACTAATGTGTTTTCTGATAATTTATTCCCAGGGCTTCTCGGGTCATCCGTAGTTTTTAAATAGTTAACTATTCTACCTATAGTTTGATCCATACCTTCTGCAATAGCAGCTTGCCCAATACTATTATGTCCTATAGAACTTGGTGTTTTTGCTTGGTACTTGGCCAATAAATCCGGTCTAGCGTTTCCTGTATCAAAAGGGCCATGAATAGCATAGTTACTAAAATGCATAAAAAATGCTGTATTTTTTTCTGCTTCCATAAATTGAAGCGCGGCATCTGCCATAGCATCATTAACATGCTTTTTTGTTCCTTCTAAGGAGTTGTTTCCTGCTAACAATAAAGATTCTGCTGCAGTATAAGGACTGGCGAACTGATCCAATTCAGGTCCAATACTACTGCTAAAGTTATAAGGTGCAGAACTTGATGCAAAATAACTTCCTGGCGCTCCAGCGGTTCCGCCTCCATAATTATAATCAAAACCTTGATCTGTGGGATCATTTCCAGAGGTACTCGATGCCTCATCTTCTCCTACATGGTATTTTCCAAAATGTGCCGTAGTATATCCTGCAGTTTTCATGGTTTCGGCAATAGTTATGGCCGAAGCTGGTATTTCATCAATATTTCCGTTAGAAGCTAAGCCCATATCTGGACCTATTAAGGTGGAGTTAGAACTGGTGTTTCCTCTATTTAAATTAGTTACATTAAACACATTATTATCAGGTCTTGCGGCATACTGGCCACTTAAAATAGCGGCTCTTGTTGGCGCACAGTTAGCACCATTTACATACGCATAAGGAAACGCAATACCTTCAGAAGCCAACGTTTCTAATGTTGGTGTTTCATAAAAATCACTAGGGTTATTCAAATTTGTAAGTCCTGTACTTACTTGAGACCACCCCATATCATCGGCTATAATTAAAACAATATTTGGGTCTTGAGCAAAAGCTACGTTACTAAACAAAAAAGTAAGTAACATAGATAGTTTTATAGTAATTTTCATAAAGTGTTGGTTGGTTATTCAGCTAAATTAAAAAAAATAGGATTAGCTTTTACACAATATTTATTAATAATTATTCACTTATCAATTTTAGCCCTGAGATAAATTCAATAAAACGTTGTATGTCATGGCAAGAAAACTGAGACTGAAAACGCCTTTTAATTAAAGGATTTAATAGTAACCTTTATTTATTTCAGGCATTCCTTCTTTTTATAAATATTAGATGAACTACACATGAATTTTTACAAATATTGCATTTCATCGATTTTTTTTGCGTTTTATAGATAAATTATATACTATTGCTACAAATATTTAGTCCCAACTAAAATTAACCACTTATGAAAAAGGTTTCTACGCTTTCGGCGTATACCCTATTAGGCATGTTTTTATGTTTCTGCACACTGGTAGAAGCTCAAGATTTTAAAATTCAAGAAGTACAAGATGATGTTGATAATTCAGGAATACCCGGAGCTAGTGGTTATGCTGAAGTAACCAATACTACCACAGGCTTTACTGCTGTATCTTCAACAAATAGTGCATTTGCTTTACCTTCAAATAATAGAAAAACACACGGAGGACCAAGTGGCTCTTCAAATGTAAGACAGGGCCGTGATATGGCAGGTGCACGTGTTTTAACCGCGGCTAACACCATAACGTATTATCGTGAAACTAGCTCAGAATTAGAAGAAACACGATTTAACACAAGTATTTGGGAATATACAGGTGTACCAGCTGGCCCAAATGAATTTATTGTTAGAGGGCGTTATGCAGTTGATTTAAATGGCGGTACTTATTCTACAAATCAAACTATTTCTGGGATTTCTAATAAAGACAAATGTATTCCCTTTATTACTGGAATAATGAATGATTCTGGAACTGGTGATGCAGATTCTGGAACGGCAATAGCCTACTTAGATAGTAGTACCAATATAAAAATAAGACGAGGCGGAAGCAATATACCCAATGTAAGAGTGTATGTTACTCTGGTGGAATTCACTGGATCAAACTGGGCGGTTTTACACGGCGATTCTGGAGCAGATGGAGCAGATATAGGTACAATCACTCTAAAAAGCAATTCTAACGGGTCTTCTGGTACGAATGCTACTGTCAGTAATTGGGATAACGCAATTATATTTAGTCAACATAGAGGAGATACTGCGACAAACGGAACCAATGATGCTCACGGAGATAACTGGCCAATGACAAAAATAGGAAGTGATGACAAAAGTGTAGATTGGAAATTTCATGGTTCTCATGATTCAGATGGCTCAAATAGGCATTTTGTTCATGTTTTAAATAATGACCAAGTAAGCGTCACTCGATTTTCTGATGGAACTACGGACAACACTACAGTTGACATATCTTCTGCTGGACTTGTATTTCAAGATCAAGCCATGATTATTGGTTCTACTTACCATAGTGGGGGTGGACTAGGTTATGGAAGAGGCTGGAGGAACTATAAATTAAATTCTACAACTCAAGCTGAATTTTGGTCAGCTCGAGTAGGCGGCGGACAAGCAACTGTTGAAAATGAATTACAGATAATAAATTTTGCAACTGAAGGACCAGGTGGTATAAACACAAACTTACAACTATGGCTTAAAGCAGACACTGGTGCTGAAAAAGCAGGTGGTATTCCTGCAGTAGACTCTGACCCTATTGTAAATTGGATTGACAATACTATTAACACCAATGATGCCACAGCAAGTGTTTCTAACGAACCTACTTTCATTGAAAATGGATTTAATTTCAACCCTATTTTAGACTTTGATGGAGCTAATAGCGAAATGACAACTAGTACAAATGCCAATGATGAAATAACAATTTTTGCGGTTGCTGAAGGAACATACGCCTCAACCAAAAGTTTAATAAACTTATCAGATGGTAATAATAATAGTTCAGTTGATATTGAACAAACAGCAGCGACTACTTTTAGTGGACGTTATAATGATGGGACTGTGAATTCTGGAGTTGTTACAAATGTTATCACTCCAATTACTACTGGAACGCCATATTTATTAAACTACAGACATTTAGCAGGTTCTACAAACAGATTATTTGTTAATGGAATTCAGCAAGCTGTTGTAAGTGCAAATGCTGATAACTTAAATGGAACATTAACAGCTGGTATTGGTGCAGACCCCTCAAGTACTTCAACCCGATGGGATGGCGGTATTGCTGAAATGATTGTATATAATTACAAGGTACCATTAGCAGAAAGATGGCAAATTGAATCATACCTAGCTATTAAATATGGTCTTACTCTAGGGGTTAATGGCACATCTCAGGATTATGTGGACTCTGACGGAAGAGTGATTTGGGACATTGATACTGGTGTACCTACAGACGATGCTTTCAACTACAACGTAGCTGGTGTTGGTCAAGATAATTCTTCTGCATTAAACCAAAAACAATCTAAAACTATTAATTCCACAGATGATATTACTGTTGGTATCAAACAAATATCAACTACCAATCAAGGTAATACTTCTGATTTCTTTACAGACAAAACCTTCTTAATGTGGGGTCACAATGACGCTACGGGTAAAGGCCCAGACATTACTAAAGATTTTGGAGCTGGAACCGGCGTATCAGGTGCTACTTTAACCGCGTCTAGATTAAATCGAGTATGGAAAATAGTGGTAACAGATATTGTTCCAACAGTGAAATTATCTATTCCCGAATCTATGGTCCTTCCGGCGCGTAATGGTACTGAAGACTATATTATGATAGTGTCAGATAGCGCTGATTTTACTTTGAATGTTACCTCAGCAACTATGAAGGTTGCAGGTACTGATTTAGAAGTAGATTGGTATTTTGAAGGTACAAAATATATCACTTTTGGATCTGCTCCAGAAGTTGATTTAGGATCTAGATCAGTTACATTTGATAGAACAGATAGTTATATTTCAGCAGGAGACGTCAATGATTTAGATGATACGAGCTATACCGTAAGTGCATGGATAAAAAGAGAACCTGGTGTTGGTAAATTTGATGTTATTTCGAAAAGAAACTATTCTGGTGAGGACATATCTGATTTAAATGGTATAGTTTCAGGAACTTATGATTTAGGCTATGCATTCAGAATTAGTGAAGAAGGAAATTTAAGAATGGTGTGGCGCGACCCTGATGATATCTTAAACAATAAAATGGAAACTTCTGCCAATATCCCTGAAGATGAGTGGCACCATGTATGTGCAACTTACGACATAAATGAAGGTCCACTTGGAACTACTCGTTTATACGTTGATGGAATTGAAACAGATGTAAATAACACGTATGATCCGATAAATTCAGATACCGATGAGCATTTTATGATTGGAGCTGCGAACTATAAAAATAGACAGCAAAAACTTAATGGAAGTGTTGATGAAGTACGTGTTTGGAATGTAGCCCTAAGCAGCAATCAGCTAAGATATATAATGAATCAAGAAATTGAAGAAAATGGGGATTTAAACGTCAATGGCAAAATATTACCCGCTACCACAACAAAAAATGAAGTTGACGATATTCCTTGGAATAACTTAATTGCCTACTACCCTATGAGCACAGCTGTTTTTGGTAGTATTAAAGACGAATCTAACGGCGGTAATGACGCATCTATGATAAACTATGATAATATAGATTACCAAACTGCACCTTTACCATATAAAACAGTTCAACCTGGTGCCTGGGATGATGAAACGACTTGGGAGAATGGCAACGTACAATACCTACCGGGAGTCGTTTCTTATTTGTATGAAAACGAAGCAGTTGATACTGATAAACAAACTATGGATTATAACATTGTTCAAATAAATCATATTGTGACTATGAATAATGCTCTTGATCCAAATTTGATACCAGATTATAAAGCAAATAACAGAACCGTTTTAGGCTTAATTATTAATAGTGGTGAACTGAAATTAGACGGCGATACACCACCAATATTTATAGGTACTCCACCACCCGGCTGGATCCCACCTAGTGGAAATGCAATAACCGTTTCACACTATTTAAAACTTGATGGCACTCTAGATTTAGAAGGGGAATCACAATTAATACAAATGGAAGGTAGTGATATAGACCCTTTAAGTTCGGGAAACTTAGAACGTGATCAACAAGGTACCGGAAATACTTATTTGTATAATTATTGGTCTTCTCCCGTTGCTCCAAGTAGTAATTTAGATTATACAACGAGCAATATAATATCAAATGTTGGATTTTTAACATCTGGTTATGATGGGAATGCGAATTCTTCAAGTCCTGCCAATGCTGATTATTGGATCTGGAAATATGCAAATAATGCAACCAATGACTACTCACAATGGCAACATGTTAGAAGTAGTGGACCAATTTCTGCAGGGGAAGGTTTCACTATGAAAGGACCTGGAGCGGGTAGTTTAGAACAAAACTATGTTTTATCTGGGCTACCAAATAATGGAGATATTAGTTTAGCCATTGCCGCCGGTAATGACTATTTAGTTGGAAACCCTTATCCATCTGCTATTGATGCCGATGAGTTTATAAAAGACAACTTAAGTAACTTAGAAATTATAGGTTATGAAATTGATGGTACAACTCCTATATATGCAAGAAACCCTAATGGAAACATTATTAATGGTACTCTATATTTCTGGGAACATTTTGCCGTAAACTCACATCAACTAGCAGAATATCAAGGTGGTTATGCTACCTACACTTTAATGGGGGGAGCTCTTGCTGTTAATAATGATACAAGAATTGATGCTGATGGATCGTTGGGAACTAAACTACCTGGCAGATACATACCTGTAAGCCAAGGCTTTTTTGTTTCTGCTTTTGCTGATCCTACCGTAGTTTATTCAGAACCCATTGTAGGGGGTAATATTTTGTTTAAAAATAGTCAACGTATTTTTGAAATAGAAGGAGAAAACTCATTATTCTTAAAATCTAGCAATACAAAAATAAAAACAGCAACCAGTAACCAAAAAAAAGACACTAGACAGAAAATTAGACTCATGTTTGATTCTCCAAAAGGCTATCATAGACAATTATTAGCTGGCGTAGACGCTAGTTCGTCGAGTGGTTTTGATATAGGCTATGATGCACCACTAATTGAAGATAATAAAGAAGATATGTTTTGGCTCTTTGAAAATGCCGAATTTATTATACAAGCTGTAGATCATTTTAACGTTGAGCAAATTTTACCACTAGGCGTTAAAATTAATCAAGAGGGATTAGCAACTATTAGAATTGATAATCTAGAAAATATCTCTAACGATTTAAATATATTTTTGCATGATAAAGAACTAAATATATATCATGATTTAAAAGACGGGTACTATGAAGTATTTTTAACTGCAGGAAAACATCTTGAGCGCTTTGAAATTACTTTTGCTAACAATATAGCTTTAAGTACAGATACTATTGAAAATGATAACTTACAAGTCTATTTTTCGAATGAAAAAGAAAGTATTATAATACACAATCCTACTTCAAAACTTGTAAATTCAGTTGAATTATATAATATTCTAGGTCAAAGTATCTATAGTCTTAATAAGAAGACTAGCGAGAATTATATAGAGCATAAAACAAAACAAATAAGAACAGGGACCTACATTATAAAAATTAAAACGGATGAGGGTACAAGTTCGAAAAAAGTATTAGTGAATTAGTTAAAATAGTTATGGTGTAAGAACTCCCAAATCTTCTTTAAACTTAACCGTTTTTAAAAAGTCTCAAAATACACATTTGAGACTTTTTTTGTTTTTAATCGTGTTTTTTTACACTTAATCGTATTTATTGCGGATTTAATTGTATATTAGCACCATAATCAATTGATATTTTGTCACGAACTAAAATATTAATAATAAAAAAAACGAAAAATTATACCACTAAAAGGTATTACAAAATAAGTATTGATAGATTAATTAATTATTTGAGTTAGTCACTTTAAAATAAACACTCCAAATCTGAAATACTAAACAGGTCCTGAATTGACGTTCAGGACTTCTTTATTTTAGAAGTTAATGCGTCAAGCGACACTTTATCTTGCTCACCAGAACCCATATTCTTTAAAGTATAAGTATTCGAATCTATTTCTTGATCGCCCACTAATACCACAAATGGAATTGCACGCTTATTGGCATGATTCATTTGCTTTTTCATTTTAGCGATATCTGGATATAATTCAGCATTAATACCTTGCAAACGTAAATGCTTAATGGCTTTTAAACTAAACAAAGCTTCTTTATCTCCAAAATTTATAAAAAGTACTTCAACATTTTTGCTTACCGTTTCTGGGAATAAATCCAATTCTTCTAGCACTAAATAAATACGATCTAAACCAAAACTAATACCAACACCACTTACATCCTTCATTCCAAAAATGCCAGTTAAGTCATCATAACGACCACCGCCACCAATAGAACCCATCTTTACCGTTTTTGGTGCAGCAACTTCAAAAATAGCACCTGTATAGTAGTTTAAACCTCGTGCTAGAGTAACATCTAATTGTAATGTTGCAGTAGCTAATCCTAATTCAGAAATAGCATTGTTTATAAATTCTAATTCTTGAATCCCTTTTTGACCTTCTTCAGAAGTATTTAGAATACCTTTTAAACTTTCAATTTGAGATTCAAAAGAACCAGATAGAGTAAATAAGGGTTGTAATTTTGAAATACCTTCTTCTGAAATGCCTTTAGATACCATTTCCTCTTTTACCTTCTCCTCGCCTATTTTATCTAATTTATCTAGAGCTACCGTAAAATCGATCAACTTATCACTAGCTCCAATAACATCAGCTATTCCAGAAAGTATTTTTCGATTATTTATTTTAATGGTAACACCTTCAAGTTTTAAAGCCGAAAAAACAGTATCGTATAGTTGAATAAACTCCACTTCTTGCCAAAGCGATTTACTTCCAACCACATCAGCATCACATTGAAAAAATTCTCTAAAACGACCTTTTTGCGGTCTATCAGCGCGCCAAACCGGTTGAATTTGGTAACGCTTAAATGGTAATTCTATGTCGTTTTGGTGTTGCACTACATAACGCGCAAATGGCACGGTTAGGTCGTAACGCAAAGCCTTCTCTGAGATACTCGAAGTAAGTTTTTTTGAGTCTTTTTCAGAATAAGCCTGTTCGTTTGATTTCGATAAATAATCTCCCGAATTCAAAATCTTAAAAATTAGTCTATCTCCTTCATCGCCATATTTCCCCATCAACGTATCCGAGTTTTCAAAACTAGGAGTTTCAATTGGCTGAAATCCAAACGTTTCAAAAGCACCACGAATGGTATTAAAAATATAGTTTCGTTTAGCTACTTGTTCTGGATTAAAATCTCTGGTTCCCTTAGGGATGCTTGGTTTTTGAGCCATGTTAACTACCTGCGAAGGCTGGTGTATTTTTAATGATTGTTATAATCCGCATCATACTATTACCTTCCTTATTGTATGATGAGAAAAGACAAAAATAATAGTTTTAATTGGAAATGAATTCCTGCCTTTGCATTAATGACAAAATTTAATTTATCAGCTTATCAAAATACCTAAACAAATCACCTTTCGTAATGCTGGCACCTTGCTCAATCATTTTAAATTTATCCATGTTTTTATCCGCACTATAATCTTTATCAGCTTGTAAAAACTCCACATTTTCATCCATTAAGTTTTCACGTAGCCAATTATAGCCTTCCGTAGTTGTAATATCTACATCATTTTTTATATTTAAAACTATAGCTTGCATATTTTCTTCGCCCAAATGAAACAAATACATGTGTTGTGGAGAAATATTCTCTAAATAGTCAGCCTTATTTAAAGCGCCTTCCCAAATTAAATCACTAAACACATCTAGTTCCATTTCAGCCATTTCTGGCTTATTGGCTTTTAAATTTTCCCATTCATCGGCAGTAACCGATTGTGTTGCTAAAAAATTGATGAATTCTTGATGTAATTCTTCAAATTGCTCTTTTGTAAGTCTTGAATACTTCATTGAAAGTTATTTTTTTTCATTTCCCTAGAAATTGAAACCTTATAATTTAAAACTATTGTAGTTTTTTAGATTTCTAAAAATCTAAAAAGTTTGAATAAAAAAGCCTCAACTAAGTTGAGGCTTCTAAACTATATCTATTTAAAGTTTATGCTTGAGCAATAACTTCAAATTCTAAATCAACTGATACTTCTCTGTGTAAACGTACTACGGCAGTATATTTACCTAAACGCTTAACAGTCGTAACTGTAATGAATTTTTTATCTATTGCTTGTCCTTCATTTTCTAAAGCAGCAGCAACATTAATGTTGTTTATAGATCCAAATAATTTGTCTCCAGTACCAACTTTAGCAGGTATTTTAATTTCTAATGCTTTAATTGCTTCTGCAATTTTGTTAGCATCATCAACTATTTTCTTTTCTTTGTAAGCACGTTGCTTTAAGTTTTCAGCTAAAACTTTCTTTGCAGAAATTGTTGCTAAAATGGCTTGGCCTTGAGGAATTAAAAAATTTCTACCATAACCGTTCTTAACCGTTACAACATCGTCTTTAAATCCTAAATTGTCAACGTCTTGTTTTAATATAAGTTCCATTGTTATCGGTATTTTATTTTAATAAATCTGCTACATAAGGCATTAAAGCTAAGTGACGTGCTCTTTTCACAGCTACAGCAACTTTTCTTTGATACTTTAATGATGTACCTGTTAAACGTCTTGGTAAAATTTTACCTTGCTCGTTTATAAATCGCATTAAAAAATCTGGATCTTTGTAATCAACATACTTGATTCCAGACTTTTGAAACATACAATATTTCTTTGCCTTGTTTGTATCAATATTTAGAGGCGTTAAATATCTAATTTCGCCGTCTTTTTTTCCTTTTGATTGTTGTTCTATTGATGACATAATTAAGCTTTTTGTTTAAGTTTAACTCTTCTTCTCTCTGCCCATGAAATTGCATGTTTATCTAACGCAACCGTTAAATAACGCATAAAACGCTCATCACGTTTAAACTCAACTTCTAATGGATTGATTACCTCTCCATCTACAGTGTACTCAAATAAGTGATAAAAGCCACTTTTCTTGTTTTGTATTGGGTAAGCTAACTTTTTTAGCCCCCAATCCTCTTTTGATACCATCTTAGCGCCGTTCGAAACAAGAAAATCTTCGTATTTCTTTACTGTCTCCTTTATCTGATCTTCAGATAAAACGGGATTTAAGATGAAAACAGTTTCATAATGATTCATAAAAATCGTTTTTATTGTTAAAAATTGGCTGCAAAAATAATTAAATTCTATATATTAAACAACAATAAGTCTTCCTATTTTTAACATAATACATATCAGGTTCAAAATGTTAAAATTATGCTAAAACAAGCATTTTAACGATGATTTTTGGTTTTTAACCGAATTATTCGTACTATTGTCGATATCTTAACCGAAATATATAAAATGTTATGACTTTAAACTGTGTAGTAGTAGACGATTCAGCAATACAACGTCTCTCTATCGTTAAGCTTGTAGAGAATCACCCCTCTCTCAACTTAATTGCAGAGTACAGTAGTGCTTTAGAAACTAAAAATGGATTAAATAGCCATCAAGTTGACTTAATCTTTTTAGACATTGAAATGCCAGTGCTAAATGGATTTGAACTTTTAGACGTCTTAAACAACAAACCCCAAATTATTTTTGTAACCGGTAAAACTGAATATGCTTTTAAAGCATTTAATTACGATGCTACCGATTACTTACATAAACCCATTACAAGAGAACGTTTTAATACTTCTGTAGATAAAGCCCTAGAGCAACATAGATTGACTTTAGACTTTAACGAAGAAGAAGGCGAGCATATTTTTGTAAAGAGTAATCTTAAAAAACGTAAGGTCTATATTAAGGACATCAAATGGATTGAAGCTCTTGGTGATTATGTAAAACTTGTTACAGAAGAAAACAGCTTAGTAGTACTTTCTACAATGAAATCTTTTGAAGCTGAATTACCTGAAGGGAAATTTTTAAGAATTCATAAATCTTACATCGTGAATCTTGATAAGATTGACAGATTCAACAGTAAAAATGTTGAAGTTGGCGCTTACGAAATTCCTTTAAGTAGAAATAAAAAGACCCAATTAGTTGATGCTTTAAATAACATTTAAAACTCAACGAACAAGACTAAATTAAAAGTTATCGACATTTAAAATTACTTTAACCGACCGAAAATCTTTTATACTCAAGAAGCTATTATTAATTTTAATAATGGCTTCTTTTGTTTTGGCCAACGATTGCTGTTTTGGAATTTTTACCAAAATATTTTTATGAAACTGATTTCTAATTCTTGCTATTGGCGGTGATTCTGGTCCTAAAACATGGTCTTGAAATATTTGCCGTAAAGATTTGGCATACCAAATTGAAGCCATTTCTACCCTATTATAATCCTTATGCTTTAAAGTGATTTTTATTTGCTTGTAAACTGGTGGATACTTAAAATTATGGCGATCGTTCATTTGCTCCTTGAACATATCACTATAATTATTAGTAGATACTTGCTGCAATATATTATGATGTGGATTATAGGTTTGAATTAATACTTTACCGCGTTCTTCAGTACGCCCTGCCCTACCCGAAACTTGTAGCATGAGTTGAAAACTGCGTTCATGCGCTCTAAAATCCGGAAAGTTTAACATGTTATCAGCATTCATTATTCCAACCAGCTTAACATGTCTAAAATCTAATCCTTTAGTTAGCATTTGCGTGCCCACCAAAATATCGATCTCCTGCTGTTCTAAAGCTGTAATAATTTTTTCATAACCATATTTTCCCCGGGTGGTATCTAAATCCATACGCGCTACTTTATGCTCTGGAAATAATAGTTTCACCTCTTCTTCTATTTGCTCTGTACCAAAACCTTTACTATCAATATTTTGACTTCCGCATGCCATACAATCTTGTATCATGGCCGAATTATAACCACAGTAATGGCAGCGTAATTGATTTCTATACTGATGATAGGTTAAACTTACATCGCAATTTGGACATTGAGGCGAATGTCCGCAAGTCTTACATTCTACAATAGGTGAAAAACCTCGCCGATTTTGAAACAATATAATTTGATGTCCAGCCTTAAGCGTTTCGGTCATTTCTTCAATAAGCCTATCGCTAAAATGCCCTTTCATACGTTTCTTTTTCAGCTTATCTTTAATATCAACCAATTCAATATCTGGCATCAATACATCATTATAACGCTTTGTTATTTCAACAAAACCATACTTATTTTGTTGCGCATTAAAGTAGCTTTCCAAACTTGGAGTTGCAGACCCTAAAAGTGTTTTGGCGTGATGCATATGTGCCAATACTATGGCTGTATCTCGAGCATGATAACGTGGTGCGGGATCAAATTGCTTAAACGATTGCTCATGCTCTTCATCAATAATTATCAATCCTAAGTTATTAAAAGGCAAAAATATAGATGAGCGCGCTCCTAAAACT
>NZ_CAJQQI010000108.1 GCF_905480415.1 uncultured Algibacter sp. | reverse complement strand
AGCAATATTAATATCACCCCACCAAACACGGTCTTTTGTAATATCATCTTTAACAATAAACCTATCCATAGGAGAACGCCCTGTAAACTCACCTGTATTTACTGCCAAAGCTCCAGATGATGCCTCAACTCCAAGTCCTTTGGATACAGAAATATCATGTAGGGTTTCAGGAGATAATTGATAATTTACTTTAGCATTTTTTATGCCATATTCTCCTAACGAAATCGTTTTCGTAACCTGAGCGTAATTTTCCATAAATTGATATAAAAATGTTTATCTGACAAAATTATAATAATTATTTTAAGTATATGCTACTTATATCTGCTTTTTAGACGAATTCTTTATGAAATCGATAAACAGGAAAATCCATGCAAAAATCAACGACAAACCACCTATTGGAGTTATGAAACCAATAGATTTAAAATTGAACATTGATAGTTCATTTGTTGCTAGTCCGTAAATGGAACCAGAGAAAAATATAAGCCCAACAACAACTAAATAGTAGATTATTTTTTTAGTTTTTTGTTGAACTAAGTTTGTACTTCCTATAAATAATAGCAAAAGCGCATGATACATTTGGTAACGCACACCCGTTTCAAAAGTTTGTTGTGATTCAAAAGGTATCAATTCCTTTAGTGCATGTGCACCAAAAGCACCTAAAATAATACTAAACATTCCTAATATCGATGCGGTAACTACAATCGTTTTATTCATTTTATATAAATTATTCTCAATAAATGCTTTTAATATTTAATAATTTCGTAAAATTGAATGCGTTTTAGGCGTTTCAATAATCAAAACAAAATTACTCAACAAAATTCAAAATGCGAAAGATTTTAATCATTGGTTCAGGAAAATCTACATCATATTTATTAAAATATCTACTAGATAAGTCTTCATCCGAAAGTTTATTTATAACTGTAGGCGATTTAAATATTAAGAATGCCAAAACCTTAATTGGTAATCATCAAAATGCTGAGGCCATAACATTAGATGTTTTTGATGAGTCTTCTAGAGCCAAAGCGATTAAAAACGCAGATATTGTTGTGTCCATGCTCCCAGCGCGTTTTCATATTGAAGTCGCCAAAGATTGTATTACTTACAAAAAACATATGGTCACAGCATCTTATGTCAGTGATGAAATGCAAGCTTTAAATGATAAGGCGAAAGCAAAAGGTCTCATTTTAATGAACGAAATTGGAGTAGACCCTGGAGTAGATCACATGAGTGCCATGCAAGTTTTAGACAGAATAAGAGATAAAGGCGGTAAAATTATTTTATTCGAATCCTTTACAGGAGGATTAGTCGCACCAGAAAGTGACAATAATCTTTGGAATTATAAGTTCACTTGGAATCCAAGAAACGTAGTCATTGCAGGGCAAGGTCAGGCAGCAAAATTTTTACAAGAAGGTGCTTATAAATACATTCCTTATAATCGTTTGTTTAGACGTACAGAATTTTTAGAAATCGAAAAATTCGGACGCTTTGAAGTGTATGCCAATAGAGATTCGTTAAAATACCAAAATATTTACGGATTAAATAACGTTAAAACACTATACCGTGGCACTATGCGTCGAGTAGGTTTTAGTCGCGCTTGGAATATTTTTGTAATGCTTGGTATGACCGACGATAGCTACACTATTGATGATAGCCAAAACATGAGTTACCGCGATTTCACGAACTCTTTTCTACCGTACAGCCCATCAGATTCTGTAGAGTTGAAACTGAGACACGAACTTAAAATTGATCAAGATGATGTGGTATGGGATAAGCTCATTGAGATCGATATATTTAACCCTAACAAGCGCGTAGAACTCAAAAATGCGACTCCAGCACAAATTCTTCAAAAAATATTAATGGACAGCTGGACCCTATCCAAAGACGATAAAGACATGATTGTTATGTACCATAAATTTGGTTACGAACTGCATGGTAAAAAACATCAAATAGATGCTAATATGGTCGTACTTGGCGAAGACCAAACCTATACGGCTATGGCTAAAACCGTTGGCTTGCCTGTTGCTATAGCTACACTTGCCATTTTAAATGGTAAAATCACAACACCTGGAGTTCAAATCCCTATTACTAAAGAAGTGTATCAACCTATTTTGAAAGAACTTGAGGAATTCGGCATCGTTTTCCAAGAAAAAGAAGTGCCCTATTTAGGGTACAATCCTCTAAATAATTAGCATTCGGGCATTACCACAAGGGTCGGGCTTTTCGTTACAAGTCCGCGCTCCCCGATAAATATCGGGTCGCTGTGGGCTTTCCACTGCAATCCCTAACGCAAAATATTGTTTCAATTTAAAATCAAATACTTACTTTTAAGTTTTAGATTATAACTTGATGCAACATTCACAATAAAATTGTTAAATGAATGCTGCATGTGACCACTAAAACAATACATACAAGCACATGAAACAAAAAAACAAAACCGTAACCTTAGACGGTATAGATAAAAAAATACTACGTGCATTAACTACAGATGCAAGAACGCCCATTTTAGAAATTGCACGACATGTTGGCATTTCTGGGGCAGCAATACATCAGCGCTTACGTAAGTTAGAAAAATCTAAACTTATTTCTGGCTCAAAATTTATTATCAATGCAGAAATTTTAGGCTTTACAACCTTAGCATTTGTTGGCATTTATCTTGATAAGGCTGCAAATACAGATGATGTGGTTAGAGCCTTAAAACGTGTTCCAGAAGTTCTAGAATGCCACTATACCACTGGCAATTACAGTCTGTTTATAAAACTTTTAAGTCATGATAACGGGCACTTAATGCGTTTACTTCATGAAAAAATTCAAACAATCACTGGTGTTCAACGCACCGAATCTCTTATTTCGTTAGACCAACAAATTGATAGACAAGTACATATATAATTTTACACCCTTAAAATCAAAACCCATCATTATTTTAACAACTCTCGGTATAATTATTGATTCATATTGCTTCAAACTATTCAAAAAAAACTATGAAAAAATCTTATCTAGTATTGCTCATTGCTGTTTTGTTTTCAATGTCTGTATTTTCTCAAGAAAACTCAGAAAACAAAAGCGCCTCAGAAAATTTTAATGAAGTAAAAATAAACGGTTTATATCTAGTACTCGGAGCCTTCGATTTAACCTATGAGCGCACAATTAGTCAAGAATCGGCATTTGGTGTAAATGTTTTTTTACCTTTTGATGATGATATAAATAATGATATAAACTATTATATCTCGCCATATTATCGTTTTTATTTTGGAAAAAAATACGCTGCAGGTTTCTTTGTAGAAGGGTTCGGTATGTTAAACTCTACTAATGATTACAACTACTTAGATGGCTCTAACTCATCGAATAAAGAAAACATTACCGATTTTGCTTTAGGTATTGGCTTAGGAGGAAAGTGGATTACAAAAAGTGGATTTATTGGTGAATTAAATTTAGGTTTTGGAAGAAACCTTTTTAATAGTGACAGATATGATTACGAAATTATTGGAAAAGTAGGCATTACGTTGGGCTATAGATTCTAAAAAACCCAACATAATAAACACAAAACCCCAAGTAATGCTTGGGGTTTTGTGTTTATTAGATACTGAAACAAGTTCAGCATGACAAACTAGGTTTGTCACATTTTCATTAACCAAGAACGCACATCTACTTCTTGTTTAATAATAGCTCTTAAATCTTCCATTTTAACACGCTCCTGTTCCATAGAATCTCTATGGCGAATGGTAACCGTGTTGTCTTCTTTAGTATCGTGATCTACAGTTATACAAAATGGAGTTCCGTTAGCATCTTGCCTTCTGTAACGCCTTCCAACGGCATCCTTTTCATCATAAATGACATTAAAATCCCATTTTAAATCTTCAAGAATTTGTTTTGCGATTTCTGGCAAACCATCTTTCTTAACTAATGGTAAAATGGCTGCTTTTACAGGCGCTAAAACGCTTGGTAATTTTAAAACCGTTCTGGTTGTTCCATTTTCTAATTCCTCATCAACTAACGAATTTGAAAAAACGGCTAAAAACATACGATCTAAACCAATAGACGTTTCTAGTACATAAGGTGTATAACTTTTGTTTTCTTCATGATCAAAATATTGTAATTTTTTTCCTGAATGTTCTTCATGTGCTTTTAAATCAAAATCGGTTCTGGAGTGAATTCCTTCTAATTCTTTAAACCCAAACGGGAACTTAAATTCAATATCGGCAGCAGCATCAGCATAATGAGCTAACTTTTCATGGTCATGAAAACGGTAATTGTCCGCTCCCATTCCTAATGATAAGTGCCATTTCATTCTGTGCTCCTTCCAATACTCATACCATTCTTTTTGAGTCCCAGGTTTTATAAAAAATTGCATTTCCATTTGTTCAAACTCACGCATTCTGAAAATAAATTGTCTTGCAACAATTTCATTTCTAAACGCTTTACCTGTTTGTGCTATTCCAAAAGGAATCTTTTGTCTGCTCGTTTTCTGTACATTCAAAAAGTTAACAAAAATACCTTGAGCCGTTTCAGGGCGCAAGTATAAATCCATCGCACTTTCAGCTGAAGCACCAAGTTTCGTCCCAAACATCAAATTAAACTGCTTAACATCTGTCCAGTTTTTACTTCCTGTTAATGGATCTGCAATTTCTAACTCTTCAATAAGCGCTTTTACATCTGCTAAATCTTCATTCTCTAAAGAATTTGCCATCCGCGAAAGCGTACTTTTTATCTTTTCTTGATACCCTACAACACGTCCGTTTGTAGATAAAAATTCTTCTTTATTAAAAGCGTCTCCAAAACGCTTTGCTGCTTTAGCTACTTCTTTGTCAATTTTTTCTTCAATTTTAGCACAATAATCTTCAATTAAAACATCTGCTCTGTAACGCTTCTTGGAATCTTTATTATCTATTAATGGGTCATTAAACGCATCCACGTGCCCTGAAGCTTTCCAAGTGGTAGGGTGCATAAAAATAGCCGCATCAATACCTACTATATTCTCATTCATTTGCACCATGGCTTTCCACCAGTAGTCGCGTATGTTTTTCTTTAATTCTGCTCCGTTTTGTGCATAATCGTATACCGCACTTAAACCGTCATAAATCTCACTACTTTGAAACACATATCCGTATTCCTTAGCATGTGAAATTACCTTCTTAAATTTATCATCTTGATTTGCCATAGGTGCAAAAATAAAAAACCGCTTTAAACTAGCATCTTGTTTGTTGAAAAATAATTAAGTTTACGAGACTACATTTCTATACAATGCTTAAATCTATAATTAATTTATTCTTTCCGAAAGTTTGTTATGCCTGCCATAACCTATTAAATGACAACGAGGATACAATTTGTATGAACTGCAGACACGATTTACCTATTACAAATTTCCATTTTGATAATAATGATAGTGTTGCAAAAGTACTTTACGGACGTGCTAAAATTGAAAATGGAACTGCGCTTTTTAGATTTGAAAAAAAAGGGAATGTGCAAAGGCTTATTCATAATCTTAAATATAAAGATCATGAGCATATTGGTTTTGTTTTAGGAAATTGGTTAGGAGGCGAATTAAAAACGCTTGAATCTTATAAAAATATTGATGTCGTGATACCAGTTCCGCTTCACAAAAACAAGCTTAAAAAAAGAGGTTACAACCAAGTGGCTCTATTTGGACAACAAGTTGCTGAAGCTTTAAATGCAGATTATTTAGATGATGTACTTGTAAAAGTTACAAACACCAAGTCGCAAGTGAATAAAAAGCGATTGGCACGTTGGACGAACAGTGATGAACTTTTTACGCTTAAAAACATAGAAGCCATTGACAATAAACACATTTTAGTTGTTGATGACATTATTACTACAGGCGCTACACTTGAAGCTTGTATTTCTGTTTTAAATCAAGCTAAAAATATAAAAATAAGTATCGCAACTATGGCAATAGCCTAAGTCCAATGAGCGTTATATTTTTAAGCCGAAATTATGTAGGTTTGTAAAAATTTAAAATTGTTGATGAACAAGACCCTTTCAAATTTTATTTTTGCCTTTATTCTCGGTTTCGTTTTTATAAACTGTGCTAACCGCGGAACTCCAGATGGAGGGCCAAAGGACGAAATTCCACCGAGCATTATTAAGTCGGACCCAGAAAATTATTCAACCAATTTTAAAAGAAACGAAATTAGAGTCTATTTTGATGAGTATATTAAAATAAAGGACTTACAAAAGCAGCTTATCATTTCGCCACCCATGAAAACGCAACCAGATGTTATGCCTCTTGGTGGCGCTAGCAAATATATTACCATTAAAATTTACGACACACTTCAGCCTAATACGACTTATGCTTTTAATTTCGGTAATAGCATAACCGATAACAACGAAGGCAATCCTTACCCTTACTATCGTTATGTGCTTTCAACAGGAGATTATATTGATTCACTCTCAGTTAATGGAAACATTGTTGATGCCTTAAAGAAAGAACCTGAAACGTTCGTTAATGTGGCGCTTTATGAAGTAGATTCTACTTTTTCTGATTCTATCATTTATAAAGAAACACCAAAATACATTACTAATACTTTAGATAGTGTAACAACATTTTCTATTGAAAATCTTAAACCAGGAAAGTACATGTTAATGGCTTTAAAAGATGGTAACGGCGATAATAAATTTCAACAAAAAACAGATCAATTAGCATATCATAAAAATTTTATTGATGTACCCTCCGACTCATCATATACCTTAAGGCTTTTTAAAGAAAATGCGGACTTTAAGGCGACACGACCTCGATTAATTTCTGGTGAAAAAATAGCTTTTGGTTATGAAGGCGACTATGAAGGAATGAATATAGACATCGTATCTGAAACACCTCCTGAGTTTGAATACCGTATCACAAAAGACAAAAAAACAGATACTTTAAACTACTGGTATAAACCAAGATTAGAAGTAGATTCTTTAATTTTTAAAGTGTCTAAAAATGACTTTGAAAAAGAATTTACCGCTAGAATAAGTGAACAAGAAAGAGACTCCTTGTTAATTGAAACCTCACCTTCAGGCAACATAGGTTACAACGAAGATTTTAAAGTTTCAGGAACTACACCTTTATTAAATTTTGATGCTTCTAAAGTAACTTTGATGGATAAAGATTCTACAACAGTAACTTTCACTACAGATTTTGACACCATAAAGAATGCTTACTCACTTAAATTTGATAAAACTGAGGATAATAATTACAGAATAGAAATGCTTCCTGAGGCTTTTGAAGATTTTTTTGGAGACAAAAATAAAGACACTTTAAACTACAGTTTAAAAACGAAAAAAGCTTCGGATTTTGGTTATGCAAGATTCACTTTAGTAAATGCAACCTATCCATTACTTATACAATTAACAGACAAAAAAGGAGAGGTTAAAGTAGAACAACCTGTTATAAAATCTGGCACAATTGACTTCTTGAATTTAGCACCCGCCATGTATTCCATTAGAATTATACATGATGTTAATGGCAATAAAAAGCATGATACTGGAAATTATTTAAAAAAGATTCAACCTGAGAAAGTAAGTCATTTTCAAGAAATTGAAATTAGAGCAGATTGGGGAATTACTGAAACCCTTCAGTTTAATTAATAATAAACGCATCCCTATCGTCTAAAAATTTAAGCTTGTTTCTATACGCTTGAATGTGTGTTTTTTCTAAAGTTACAATTTGTGTATCTTCTTGATTTGGTTCGAAAGATGTTATCATTTCTCCAAGGACATCATAAGCTGCTGAATGTCCAGAATAAATACTATTAACGCCATCAACACCTACTCTGTTAACACCAATACAATAACACATGTTTTCTATAGCTCTAGCTTTTAATAAAGCATCCCAGGCAGAAACCCTAGGCTTAGGCCAATTTGCTAAATAGAGTAAGACATCGTAATCTTCAGTATTTCTTGCCCACACAGGAAAGCGCAAATCGTAACAAATTAAAGGTCGAATTTTCCAGCCTTTATAATTTAAAATCACCTTATCTTTTCCTGCTGAATATGTTTTATCCTCACCAACTAAAGTGAATGTGTGTCGCTTATCATAAGAAGAAATATACCCCGATGGTTCAACAAAAAGTAATCGATTATAAAATTTATTATTTTCTGAAATAACAATACTACCAACAATGGCTACATCCGCTTTTGAAGCCAATTCTTTCATCCAAGAAATTGTTACTCCATCCATAGTTTCTGCAACTTTACTAGCATTCATTGTAAAGCCTGTTGTAAACATCTCAGGAAGGATTATAATATCTACTTCTTCAATAATATTTTCAATCTTTTTTGTGAAATTAGCACGATTTTGGTTTGGGTTTTCCCAAAGTAAATCTGATTGAATCAATGCTATGTTTAGCTTATTATCCATAATTAAATTCGGTTTAAAATTTCTGCTGATCGTTTTAAGGTATCGTCTGTTTTGGCAAAACAAAAACGCAACACATTATTATCTAGATTGTTTTCATTGAAAACGGATAATGGAATGGATGCCAATCCAGATTCAATCGTCAATCTTTCAGCAAAATCAACATCATACTCCTGAGTAATTTTAGAATAGTCTAAAACCTGAAAATAAGTTCCTGCTGAAGGTGTAAAAGTAAACCTAGAACCCTTTATCAAACTTAAAAATAAATCTCTTTTCTTTTGATAAAATGCAGACAAGTCTAAATAATGTTTTGGTTCTTGCATATAATCTGCAATTCCTTTTTGAGTGGGATGATGCACACAAAACATATTAAACTGATGCACTTGCTTAAACAGCTTCATTAACGCTTTGGGTGCACAACAATACCCAATGCGCCATCCTGTATTATGAAAGGTTTTGCCAAATGATGCCACAACAAAACTTCTGGATTTTAAATCAGGAAATAAGCAGGCACTTTGATGCTTTTCACCATCGTAAATCATGTGTTCATAAACCTCATCGCTTAAAATAATAATATTTGTATTTTTAGTAATCCTTTCCAACTCTACCATATCTGCTTTGGAAAAAATTGTCCCTGAAGGATTATGAGGTGTATTGATAATAATCATTTTAGTACGATAATTAATCTTTTGACTTACCGCATTCCAATCCACACTAAAATTTGGTGCCTGAAGTTGAATGGGAATAACTTTACCACCATTAAGTTTTATTCCAGGCTCATAACTATCATAAGCGGGCTTGAATATGATTACTTCATCGTTTGGTTTTACAAATGTTGAAATTATTGTTGAAATGGCTTGAGTTGCCCCCGCGGTAACAGTAATTTCGTTTTCAGGATGATATATTGAACTATACAATGCATCCATTTTTTTTGAAATAGCCTCTCGTAATTCTAAATTACCAGGCATGGGTGCATACTGATTAAAGCCAGAATTCATGGCTTTACTAACTAAATCAATTAACTTTTGGTCGCTACCAAAATCTGGAAACCCTTGAGATAAATTTATGGCGTTATGTTTGTCTGCCAATCCACTCATTATTGAAAAAATAGTAGTTCCTACATCGGGAAGTTTAGAGATATGTTCCATTTTTTTAATATTCTAATCAGTAAATTTACACAATAAATAAATGCTTTATATATTTGATTTTATTCTAAAAATTACAACATGAAATACCTAAAAATTTTATTGCTTTTTGTAACATTAAACACCTTTGCTCAACAGGGAGGAATGTGGATTCCTTCTCTCTTAGAGGGCATGAATGAAGATGAAATGACTAGTTTAGGGAGTAAGCTAACCGCCAAAGATATTTATGACGTTAACAATTCTAGTTTAAAAGATGCTATTGGCCATTTTAATGGTGGTTGTACTAGTGAGGTCATTTCTCCTAAAGGGCTAATTTTAACTAATCACCATTGCGGATTTAGTCAAATACAATCGCACTCTTCACTTGAAAATGATTATTTAAAAAATGGTTTTTGGGCTATGAACTTTGAAGACGAATTACCAAATAATGGTTTATTTGTTGAATTTATAGTTAGCATTCATGATGTTTCTAAAGAGGTTTTAGCGTCTATTAAGGAGGATATGACTGAAAAAGAAAAACAGTCTACTATTGATAAAAATAGTAATGCTATTTTAAAAAACTGGACTAAAGAGACTTGGCAAGACGTAAAGGTTAAATCCTTTTACAAAGGTAATCAGTACTTTTTGTTTGTTACCGAACGTTTTGAAGATATTCGTTTAGTTGGTGCACCACCAACAAGTATTGGAAAGTTTGGTAGCGACACCGATAATTGGGTTTTTCCAAGGCATACTGGTGATTTTTCCTTATTTAGAATTTATGCCGATGCTAATAACCGTCCTGCTAAATATAGCGAAAACAACCAACCATATACACCAAAACATTTTCTCCCAATATCCTTAGATGGCGTTGAAGAAGGCGATTTTACCATGATATTTGGTTTTCCAGGTCGAACCAACGAGTATTTACCTGCCGTTGCCATAGAGCACATTACTAAAAATTACAATCCAACAAATATTGCCATTCGAGAAGCTGCATTAAAAGTGATTGATGAGAAAATGAAAGATGATGACGAAGTTCGAATTAAATACGCCTCCAAGCAAGCAAGAATTGCTAATGCCTGGAAAAAATGGATAGGTGAAAACCTCGGCATTGAAAAAAGTAATGCTGTAGAAAAAAGACGCGCTTTTGAGGTCACTTTTACCAAAGCCTTAAAAGAAAAAGGCTTAAAGGCTAAATACGGTGATATTCTTCCAAAGTTTAATCGTTTATATAAGGATTTTGCGCCTGTAAATATTAAACGACGAAATTTTATTGAAGTGTTTTTAGTCACAAATGAGTTGATGCAAATGACTTTAAGAACCTTTCAAATGGAACAAGCAATCAACAATGATTCTAGTGTGTTTGAGAAAGCAAGAGAAAGTCTTATTAGAAGATTTAAGGGTATTCACAAAAACTACAATGTTGATGTGGATAAAGGTGTTTTTATCAGTGTAATGCCTTTTTATACTGATCATGTTGATGATTCTATTTATAATAATACTGCATTTACAAATCTAGATTCGGCTTTG
>NZ_CAJQQI010000107.1 GCF_905480415.1 uncultured Algibacter sp. | reverse complement strand
GTTACCTCTGTTTCATCCATGTAAAAAGACTGAACGTGTTGCTGATTTGGAGTATTATTCCAATCATGCATCACATCGTCTTGTACACGACCTTTAGTAAATGTACCACCTTCTACAAAAACTAATCCAGGAGAAGTTTCTTGTTCTTTGAAGTCTGTATTGTACTGGAAACCACCTTCTCTGGAGTTAATCTCCCATCCAGTCGCTCTAGAGCTATTTTTTGAACTCGAAGATTTTTTACAACTAGTCGAAGCGACTGCTAGTGCTAAAACTAATAAAACCTTGAATGCTACTACTTTTTTCATATCCATACTTTTAAGTAAGCTAATAATAATTTTGGAGCTGCAATATAGGAATTAAACCGAATAACGCAAGCTGTTTTGTGCATTTTAACCAAAAAATAGTGTATTTCGTCCTATTTTTATGTATTACAACGATGATTTTGACCTTTTAAACCATAGTTTTGTGTTGTATTAACGCATGTTTTCCTAATTTATTATTGTATTTTTGAATCTGTTTTAAAAATTGTTGTTTTTTTAATAATAACAAGGCATTAACGACGTTATTTTACCAATGAAAAAGAATATTTTAGTTTTACTGTTGATTATTTCAGCTGGGTTACATGCGCAACAAAAGCGATACAATTTAGTTTGGGAGAAGGCTCAAACGCTTTCAGTAGAAAATTTTTCAATGGAGGTGCCTTCATTTGATAAAGCATATTTTAATTATGATTTAGAAAAAGGCTTAGTATTTTCAGATCAATGGGAATCGAAAGGCTTGGTCAATGAATCTTCAGTTACAGCAACTAATGTTGTATATCAGTCGATATATAAAGTAGATTTAAAAGACTTAGATTTAAATAAAATACCTAATAAATTAGTATTCAGCTTAGAAAATTCAGTAGCAAGAAATAAGACTTATACCTTTTTTCAACTGTCGCCTATTATAAAGGATGAAAATGGAGGTTATAAAAAAGTAACTTCATTTCAAATAAATTATAAGAAAGGCTCTGATAGCAAATCTGCATTGTTAAGAAGCAATAAGGCTTCAGCAGTTGTAACTAATTCCGTTTTAAACTCTGGGGAATGGTATAGGTTTTATGTGGATACTACAGGGGTTTTTAAACTATCAAAAAGTTTTTTACAACGTTTAGGTGTTAAAGTGAATACTGTAGATCCTAGAGCTATTAAATTATTTGGTCATGGTGGGCGCATGATTCCTTACTCAAACTCTGTTGCTTACCCTTATGATGTTCCTGAAAATGCCATAAAATTTGTAGGTGAAGAAGATGGTGAGTTTAATACGAATGACTATATATTATTTTACGCTCAAGGCCCTAAAGAATACAATCAAGAGAGTAGAACTCACATAAATTGCTATACGGATAAAACATATTATTATATTAATATAAGTTCTGGGAATGGAAAACGCATCCAACAATTTAACCAGCCTGAGGGAACAATAGATATGGTTATTGATACTTTTCAGGATTATCAATATCACGAAATTGATGCGTATAATCTCATCTCTCTAGGAAGGCGTTGGTTTGGAGATAAATTTGATGTGGATAGTTCTAAGGAATTTGAATTTAATTTTCCGGATTTAGTGACTTCAGAACCCGTAGATTTAACTGTTTCTGTGGCAACAGCGACAAGGAGTGATAGTCAAATGAATGTAAGTGTTAATAATGTTGCCGTGTCATCTATATTTGTTAGGGGTGTATCCACACCAACTTTAGCTAATGGGAATTCTTACCGTGGTCGTGTAGATGTGAATACGTCCAAGATCACGGTCGGTCTGGACTTTGATAATTTAGGGAACCCAAGTACTATCGGTTATTTAGATTTAATAGGTATTGAAGCCACCCGTAAATTAAACTTTGATAATAAACAGTTTCTGTTTAAAAACAAAGATGTTGCATCAACTTCCGGTATTGTACAATATAATATGACGAATACGTCTGCACTTTCAGAAATTTGGGAAGTAACGGATAGTTATAACGTTTCAAATTATGTGAATACAGATGAAACTTCAACCTTAAGTTTTACAGCGGCTCTCGGAAGTTTAAAAAGCTATGTTGCAGTATCTCCTTTAGACTATTTTGAACCTAAATTTGATTCGAAAACCATAATTAATAATCAAAATATAAAAGGGACTATTTTTCAAAATGCCCAAGGAAGTTTTCAAGATGTCGATTATATTATCGTAACACCAAATAACATGTTGAATGATGCCGAACGTTTAGCTCAAATTAATCGAAATCAATACGATTTAAATGTCAAGGTTGTTGGTCTAGATGAGATTTACAACGAATTTAGTTCGGGAAATCAAGATATTGGTGCTATCAGAAATATGGTAAAATATGTTTACGATAATGCGAGTACGCCAGAAAATAGGATAAAATATTTATGTTTATTCGGTGATGGATCTTATGATTATAAAGATCGTATTCGAAACAACACCAACATTGTTCCTTCTTGGTACTCATATAGTAGTTTTAGTTTAGCCACCTCATTTGTTTCTGATGATTTTTATGGGATGATGGATGATAATGAAGGGACTATGATTTCAAGTAATAGATTAGACATTGCTGTGGGTCGAATTTTAGCAGACACGCCTCAAAGAGGAAAAGAAATGGTTGATAAAATCGAATCTTACTATGCTAAAGAAGCTTATGGAAGCTGGCGAAACAGTGTTTTAGTAATTTCTGATGATAATGATGATAAACTTTATGGTGCTTTGCAAGAGACTACAGATGCTATAGGCGATTTAATATCGCAAGAAAAGCCTTTTATGAATGTAACAAAAGTTCATTCAGATGCTTTTCAGCAAGAATCGTCAGCAGGAGGAGATAGATACCCTATAGTGACTAACGAAATAGTTAATGCCATTGATAATGGTGCCTTGGTAGTGAATTATTTTGGCCATGGTGGCGAAGAAGGTTTAGCACAAGAACGCATTTTGTTAAAGCCTGATATTACTGGGTTTCGTAATTTTTGTAAACTCAATTGTTTTGTAACTGTAACTTGCGAATTTACAAGATTTGACAATCCATTTAGAGAAACCGCAGGAGAATTTACATTTTGGAATAAGGAAACGGGAGCCGTGGGATTAATTACGACGACTCGACAAGTTTTTGTGAATTTCGGAATTACCTTTAACAGAGAGTTAGGACAATATTTGTTTTCTTATAGCGATAATGATACGTATAATGATGACGAATATCCTACTATGGCAGAAGCTTTAAGGTTAGCAAAAAACGACCCGTCACTTTCTGGAAACAGTCAAAAAAACTTGGTCTTTTTTATTGGTGATCCAGCCATGAAATTAGCCTTTTCAAAACCAAATATTAAACTCACGAAAATTAATGATGTCCCTATTGCGCAGGCAACAGATACTTTAAAAGCATTGAGTTATGTGAAGTTAGCAGGAGAAGTTACCGATGTTTCTGGTAATCTTCTAAATAATTACAGTGGTACATTATCAACGACTATCTATGATAAGGGCATTAGCAGGCAAACACTAGCTAATGATGGTATAAGGCAAAATGGTGAAGTTATAAAATTAGATTTCACTACCCTCGGTGAAATAATATTTAGAGGGCAAGCCTCAGTGAAAAACGGTCAATTTGAATTTGATTTTGTTGTACCAAAGGATATTGGTATTCCAGTAGGTTTTGGTAAAGTGAGTTTCTATTCTAAAAATGAATCTTCAACTGAAGATCAAGCTGGAGCAACTATAAATACGGTTAGAATTGGGGGCTTAAATGAAAATGCACCTGAAGATAATACAGGACCAGTGATCACGCTTTATATGAATGATGAAAATTTTGTTACAGGTGGTATTACTAATGAATCGCCCACATTATTAGCAAAAATGGAAGATACGAATGGTATAAACACGGCAAGTGGTATTGGTCATGATATAGTAGCCATTATTGATGGTGATGAAACGAATCCGTTTGTTTTAAACGACTATTACCAAACAGATGTTGACGAATATACTAAAGGGACAGTAAGTTTTCCGTTTAGAGATTTAGAGCCAGGGTTACATACATTAACTTTAAAAGCTTGGGATGTTTATAATAACTCTTCAATATCTGAAATACAGTTTATTGTATTTGATAAAGACCAAAGTTTAGTGATTAATAATGTGCTTAATTATCCAAATCCGTTTGTTAATTATACAGAATTTTGGTTTAACCACAATAGTTCTGAACCTTTAGACGTTTCTATACAGATATTCACTGTTTCAGGGAAGTTGGTTAGAACTTTAAATGGACAAACCACAGGAGGTATTAAAACGACGAGTTCTTTATCTAGAGATATGGTTTGGGATGGAAGAGATGATTTTGGAGATAAAATAGGTAAAGGGGTTTATATTTATAAGCTTAAAGTACATTCAAGCTTATTAAATAAAACAGTGGAAAAAATTGAGAAACTTGTAATACTATAACTCATCTTGACTTTTTGTTTTTAACCGAAAACGAGATAAAATTTTTACAGATGAGACACTTTTTGAAAGCCATAGCACCGCTATGAATAAAAAAAGTAACGAAATATGAGCGAATTTTAGCCTTTTTTTAGGAAATGGAAAAAGTCAAGATGAGTTATCTAATAAAAAATTATATTTGCTAAATAAAATTTAATTCATGAAGAATCAAATATTACTATTGTTAGCCTTTGCTTTTATTTTGAAAGCTAGTGCACAAGAAACTGTCATTTTTCCTAATCAAGATAGAAGGGTTATCACCACAGGAGTCCCTTTTTTACTAATTGCTCCTGATGCTAGGGCAGCTGCCCTGGGAGATATGGGAGTTGCAACATCAGTTGATGCCTTTTCACAACAATGGAACTCATCAAAATATGTGTTTTCTGAAGCTAAATCAGGTCTTGGGGTAAGTTACACGCCTTACTTGAGTAAATTAGTGAATGATATTTTTTTAGGAAATGTTACTTACTTCAATAGAATTGATGAACGTAGCGCATTTGCAGTTAGTTTAAAATATTTTTCGTTAGGTGATATAGAATTTGTTACTGATGAATTTTCGGAAGCATTAATACAAAGACCAAACGAGTTAACTGTTGATGCATCATATGCACTACGTTTATCAGATCAATTTGGTATGTCTGTAGCGATGCGCTACTTGCGTTCAGATTTAAGATTAGATGGGGTGGATGGCGATGCAACACCTGCGAGTACTTTTGGTGTCGATATTTCTGGATATTATCAAAGTGAAGAGGAAGCATATAGCGATTTTAATGGGCGTTGGAGAGCAGGATTCGCAATTCAGAACATTGGTCCAAAATTTAAATATGATGAAGGCGGGCAAGAAAATTTTCAACCTACTAACTTAAGATTAGGAGCAGGATTTGATTTTATTTTTGATGATTATAATAAAATAGCTGTTACAGCAGAAATAGCTAAACTATTGGTTCCAACACCACCTATTTATGGTTTTGTAGATACTGATGGCGATGGAAATCAAGACAGTGATGAATCAACAATAATTGTTGAAGGGCAAGATCCGGATGTAAGCTTTTTATCTGGAATGTTCCAGTCATTTGGTGATGCACCTGATGGGTTTAGTGAGGAATTAAAAGAGTTTACTTGGGCACTTAGTGCAGAATATTTATACCAAGATTCATTTGCGTTTAGAGCAGGTTATTTTAATGAGAGTGAAGATAAAGGCGCTAGAAAATTCTTAGCGTTAGGAGCTGGATTTAAGGCAAATGTTGTAAATATAGATTTGTCGTACTTGTTTTCTGCATCCAAAGTACAAAGTCCTTTAGAAAACACCTTACGTTTCTCGTTAACGTTTAATATTGGTGCTGGCGAGTATAATGAATATTAGTAAAATTTAAATAAATTTATAAAAAAACTATTGCTAATTAGCAATAGTTTTTTTGTTTATACCAATGTAATTCTATAGTTACATTGGTATTATAATGGTTTCTTAAAATTATTTAAATACATTTGATTATGAAGGAAATAAAAATAGAATCTACATTATATGTTTTTGATAATGTTAACGAACTTCCAAATGAAGCATTATCACTAATGCAAAAAGCTATTGAAGCTAGAGGAAAGGCTTATGCACCATACTCTAAATTTTATGTTGGAGCTGCATTACTTTTAGATAATGGACAGGTTATTACAGGTAATAATCAAGAAAATGCATCGTATCCTTCTGGCTTATGTGCAGAGCGTACAGCTATTTATTATGCTGGATCTCAGTTTCCCGATTCAAAGATAATACGTATGGCTATTTCGGCAGGGTCAAAAAGAAATCAGACAACAAAACCTATTCCACCTTGCGGAGCTTGTAGACAGGCCATTGCAGAGTATGAGATAAAACAAGAATCTCCAATAGAAATCTATTTTATGGGAGAAACAGGGGCGGTTGCTAAATCTAATTCGCTCGCTAACTTATTACCGCTCGTGTTTGATAAGTCGGTGCTATAACGTTGCAATTTTTCAGATGTATAAGTAATTGTTGTAAAAATTAATAATTGGTTAACCTAAGTAGCTTAGATTGCTTTTTTTGATATTTTTTATACTTTCGGCATATTGCACTTCTTCAATACACTACAAAGTATTACTTTTGTATTTCGCTTATTAATATTATAATAATATTCAATGCAAAAAATCACAAAAGAGGTTTACCTCAAATGGTATGAAGACATGTTATTCTGGAGGAAGTTTGAAGACAAACTTGCTGCCGTCTACATTCAACAAAAAGTAAGAGGTTTTCTTCATTTATATAATGGTCAAGAAGCAGTTTTAGCAGGTGCTTTACATGCTATGGATTTGACTAAGGATAAAATGATTACTGCTTATCGTAATCACGTTCAACCCATAGGTATGGGTGTAGATCCTAAACGTGTTATGGCAGAATTATATGGAAAAGTGACAGGAACTTCCAAAGGTATGGGAGGGTCTATGCATATTTTCTCTAAAGAGTTTAGATTCTATGGCGGTCATGGAATTGTAGGAGGTCAAATCCCTTTAGGAGCAGGAATTGCATTTGGTGATAAATATCACGATGTTGATGGTGTAACTATCTGTTGTTTTGGAGATGGTGCTGCACGTCAAGGATCATTACATGAAACATTTAACTTGGCTATGCTTTGGAATTTACCAGTTGTGTTTGTTTGTGAAAACAATGGCTATGCTATGGGTACTTCTGTAGAGCGAACTGCAAACCATACTGAAATATGGAAATTAGGTTTAGGTTACGATATGCCATGCGGTCCAGTTGATGGTATGAATCCAATTAAAGTTGCTGAAGCTTTTGATGAAGCCATTCAAAGGGCACGTAAAGGTGGTGGGCCAACATTTTTAGAATTAAAAACGTATCGATATCGAGGGCACTCAATGAGTGATGCTCAGCATTACAGAACGAAAGATGAGGTTCAAGAATACAAGAAGATAGACCCTATTACACAAGTAAAAGATGTTATTCTTGATAAGAAATATGCTACTGAAGATGATATTAAAGTAATTGATAAACGCGTAAAAGCGCTTGTGGCAGAATGTGAAAAATTCGCAGACGAATCTCCATACCCAGAAAAGCAACAGCTTTACGATATGGTTTACGAGCAAGAAGATTATCCATTTATTCAACACAAAATATAAGATATGGCAATAGTAGTAAACATGCCGCGTTTAAGCGATACAATGGAAGAAGGAACCGTTGCTGCTTGGTTAAAAAAAGTAGGAGATAAAATTGAGGAAGGTGATATTTTAGCTGAAATAGAAACTGATAAAGCCACAATGGAGTTCGAATCTTTTAATGAAGGCACATTGCTTCATATTGGCGTTCAAGAAGGCGAAACTACAAAAGTAGATGAGCTTTTAGCAATTATTGGTGATGAAGGAGAAGACATTTCTGGTTTGTTAAATGGAGGTGGTAACGCTTCCGCGGAAGCGAAAGAAGAAGAAAAGAACGAAAACGTTACTCCTAGTGCAGTCGAAGCGTCTAAAAAAGACGTTTCTCAAGATTTACCAGAAGGTGTTATAGTGGTTACTATGCCGCGTTTAAGTGACACTATGGAAGAAGGAACTGTTGCGACTTGGTTAAAGAACGTTGGAGATACGGTTGAAGAAGGCGATATTTTAGCAGAAATAGAAACAGATAAAGCAACTATGGAATTTGAATCATTCCAATCTGGTACGTTATTAGAAATAGGATTAAAAGAAGGTGAGTCAGCTAAAGTTGATGCTCTTTTAGCTATTATTGGTCCTGCAGGTACCGATGTTTCAGGAGTTGCTTCTAGTTTCTCTGCAACATCAGAACCAGCTAAAAAAGAGGAGGCACCGAAAGTTGCAGCTAATAAGGATGTGCCAAAAGCTGCACCAACTTCAACTCCAAAAACGAGTGTTCCAGCACCAACGGCAGTAACTCAAAACGGACGCTTATATGTGTCACCACTTGCTAAAAAGTTGGCTGAGGAAAAAGGTATCAATTTGGTGAAAGTTCAAGGTTCTGGAGAAAATGGACGTATTATAAAACGTGATATAGAAAATTACGAACCAGCAGCAGCAGGAGTAGCAGCTGCAGTAGGTAAATTTGTTCCTTCAGGACAAGAAGACTTTGATGATATTGATAATTCGCAAATGCGTAAAGCTATTGCAAAAGCATTAACTAACTCTAAGTTTTCGGCGCCTCATTATTATTTAAGTGTTGAGTTTGATATGGAAAATGCTATGGCGTTCCGTGCTCAATTTAACTCGATTCCAGATACTAAGATTTCTTATAACGATATTATTGTTAAAGCATGTGCATTGGCTTTAAAAGAACACCCGCAAGTAAACTCGCAATGGTTTGCAGATAAAATGCGTTTGAATAATCACGTGCATATTGGAGTGGCTGTTGCAGTTCCTGATGGTTTAGTTGTGCCTGTAGTAAGATTTGCTAATGAGCAAACACTACCTCAAATAGGTGCTGCTGTAAAAGACCTCGCAGGAAAAGCAAGAAACAAAAAGTTAACACCAGACGAAATGCAAGGAAGTACCTTTACAGTTTCTAACTTAGGGATGTTTGGTATCGATACATTTACATCGATTATAAATCAACCAAATTCTGCAATACTTTCTGTTGGAAATATTGTTGAAAAACCAGTTGTTAAAAATGGTCAAATAGTCGTGGGTAATACCATGAAATTATCATTAGCCTGCGACCATAGAACGGTTGATGGCGCAACAGGTGCTCAATTCCTTCAAACATTAAAAGGCTATATTGAGAACCCTGTGACTATGCTGGTATAGGTAATTAATAAAATACTAAAGAAAAGCCACTGCAAAAATGCAGTGGCTTTTCTGTTTTTGAGGTACTTAGATAGGGTCAGTTTTTTATTGTAATTGGAAAGGCGTCAAAAGGCTCTACAAGTGCAATAAATAGAACACAAGGTCCCTTGTCAAGACATTTAGCTAAATGTGGTTTTTTGGCAGGACCATAAGCGTAAGAACCCGTTTTCATGAGTTGCGAAGGTTCACCTTCGTATTGGACTTCCATTTCACCTGAGATTAAGATCATGCGTTCTTGAGAATGGTGCCAATGTTTGGGTACTTTTGTGTTTTCAGGAACTTTAAAAAAGACATCTAAATTAGGCTGACTCATATCGCCATGCACCACTGTAAATGTGCAACGTGGTAAAAAAGATGGTGCTGGAAGCCAAACCAAGTCGTTGTCTTGGAATGTTTTGAGTTCTGATTGCTCTTGAGTCGATTCATTTTGGCTTTGAGCAAGGCATAATGTTGGTAATAAAAACAGGAGTATTATATATCCTTTTTTTATTTTGAAATTATTAAATATAGCTTTCATAATGTTAATGTTAGGGTTTAATATTCTGATTAACCCGAAATAAATTATTCGGATCGTACATTCTCTTTATTTTTGATAAGCGATCATAATTTTGTTTGTAACTCGCCTTTACGCGTTCTTGTCCTTCATCCATCATAAAGTTAGAATAGGCACCACCAGAAGAGTAGGGATGTAATGCTTCCCAGTAATCTTTACACCAACTGGTAATTTTATCTGCATTTACTGGATCTGGGTCAACACCTACTATCACGCCTGCATATTTAGCATCGCGATACGCCCAGGGCGTGTCTGTAGCTCCAACTCTGCTGGCTGCTCCACTAATTGGGTATAAGTGCATTTGAGAAAGAGGCGTTGGTATTTTAGATCCAAAATTTAAATGTTTAGCTCTAACTTCAGGGCCTAGTTCATTAAAAAAATCAGCTCTCCAATACCATTGTAATCCATGAGGCATCAATCCGTCAAATAAAGTTTGAATTGATGGATAGGGCATTTCACCTACGTGAGCAAAAATGGGCTCTAAATCCATAGCAGGCTTTATTAATTTGTCGAATTCTTGTTGATTACCAGTATAACACCATACAATACCGCAATACTTGTTTCCATGTAAAAAATCAGGAAAAGGAGGTCCGGGAATAACCATAGTAGCAATAAATCCATTTAATTCATCAGGTGCATTATTAATGAACTTATGATACCATTCTATGATTTCTTCAGTCCTTTCTATAGGCCATAACGTGGGGCCTCCAATCACATTTTTAACTTTATGAGCTTGAAATTTAAACGACGTAACAATACCAAAGTTTCCACCTCCACCACGAATGGCCCAAAATAAATCAGAGTTTTGGTTAGCATTTACGGTTACAAAAGAGCCATCTGCTAGAACCATATCCGCTTCTAAAAGATTGTCAATCGTCAAGCCGTATTTTCGAGATAAATGACCAACGCCACCACCCAATGTTAGTCCGCCAACACCTGTAGTTGAAATTATACCTGCAGGAACAGCTAATCCAAAAGGATGCGTTGCATGATCGACTTCACCCCAAAGATTACCTCCGCCAACGCGCACTGTATTGTTAGAGGTGTCTACACGAATAAATTTAATACCTGATAAATCAATGACTAAACCGTCATCGCATAATCCTAATCCGCCTCCATTGTGCCCACCTCCTCTAATAGCAATCAATAAATTATTTTCTCTTCCAAAGTTTACAGCAGACATAACATCTGCAACATCAACACACATAACAAACATTCCGGGATGTTTATTAATCATACCGTTATATACTTTTCGAGTTTCGTTATATTCTTTGTTTGTTGGTAAAATAATTTCACCTCTTATCTGTAGAGTAAATGCTTCAATTAATTCAGGGTTTAAATCTTTGACTGGATTTTTCATGTTAAATTAAATTTTGGTTGGTTATTTGCTAATCATCATGCCTTTTAAGGACCATAGGATTGAAAGCACATCTTTTTTAGAATCTTCATCAATATTATTTTTATCGAGAGCCATAAAAATATCATTCATTACATGCATATATTCTGCATGACTGATATTCATACCGGTATGTGCCGTTACCATATCTTTTCCTTTGTAATTATTTGGTCCACCACTGCCAGCACTAAAAAAATCAACTGTATGGTTTTTTATAATAGCTAATTGTTCTGGTTTTTCTTTAAAAGGAAGAAATCTCGCATTTACAGCAGAATTATTCATGTGATTTTCTACCGTATCATCAACAATCATAGAGATGCCATTTCTACCACCTAATCGTTCAAAAAGTGTTTTACTCATAATGTTATAGTTTTGGTTATATTCCAAATCTATATATAGTAAAAGGAACGCACTTCTAAATTTAATTCAAAAAAGTAGAATTTTGAATCATTTATGATTTTATCGAAAACACACCTTAAAGGATATGCTGTTGAATATATTTTGAAGGGAGGATACCGTATTTATCAAGAAAACATTTTGAGAAATAAGCGGCGCTATTAAATCCTGTTTCAAAAGCTATTTCCGAAATATTACCATTTTGTTTATGTAACAACTCTAGAGCTTTGTGTAATCTAAATTCTTTTAAAAATTTATTTGGTGATTGCCCTGTTAATTTAGTCAGTTTTCTATAAAGTTGTGATTTACTAAAACCTAGAGCATTGCTAAAGTCATTCACATGAAAGTTGGGTTTGTCCCATACCTGTCCTACAAAATCAATTAACTGCGTTAGAAACTTTTCTTCATTAGGTTTCAATATTTTAATCATTTTATTATCAATCGCAGCATTTCTATTTTCGCTCTCGTATAATAATTTTACCTCTGTAGTAATTACCAGTTGTTCCTTAACAATATCGCACATACGTGTGGCTAGCGTAATAGCCTCTTCAAAAATATTTTCTTTGTTAGTTATCGGAATACCAGAGCTTAAAGCAATATTTAGTTTACGTGTAGAAGGGTCGGCTTTTGGAGTAACATATTTGAAATGAAACTGAATTTTTAAAGCACATAAAACCGCATCGGTGACAGATTTAAAGGAAGCTAAATATGTGTTGTTATCTTTTTTTACGACACGACCGTTAAATTTTTTTAAGGTTTTAGATACATTGTTATGAAATTTTTGAGCAAAGATGGTAAATTGATTTCCTTCCAGCCGATTTAAATAATTACTCGTTTCTATTACCATTAAAACTCTAAAAGCAGGGTCATTTATAATATTTAGCTTAGTATTTTGAGATTTTTCCGGGTCTTCTATCCTACCCAAAAACGATTCTACTATGGTGTTGTCTACTTCAATTATGCGCAGAGGTACATCTCCATGAGCCTTAGCATGTAAATCTTTAAGGGCTTGTTTGTTCGGAGCTTCTATCAAACAGAAGGCTGTTTGCCTTTTTTCGTCACACCAATATGTTAACCCACGACAATTAAATTCATGTTCAATTTTTAAATCAGCTTGATGCATTTCTGCGACATGTTCTGCTGTAACGCCATCAGGCATTTCATGGAGATCCAAATATATTGGCATAGTTGTTTGTTTTAACCAAGTTAATGATTTTTAACGGGTTACGCAAGAAGTTAGTGAGGCTTTCAATGGTTGTTATTTAAACAATAATAAAAAGTAGAATGGTTACTGAGAGTTTTTTATCTTTAAACTCAAATTAAATCTTGTATGAATAAATTTTTTTATGCCCTTATTTTTATAATTATTCTGGGTTGTAAATCTACAATTGAAAAAAGTGTTAAAACAATTGAAATAACTAAAGACCAGGTAAAATCTAGTTTAGAATATTTGGCTTTAGATGAATTAGAAGGTAGAAGCACAGGAAGCAAGGGTATTGAAAAAGCTGCCATTTATATTGAAAACCTATTCAAAGAAAATAATATCAAACCTTATTTCGAAACCTATAGAGATAGTTTTAATGTAAAAGACGTTATTGGCTATAATGTGGTTGGTTTTATAGAAGGCAACGATTCAGATTTAAAAAACGAGTTTGTTATTCTTGGTGCGCACTACGATCATATAGGAAGGGCAAAAACAGTTGATGGAGATAGTATTGCAAACGGAGCTAATGATGATGCATCTGGCACCGTGGCAGTTTTAGAATGGGCAAAATACTTTTCAAAAACTAAAAACAATAAACGAAGCATTCTATTTACCTTATTTTCTGCTGAAGAAATGGGATTGAAAGGCTCTGGTCATTTATCAGAACGCCTCAAGAATGCTAATCTAGATCTTTATACCATGATTAATTTTGAAATGATTGGCGTACCTAGAGCTGAAAATGAAATTATGGCATATATATCGGGTCATGATTTATCTAACATGGCTAAAAAGCTAAATACTTATACCAATACTGAAATTGTTGGGTTTTTGCCGCAAGCCAAATCATATGAATTGTTTAAACGTTCTGATAATTTTCCATTTTACAACCAATTTGGTATACCTGCACATGCTATTTCTACTTTCGATTTCACTAATTTTGATTATTACCATCATGTAGACGATGAAGCGGATAAAATGGATTTTAATCACATGACTAGCTTTATGAATAAAATGATTCCGGCCTTAGAAGGGATGATTAATACTCCTGAAAAGGAAATAAAAATGAACTATGAGTAAAAATATTATAATTACAGGGACTAGTAGAGGTATTGGTTTTGAGTTAGTGAAATTATTTGCTAATGGAGGTCATAACGTTTTAGCACTTTCGCGGAATGAAAAACCTATTCAAAGTTTAGATTTAGATAATGTCACCGCGTTTTCATTCGATTTGGGTGATTCTAATGCTTATAAGAATGTTGAGGACTTCATTAAGAAAGAGTGGAGTCAAGTAGATGTTTTAATCAACAATGCAGGTACACTACTAAATAAGCCATTTGCAGAAACTAATTTAGAAGATTTTGAACACGTTTATAAAACCAATGTTTTTGGTGTTTCAGAATTAACAAGAGTGGTATTACCATTCATGAAAAAGGAAAGTCATGTAGTAACTATAAGTTCTATGGGAGGCGTTCAGGGTAGTATGAAGTTCCCAGGTTTAGCAGCTTATAGTTCAAGTAAGGCCGCAGTAATAACATTAACAGAATTACTAGCCGAGGAATATAAAGAATCGGGTATTTCATTTAATGTATTGGCTTTAGGAGCTGTACAAACCGAAATGCTAGAAGAGGCTTTTCCGGGGTATCAAGCACCAACTACAGCATTAGAAATGGCAGAATATATCTTTGATTTTTCTTTAAATGGGAATAAATATTACAACGGAAAATTGTTGCAGGTTTCTAATTCTACGCCATAATTTATGAGTAAATACAAGTGTATTATTTTCGATTGCGATGGCGTTTTAATCGATAGTGAATCCATAGCTATTGGAGTTTTGGTGGATATGGCGAATTATTTAGGAGCTAATATGAATGTTGAAGAATCTTTAATTAGTTTAAAAGGAAAGGCATTTAACCGGTGTATGGAATTCATTTCGAAACGCATTAACAAACCACTTCCTATTAATTTTGAGACAGACTATCGCATAAATACATTTGAGGCTTTTCGAGAAAAGATTCAGCCAATTAAAGGTATACAAGATGTTATTGAAAATTTAACGATTCCTTTTTGCGTCGCGTCTAGCGGACCAGAAAATAAAATTAGATTGAACCTTGAAATTACAGGTTTATTGCCTTTTTTTGAAAGTAACATTTTTAGTTGCTATGCTATTCAAAAATGGAAACCAGAACCCGATATATTTTTGTGGGCGGCAGAAACTATGGGTTTTAAACCAAATGAATGTTTAGTAATTGAAGACAGTATTTCTGGTATAAGAGCAGCTAAATTAGGAGGTTTTGATGTTTATGGGTATACTGAGCACGATTACAATAATGAATTACAATCAGAAGCTAACACTACATTTGATAGTATGGATAAGCTTTTGGGGATGTTATGATAGTTAAACCAAGTTATATTTTTTTTCTAAGAAAGTTACGCAAGTTCAGTTTGTCTTTTCAAGAATTCTTCTATTTTAGCTGTAATGCAAAACCAGCTTAAAGAATACATTCCAATAAATGCCCTAGCATCAGTTTTAAGCCTTTTAGAACAGGATAATTTATTGATTAAAATTAAAAACGAACGTAAAACACGTCATGGTGATTACAGGAGCTTACCAAATGGAAAGCATCAAATAACCATAAATTCGAATTTAAATACATACCGTTTTTTAATTACATTAATTCATGAAATCGCCCATTTTGAGGCCTATAAGGCTTATGGTAAATTTATAAAACCACATGGTCTAGAATGGAAACGCACTTTTCAACATTTAATGTTGCCTTTTTTAAATCCAGAAATTTTTCCAAATAATATATTGCCTTTATTAGCTAAACATTTTATAAACCCAAAAGCATCTAGCGATACAGATGTCCAATTGGCCTTAGCTTTAAAGCAATTCGATGAACCAAATAATAAAACCTTTATTTTTGAAGTACCTTTAGGGTGTACTTTTAAATTGTACAATGGGAAAATATTTAAAATGGGAGAAAAGCGTGTTAAGCGTTATCAATGTCTAGAACTTAAAACAGGAAAGATATATCTCTTTAATCCTAATGCAGAAGTAGAATTGATAAATTAAAAAAATGAATAAAAACTATTATGCCATATTAATGGCTGGAGGCGTAGGATCTAGATTTTGGCCAGTTAGTACCGAAGATTTCCCAAAGCAGTTTCATGATATGCTTGGAACTGGTGATACCTTAATACAAAAAACATTTCACCGTTTAGCAGACTTGATTCCAAAAGAAAATATTTTCATTTTGACTAATGAGCGTTATAATGATTTGGTTTTAGAACAATTGCCAGAAGTTGAACAACGCCAGGTGGTTTTAGAGCCTGCAATGCGTAACACTGCACCTTGTATTTTATATGCGTCCTTAAAGATTCAGAAGGAAAATCCAGATGCCCTTATGATTGTGGCTCCAAGTGATCATTGGATTGAGGATGAGAAAACATTTTCAAAAAATGTTCAGCAAGCCTTCGATTTTTGTGCTGAAAATAACACTTTAATGACTCTGGGAATACAACCAACATTTCCAAACACAGGTTACGGTTATATTGAATACGATAAGTCTTCTGTGGAAGCCATAAAATCTGTAAATCAGTTTAGAGAAAAACCAGACTACAATACAGCCAAAGAATTTATTGCACAAGGGAATTTTTTATGGAATGCTGGAATTTTTATGTGGAGTGTAAAAAGTGTAGTTGAAGCGTTTCAAAATAATCAACCTGAACTATATGATGTATTTGAAAATGGAATTGCCGTTTACAATACCGATTTTGAAGATGATTTTATTCGAGATAATTACCCTAAGGCAGAAAACATTTCCGTGGATTATGCGATTATGGAAAAATCAAGTAATGTTTGTGTAATTGCTGCGGAATTTGATTGGAATGATTTAGGTACTTGGGGCAGTTTATATGATAAATTAGATAAGGATGAATCTAATAATGCTGTCGTGAATGCAAGAACTTTAGCGGAAGATTCATCTGGGAATATGATAAGAACCGAAAATGATAAAATTGTTGTTATTGATGGTTTACAAGATTATATTGTTGTTGATAAAGAAGAAGTTTTGCTTATCTTTCCTAAGTCAAAAGAACAAGATATCAAGAAAACGCTCCAACAGGTTAAGGATAAATTTGGAGAACAATATGGTTAATTATGAGTAACGAAAGTAAATTCAATTTTTCTGAGGAAGAGCAACAACAGCAATTAGATAAGGATAAAGCTGTAGAAGAAAAAAAGGAAGCTGTAAAACAAGATGCTAAAGGCTTATTTGTAAGTGTTAGGACGTTTTTAAGTGAGCTTTTAGACTTTAGAGATGATACTGACAGGGATGCAACCATAGCTGCGATAAAAGGAGATATTTCTTTTAAAGGTGCAACGGCTTGGATTTTAATATGTTCTATTTTTGTAGCTTCAATAGGATTAAATGCGGATTCTACTGCTGTAGTAATTGGAGCTATGTTAATTTCGCCATTAATGGGGCCAATATTAGGGATTGGAATGTCCATTGCAATTAATGATATTGATACCTTAAAAAAATCGCTAATTAACTTAGCGATAATGATTGTTCTAAGTTTATTAACGGCGTATTTGTTTTTTAAATTTTTTCCTCTTGGAAATCAGGAAACTTCAGAATTATTGGGTCGTGTAAAACCTGATATTCGTGATGTACTAATTGCCTTTTTCGGTGGTTTGGCATTAATCATAGCACGTACTAAAAAAGGAACCATTGCCTCCGTAATTTTTGGTGTGGCTATTGCTACAGCGTTAATGCCACCATTATGTACAGCTGGATATGGTTTAGCAGATGGCAATTGGTCTTATTTTTTAGGAGCAATGAATTTATTTACTATCAACACCATATTTATTGCTTTAGCAACTTTTATTGTGCTCAAAGTTCTTAGATTTCCAATGCTTAAATATGCCAATTCTGCTAAAAGAAGACGTATATCAAGATTTGCTGCGTTGGTAGCTATTTTGGTAATGATTTATCCTACTATTACCTTTTTAAGGGTGTTGAAAAACAGTGGTTTTGAGAACGATTATAATAGCTTTATCGCTGATGAAGTAAGATCAAATAATGAACTTTGGTTTCAAAAAGGAACAATAAATACAGCCGACAAAAAAATCACACTTTACTTTAATGGTGAAATTGCTGAAGCTACGGAAACCGATTTGCGTAATGAATTAAAAGGTTATGCTAAGATTAGCGATTTTTATTTAGATATAAGTGGGAATAAGAATAGAAGTTTTGATAAAATCTCTGAAGCCTATGATAGGGCAATTATGGAACTTGATAAAAAAGATAATATCATCTCTGGATTGCACAACGAAATAAGCAAATTACAAGAAAATATTTCGGGACTTAACCAACAATTAGAAGCTCAAAATGTTTCAGGTGGGATAGCCTTTTCTACTTTGGCTAAAGATGCTAAAATTAGGTTTAATGATTTAGAATATTTTGGTTTTGCCAAAATGCTAGAATCACAGGATTTTATAAAAGTAGACACATTGAACGTTGCTAATGTGAAATGGAAATCTTCATTAAATGACAGTATTGTTGGTGTTAAAGAAGGCGAATTGTTATTGTGGTTAAAACGAGAACTAAAGACTGAAAAAATACGAGTAAAGAGGAATTAAGTTACTCATTATCATCAATATACATTTTGCGTACTTTTTTAAATAGGTTGGAAGAATAAACAAAATCTGTAACGACTTCATTGTCTGTCTTGAATATGGTTTTATTCGATCCTTCCCATGCTTTTAATCCATTTTTTAAGAATACAATTTTTTCGCCAATTTCCATAACCGAGTTCATATCATGTGAATTTACCACCGTAGTAATTTGATATTCATCTGTTATTTCTTGAATAAGGTTATCTATAACGATGGCTGTTTTTGGATCTAAGCCAGAGTTGGGTTCATCACAAAATAAATACTTAGGGTTATTCACTATGGCGCGTGCTATTGCAACGCGTTTTTGCATGCCTCCAGAGGCCTCACTTGGCATTTTATTATGAGCATCATCTAAATTAACACGTTTTAAAACAAAATCTACACGGTCTTCCATTTCGCTTTTACTTTGTTTGGTAAACATTTTGAGTGGAAACATCACATTTTGTGCGATAGTCATAGAGTCAAATAAAGCGCTCCCTTGGAATACCATGCCAATCTTGGCGCGCATATTCCGTTTTTCGGCTTCGGTAAGCTGTGAAAATATTTTACCATCGTAGGCTATTGTACCTTCTTCGTAATCAAATAAGCCTAATAGACATTTTAAAAAAACAGTTTTTCCAGAACCACTTTGTCCTATAATAAGATTGGTTTTGCCTTTTTCAAAAGTTGTACTAATTCCTTTTAAAACTTCTACGCCACCAAACGACTTATGTAAATTTTTAACTTCAATCATTAGCTTAATAACATCTGGGTTAGGAAATAGTTTAAAACAATAATAGCTACACTAGTCCATACAAAAGAGGTTGTACTCGCTTTTCCAACTTCTAAAGCGCCACCTTTCATGTAAAAGCCATGAAATGATGGTATGGTGGCTAGAAGAAATGCAAATGCAAAGGTTTTAATAAAAGCATATACAACATGAAACGTTTCAAAATCGGTTTGAATACCAACAATATAATCTTCAAGTGTACTAAAGCCACCATAAACACAGGCAGCCATTCCGCCAAGAATTCCTAAAAACATGGCAATAGAAATTATGAAAGGGTATAATAACATAGAAATAAACTTAGGAAAAACTAAGTAATTTAGTGCGTTAATACCCATGACTTCCAATGCGTCAATTTGCTCTGTTACCCGCATCGTACCAATGCTAGAAGTTATAAACGAACCCACTTTTCCTGCCATAATAATAGACATGAACGTAGGTGCAAACTCTAATATAATAGATTGTCTTGTGGCAAAACCTACTAAATATTTTGGTATTAGAGGGTTGTTAATATTTAGAGCTGTTTGAATGGTAACGACACCTCCAACAAAAAAGGATATAAATGCAACAATACCAAGAGAGCCAATAATTAAGTCATCTACATCTTTAAGAATCAATTGCTTCATAACGGACCATTTTGTTGGTTTGCGAAACATTTCAGCAATCATTAAAAAATAGGCGCCTATATTATGGAGGTATGTCATATATAAATTTGTAGTTGCTAAAGTAAAAAAAACTTACACCAATTTAACTTTAAATTTAAATTATGATGTCTTAAAAAGCGTATTTTTGAAATAGAAATTTAAACAAATTATGAAAAATATACTTTACCTGTCTTTTATTTTTATAGCATGCTTTTCATGTAAAGCTCAAAATCAAATACCTTCAGAAAATAATACAATTATTAATAATAATCCAAAACTAGTCGTTGGTATTGTGGTAGATCAAATGCGTTATGACTACTTAACTCGGTTTTATAGTAAATATGGAGAAGGTGGTTTTAAACGTATGATGAGAGAAGGATTTAATTGTAAAAACAATCATTTTAATTATATTCCAACTAAAACAGGGCCAGGGCATGCTTCTGTATTCACAGGGACTACGCCAAAATATCATGGTGTTATTGCTAATGATTGGTATGATAAGGAAACCAAAAATATGGTTTATTGTGCTGGAGATTATTCTGTTTTAGCCGTCGGCACAGATTCCGATTTAGAACGCATGTCTCCACATAGAATGAAAACGACAACTTTTGCTGATGAAAACAGATTGTTTACTCAATCAAAAGGGAAAAGTATTGGTATTTCAATTAAAGATAGAGGTGCCATTTTACCCGCTGGTCATTCTGCAAATGCGGCCTATTGGTTTAGAGGCAAAGATGAAGGTAATTTTATATCAAGTACGTACTACATGAAAGATTTACCAAAATGGGTAAAAAGTTTTAATGCATCTAAAATTGCAGAATCATATTTGAAAGACTGGAATACATTATATGATATTTCTACTTACACTGAAAGTGGCTCTGATTTGAATACTTTTGAAGGTGGTTTTAAAGGAAAAGAAACGGCAACATTTCCTTATGATTTGAAAAAATTATCTCAACAAAATGCAGGGTTTGATATTTTAAAAGTGAGTCCTTATGGCAATAGTATTGTTGCAGATTTTGCTATTGAAGCCATTAAAAATGAGCAACTAGGGAAAGATAATATTACTGATGTTTTAACAGTTAGTTTTTCAAGCACCGATTATATTGGTCATAATTTTGGAGTAAACTCAAAAGAAATTGAAGACACTTACATTCGATTAGATAAAGATTTAGAACATATTTTAAAGGTTTTAGACTCGGAAGTTGGAAAAGGTAATTACACCGTTTTTCTAACATCAGATCATGGAGCTATTAATGTCCCATCATATTTAAAAAGTGTTAAAATCCCTGCTGGTTATTTAAACAATGTTTCTTTAAAAACGAAATTAAGTGTATTTATGAAAAATGCTTTTGAAACCGAGGGTTTAATTGAAAATATAAGTAATAATCAAATATTTTTAAACAGAGAAAAAATAAAAGCATTGGATTTAGATCTTGATGATGTCCAAGAAGCTATAGTTAACGAAATTATTACCTATAAAAATGTTTATAAAGCGTATTCAGCATCCACAATGAGTACAGTGCATTTTGCAGATGGAGTGGAGAATTTATTACAAAAAGGTTTCAACCAAAAACGTTCTGGAGATGTTTTAATAATTGAAGATCCAGCATATATTTCATATGGTAAAACAGGCTCTACTCATGGGAGCGGTTTAAATTACGATACTCATGTGCCGCTTTTATTCTTTGGTAAAGGCATTAAGCACGGACAGACCTTGCGAAAAACGGAAATAACCGATATCGCACCAACCATGTCGGCGCTTTTAGGAATCAGTTTCCCGAATGGAGCTATAGGACAGCCCTTAGAATTTGTTTTGGATTAATGAGTAAACGAACTTTATATTCTATTCTGGCTTTAGTTATTATTTTGGGTGTTTATACATATGAACACTTTTTAGGTGAAGAAGAAAAAGCTGAAATTGTTGCTGATGGAATGGAAACTAAAGACCAGACTAACGAGTATTTTTTACCAACAAGCACAACGGGGCAGATTGTACATCATGATGGGTATTCATTGTCCTATAGTGAAATCCATGAACAAGCTGAGTGGGTGGCATACGAATTGAAGAAATCACATCTTTCAAATACCAATCATAAACGCCCCTATTTTGAAATTGATAAAACAGTAAAAACAGGTGCTGCTAGTTGGAGAAACTATAAGAATTCTGGATATGATCGTGGTCATTTATGTCCGGCAGGGGATAGGAGATATACGAAAGAGGCGCATGACGAAACATTTTTAACCAGTAACATAAGTCCTCAAGAACATCGGTTTAATGCTGGAATTTGGAATACTTTAGAGCAGAAAGCACGTTATTGGGCAAGGAAATATGATGGAATTTTTGTGGTAACAGGAGGCGTTTTAAAAGGGGAAATGAATACTATTGGAACGGAAGATGTTTCGGTTCCCAACCAGTTTTATAAAGTTTTGATTGATAATAATACTGGCAAAACTAAAATAATTGCATTTTTAATACCGCATAAAAAATCTAGTAAACCATTGTATGAATTTGTGGTTTCAGTGGATGAAGTAGAAGCTCTTACTGGAATTGATTTTTTTCCTGAACTAGAGGATGTTCTTGAAGATAAATTAGAAGCTTCAAGTAGTTATAAAGGTTGGAGTTTTAACTAAACTTTTTAAGTATTCCTTTCCAACGGAGGGTCCTAATAAATTTGCCTTCTTCTTCAGATACTAAAAAATCAATTTTTTCTTTTTTTGCTTTAAAATAACCAGACATATAATCTTTAAATAAAAAGAAGCTTCCTTTTTTATGAGCCAATTTTAGAGCTGAAATTATTGTGATTAAAAAACCATAACGCATTTTATACATAGCTTCACCCTGTAAATATTTTGAGGCTTTGTTATAACTTATTCCTGTAGGCTTTAAGTGTTTAACGTGTAACGATTCATCTGTTAGAATATGCCAGCCGTAATATTGAGCTAGCAATTCATCAACTGTGTCCCAGCCCATTGAGGGTTTTAATTTTCCAATTTCAAGAAAACAGTCTTTTCTATAAGCTTTTAATGCACCGCGAATATGGTCTTTTCTAGTTAAATTTTCTAAAACCCATTCGCCATTTTTTTCGATATAGCAAAACCCTGAAACCATACCTAGTTTGTCATTGTTTTTAAAATGATGCGCTAATTGTTCAAGATAGTTGTTAGCAAAAATTAAGTCGGCATCAAACTTACAAATCACATCATAGTCATCATCTAAAGTTTCATAACCTTTATAAAATGCATTTATAATTTTCGAACCTGGTAAATGTTGGTTGGACGATTTATTATGGATCAGAGAAATAAAAGAGTGCTTTTGAGCATAACTTTCTACGACAGATTGAGTGGTGTCAGTTGAATTATCATTAACTACAATAATTTGCTTTGGTTTTATAGTTTGATTAGTCAAAGAATAAAGTGTGAGACCAATTGAATCAGCTTCGTTGTGGGCGGGAATGATAATGGAAAAGTTCAATTGATTTTGAAAGTTTAAAACTCTAAATTAAACTTTTTCAGCGTAAACAATATAATATCTTGGGGTAAACCATCTTAAAATTGGACGAATCCCAATTTTTTTTGTTGGGTTGGTCCATTTTTCGCGATCAATAATTTTCCATCCTGCTTTTTCTAATAACCAATCAAACTGCCAGTCTTCAAACTCATGATAGTGTCTATCGAGTATATCTGTTTTGCTTCTATATGCTGAAGAAAACCATAATTTAAGAGGTATGCTAGCAACTAATCTATTTGATTTTATAGATTTTAAAACCGTGAAGGGGGAGAGCAAGTGTTCAAATATTTCGAAAGCAGTTACGATATTAGCGTCAGAATTTTCAATTGTGGAAGTGTCTGTATCTAAATCTTCGCCTTGAGTATTTTCTATTGAATATCCGCGTTCTTGCATGATTTTAGTAAACGGATTCACAACACCTAAATCTAGAATAGATTCAGTATTTGAAACATGTTTTTCTAAAAACTCAATAGTTTTTTTGAAACGTTTATTCGGAAAAGTTTTCTCGTACATTATTATTGTTTGTAAACAATAGCATTGATATTCATACCAGCACCAACACTTGCAAAAATAATAACGTCTCCTTTATTTATTTCTTGATTTTCCATATTGCCATTTAAAATGATATCATATAAAGTAGGAATAGTTGCCACACTAGAATTCCCTAATTTACCGATACTCATTGGCATAATATTTTCTGGCATTTCCATGTTGTAAAGCTGGTAAAAACGTTTTACAATAGCTTCATCCATTTTTTCATTAGCTTGATGTATTAATATTTTTTTTACATCAGAAATATTAACACCGCTTTTATCAAGACAAGATTTCATAGCCAAAGGAACGTTGGTTAATGCGAATTCATAAATTTTTCGCCCATACATTTTTATGTAACGACGGTCGTCTTCAGAATCTTGGCTGTTAGTTTCACCGAAGTATATGAAATGTGCTTCATCGAAAGCGTGCGTTGCAGACTCATGGGCAATAATACCCCCTTCATCATCTGTAGATTCAATAATTACAGCACCAGCACCATCACTATAAATCATAGAATCTCTATCATGAGGATCTAAAATACGAGACAATGTTTCAGCACCAATTACTAAACATTTTTTTGCAATTCCAGATTTTATAAATGCATTGGCTTGTATAACTCCTTCAACCCAACCAGGACATCCAAAAAGTAAATCATATCCAACACATTTTGGATTCTTAATCCTAAGAAGATGTTTAACCCTTGTAGCAATACTTGGTACGGTATCACTTTGAATACTATCATGGCTAACATTGCCGTAATTATGAGCAACTATAATATAATCTAATTCTTCACGATCAATTTTTGCATTTTCTATAGCTTTTTCAGCTGCAAATGAAGCTAAATCAGATGTGTTTAAATGCTTTTTAGCATAACGACGTTCGTCAATACCCGTAATTGCTTTAAACTTCTTTACAATAACTTCGTTAGGTGCTTTTATTGAAGATCCATCACTATTTAGAAATTCATGATTGTAGAAGTCTTCGTTTTTTTCAATATTTGCTGGGATATAGCTTCCTCTACCTGTAATTTTAATGTTCATAAATATGAAAATTATTATAATTTTTTTCTTTCAAGCAAAATAATTTTATTTAAATGAATTAAAACTCACTTTAAAAGAATTTTACGATGTTCAAAGCCTGATTTTAGGCTTCCATATAGTCTTCTATAGGCGCACAGGAACAAATTAAATTTCTGTCTCCGTAGGCATCATCAACACGCCTTACACTTGGCCAAAACTTGTTATTCCTTACATAGTCTAATGGAAATGCAGCTTTTTCACGAGAATATGGGAAATACCATTCGTTAGCAGTGATCATGTCTAAAGTATGAGGTGCGTTTTTTAAGACGTTATTATCATCTTCTTTTAATAGGCTATCTATTTCTTTTTTAATGGAAATCATGGCATCGCAAAAACGATCCATTTCGGCTTTGCTTTCACTTTCTGTAGGCTCAATCATCATAGTACCAGCAACGGGGAATGAAACTGTTGGAGCGTGGAATCCATAATCCATTAAGCGTTTTGCTATATCTGTAACTTCAATACCATGAACTTTAAAAGGTCTGCAATCTATAATCATTTCATGTGCTGCACGACCACGTTCACCAGAATATAAGGTTTCAAAACTTCCTTCAAGACGATGTTTTATATAATTAGCATTTAAAATGGCGATTTTAGTAGATTCCGTTAAGCCCTGAGCTCCAAGCATTTTTATATACCCATACGAAATAAGACATGCTAAAGCAGAACCGAAAGGTGCTGCGGAAATTGCAGTGATAGCCTTGTCTCCTCCAGTTTTAACTAAAGGATTTCCAGGTAAGAATGGTACAAGTTGTTCTGCAACACAAATAGGACCAACGCCAGGACCTCCGCCGCCATGAGGTATAGCAAAAGTTTTATGTAAGTTGAGGTGGCAAACGTCAGCACCAATATTCCCGGGATTAGTCAAGCCAACCTGGGCGTTCATGTTTGCTCCGTCCATATATACTTGTCCGCCGTTATCATGAATGATTTGTGTAATTTCTTTGATTGCAGATTCGTAAACACCATGAGTAGATGGGTAGGTAACCATCAAAGCTGAAAGATTGTTTTTATGTAATTCTGCCTTTTCGCGTAAATCATCAACATCGATATTACCCTCTTCAGTTGATTTGGTAACAACAACCTTCATGCCCGCCATAATAGCACTCGCAGGATTTGTGCCATGCGCAGATGAAGGAATTAAACAAATGTTTCTATGATGGTCATCACGAGATTCGTGGTACGCTTTTATAACCATAAGGCCTGCAAACTCGCCTTGAGCTCCAGAATTTGGTTGTAATGATGTCGCGGCAAAACCTGTGATTTCTGTTAATTGATCTTCTAGCTCTTTTAAAAATGTTAAATATCCTTTGGCTTGTTTTAAAGGCACAAAAGGGTGTATGTTGCCCCACTTAAACCAACTCAATGGTAGCATTTCAGACGCCGCATTTAATTTCATTGTACACGATCCTAATGCAATCATAGAATGATTTAAGGCTAAATCTTTACGTTCTAAAGTTTTGATATAGCGCATTAATTCTGTTTCAGAATGATAGGTGTTAAAAACAGGTTCAGTTAAGAAATGAGATTGTCTTTGAATAAGTTCTGAAATATTATTGGCTTGTTCAACTGAAGAAATTATAATAGTTTCTTTCTTTGCCGCTTCAGCAAAAATTGAAATCAAATAATTAATGTCTCTTATTGATGTCGTTTCATTTACTGAAATGGTTACTGTGCGTTTATCTGGATAATACAGATTTACTTTCTTTTCAGTAGCAACTTTCTTAATCTTTTTTGCCTTAGTTTTCACTTGCAGTGTGTCAAAATAAGAGGTGTTAACCTGCTCGTATCCTAACGCTTCAAGTGCTTTAGCTAAGGTGGCTGTTTTGTTATGAACGTTATTAGCTATAAATTTCAAACCTTGAGGACCATGATAGACCGCATATGTGCTAGCCATTACTGCTAATAGTACTTGAGCAGTACAAATGTTAGACGTAGCTTTATCTCTTTTAATATGTTGCTCGCGAGTTTGTAGAGCCATACGCAGTGCGCGGTTACCATTTGCATCTTTAGTAACCCCAATAATTCGACCAGGTAAGTCTCGTTTATAAGCTTTTTTGGTTGCAAAATATGCGGCATGAGGGCCTCCATAACCCATTGGGATTCCAAAACGTTGTGTGGTTCCTACAACCACATCAGCTCCAAATTTACCTGGCGCTTCTAACTTCACTAAGCTTAAAATATCGGCTGCAACAGCCACTTTAATTCTAGCGTTATTGGCTTGGTTAATAAATGATTTTATATTGGTAATTTGACCATCTTTTCCAGGGTATTGTAAAATAGCTCCGAAAAATTCTTCTGAGAAATCAAATGCTTCTTCTTTTCCAATGACTAATTCAATACCAATAGGCGTTGATCTTGTCTGTAATAAAGATAAAGTTTGTGGTAATATGTTTTCAGAAACAAAAAACTTATTTATTCCTGCTTTTTTCTGATCGCGTTCGCGTACTGCAAAAAGTAAACTCATCGCTTCTGCTGCTGCTGTACTCTCGTCAAGTAACGAGGCGTTTGCAATTTCCATTCCGGTAAGGTCTATGACCATGGTTTGAAAATTCAATAATGCTTCTAACCTTCCTTGGGCTATTTCAGCTTGGTAAGGTGTGTAAGCCGTATACCAACCTGGGTTTTCAAGAATATTTCTTTGAATAACAGCAGGCATAATAGTGGGGTGGTAGCCTAAACCTATATAAGTTTTGCGAGCTTTATTTTTTTTAGACAAATCATGAATATGTAATAAATACTCATATTCCGTCATTGGCTCCTCCAAATTTAAACCGTTTTTTAAACGAATATCATCAGGAATAGTTTCAGAAATTAACTGAGCTAAGGAGTCTAAACCTAAAGTTTCTAACATAAGTTTTTGGTCTTCTTCTCTAGGACCAATGTGACGTAAAGCGAAAGCATTCGTATTCATTAAGCAGGATTTAATTATATAATTCGCAAAAATACGTAATATTTAATGTGTTTTATTGAGCAAAATGGAAAGTTTTTAACTATTCATATACGTTATCAACACTTTAGTTACTTTTGTTTTATGACCTTTTTGAAACAATTTTTTAATTTTTACATCAACAGTAGTATTCATGTCGCTTTAGCTGTTTATGGGCTTACCTACATCACTCTAGTTGAGTATGATATTCAGTATGATGAAGACATACTTTATTTCGTGTTTTACGCTACCATTACCGGCTATAACTTTGTGAAGTATTTTGGAATTGCAAAATTTCATCATAGAAGTTTGGCACGTTGGTTGAAAGTTATTCAAATATTTTCTTTGATAAGCTTTGTTTTGATGGGTTATTATGGCTTAAAACTACCTTCTTTGATGTTAGTTTATATCGTCATATTTGGAGGGATTACATTTTTCTATGCAATTCCATTTTTGCCAAAACGAATTTTTATTGATAAACAGAATAATCTAAGAAGTATTGGTGGACTTAAAGTTTATGTTATAGCAGCTGTTTGGACAGGAGTTACGGTTTTTTTGCCCCTATTAAGTCATGAGCTACCAATAAGTGCGGATGTATTAATAACTGGTGTGCAGCGGTATATTTTTGTCATACTTTTAATGCTGCCTTTTGAAATACGAGATTTAAAGTTTGACAACTTAAAGCTCTCAACCATACCACAAAAAATAGGAGTAAAGCAAACGAAAATAATAGGTGTAGCCTTAATTTTATCCGTATTTTTATTAGAATTTTTTAAAGATGAGATAACTGTAAATGGAATTATAGTGCTGCTTGTAGTTTTGCTAGTTACATTACTTTTTTTACTTTATTCTAAAATAGAACAAAACAAATATTACAGTTCTTTTTGGGTGGAAGGATTGCCAATATTGTGGCTAATTATATTACTAGCTTTTAATTAGAAACCTCTTTCAATACTTTTTCGAAGTCTTTCTTCATAGTGTCTTTGCACGTCTTGTCTAGACACTCAATATTGGATTTTTTTATTGTTTTAGACAGGGTTTTATTGTTTTTAGAATACTTTCTGCAGACTTTACAATAAATTAAATGAATATTTAGCTTTATTTTTTCCCATAAAGTAGCTTCCTTATATTGTGTTTTGTCACAAACGAGATTCGCTTCATCACAAGGAATCATAACCTTCATTTTACTCATAATTAAAACCAATTTTGTTTTAAGCAATCTGCCATACCTGTTCGCGCTCTATGAATGATTACCCACAAATTAGACGCCGTAATATTTAATTCATTACAAATAACTTCAGTCTCATAACCAAGAATAGTTTTCATTTTAAAAACATCAGCTTGCTTTTTTGGTAATTTTTCTAGACAGTTATGTATTGCGTCTCCTAGTTCACTGTTCTGCAAAGTGTCTTCAGCATTTTTATCAAATGGGTCTGCAACGCGTTCCTCTAACCAGTCACCTTCACTTTCAGAGTCGTTGTAATTTATTCTAACTTCAGCTTTTCCTTTATTCGAATTTATCTTTCGGTAATAATCTATAATTTTTCGCTTTAAAATAGAAATAAGCCATGTGCGCTCACTAGCTTCTCCTTTGAAGTTTTTCATAGATTTTAAACCCGCTAAAAAAGTGTCTTGCACCAAATCTTGTGCAATTTCTCTATCACTAACGCGAGATATCGTATAATTAAAGAGGTAATCTGAATATAAATCGATCCACTTATTGGGATTAATTTGATGGTTAGACATTATTTAGCAATTGTTTTTCTTAATTTCAAAAATAAACTAAAAAAATGAATTTGTAATGCTTAGTTTATTTCCATATATAATACTAATTGAGCAATTCTTAATGAAGCATCTTCAATTTCAATTTTCGAAAACCCTTACTGTTTTAAATTAATCCTGCACGTCTTAGTAAAGCTTCAGGCTGGGGTTTTTGGCCTCTAAAACGTTTGTACAGTGTCATGGGGTTTTCAGTTCCGCCTTGGCTTAAAACATGGTTTTTAAATTTATCAGCAACCCTTTTATTAAAGATACCCTCTTGTTTGAAATATTCAAAAGCATCAGCATCTAATACTTCTGCCCATTTGTAACTATAATAACCAGAGGAATATCCACCTTGAAATATATGAGAAAAGGAAGTACTCATGCAGGTTTCTTTTGTTTTCGGATATAGAGATGTGTTTTTAAATACGTCATCTTCATACGTTTTTACCGATTTTATACTTGTTGGATCCTGACTATGCCAACTCATATCTAATAAACCAAGACTTAATTGGCGTAACGTTTGCATCCCTTCATGAAATGTAGCAGAATCTTTTATTTTTTCAACTAATTCCATAGGAATCACTTCTCCAGTTTCGTAATGCGTTGCAAATAATTCTAAAGCTTCCTTCTCATAACACCAATTTTCCATAACCTGACTTGGTAACTCTACAAAATCCCAGAACACACTTGTGCCAGATAAACTAGGGTATGTGGTGTTGGCTAACATACCATGCAGAGCATGTCCGAATTCATGAAACAATGTTGTAACTTCATTAAAAGTTAAAAGAGATGGCTTTGTTTTTGTAGGTTTTGTGAAGTTGCAAACAATAGAAATATGTGGTCTGCTATTTTCTTTATTTTTAATGTATTGTGGTTTGTAGGAGGTCATCCAAGCACCATTACGTTTTCCTGATCGCGGAAAAAAATCTGCATAAAAAATAGAAATAAAATCACCTTTTGAGTCTGTAACTTTATAAGTTAAAACATCTTCATGGTATTTGTCAATCGTATCAATTTCTTCAAAGTTTAAGTCGAACAATTTATTAGCGATGGTAAATGCACCGTTAATAACGTTTTCTAATTTGAAGTATGGTTTTAGTAATTCGTCATCTAGACTAAATAGTTTTTGTTTTAATTTTTCGGAATAATAGGCGCCATCCCATTTTTGTAATTGATCAATATTATCTAGGTCTTTCGCGAAGTTTTCGAGCTTTTTATACTCTCGTTCAGCCGCTGGTTTTGCTTTTTCTAATAAATCATTTGAAAATTTTAGAACTGTTTCAGGCGTTTCTGCCATGCGCTCTTCTAAAACAAAATGCGCATGCGTTTTATAACCTAACAAATTAGCTCGTTCATATCTAAGTATAGCAATTTGAAGCACATTATTTTGATTGTCTAATGCATCACCTTTAAATGCTTTTGCTCCAGCAGCTAAAGACAGTTTTTTACGCAAATCGCGATTGTCTGCGTAAGTTATAAATGGAATATAGCTAGGATAATCTAAAGTAAATAGCCAGCCTTTTTTTTCTTTTGATTCTGCTAACTGTTTTGCAGCTTCTTTTGTTCCTTCTGGAAGTCCAGATAAATTAGATTCATCCGTAATTAGCATTTCAAATTTGTTAGTTTCTGCTAATACATTTTCACCAAATTTAAGTTTTAGTGTACTTAATTTTTTGTCAATTTCTCTAAGTTGTATTTTTTTGTCTTTAGGTAAATTCGCCCCGTTTCTTGAGAAACTTTTATATTTTTTATCTAGTAATGTGGTTTGTTCTGTAGTTAAATTTAATTCAGGTTTAGAATAATAAACGGTTTTAACGCGCTTAAATAAGTCTTCATTTAAAGTTATATCATTACTGAATTCTGACAATAAAGGCGAAACCTCCTGCGCTATTTTCTGAATAGCTTCATTAGTTTCAGCCGAATTTAAGTTGAAAAAAATACTAGAAATTCTATCGAGTTGTTCTCCAGAAAAGTCCAGAGCTTCAATAGTATTCTCAAACGAAGGTTTTTTAGGGTTAATAACAATAGTATCAATCTCCTTTTTAGCCATTTTTATAGTTTCCTTGAAAGCTGGCAGAAAATCTTCTGTTTGAATTATTCTGAAAGGAGCAGTATTATATTTAGTGTTAAATGAAGTAATTAATGTTTTCTTTGTCATTTATTCAGAGAATATGTTAAAAACACGATGTATTATGTTTGCATAGTATATTTAGTTATACTTTTACTCCCGATAATACGACGAGTGACTAACTCATGAGAATTATTTGTTAATAGCTAAAAAGTCCTGAATAACTTCGGGACTTTTTTTATTTTAAATCTTTGGCGGATTCGTTTACTTTCATCTTCAATCCTTCTTTATAAGCTAAAATTTTGTCTAGCACACATGTGTCACTAGTGGCAATAATTTGAGCGGCTAAAATACCCGCATTTTTTGCCCCGTTTAATGCAACGGTAGCAACAGGAACACCACCAGGCATTTGCAGAATTGATAAAACGGAATCCCAACCATCAATAGAGTTGCTGCTTTTTACTGGAACACCAATAACTGGAAGCGGTGATAAAGAAGCAATCATGCCGGGTAAATGTGCCGCTCCACCAGCACCAGCAATGACTACAGAAAATCCTCTGGTGTGCGCATGCTTGCCATAATCAAATAATTTTTCAGGTGTACGATGTGCCGAAACAATATCTACTTCAACTTCTATATCAAAACCTTTTAAGATGTCTATAGCATCTTGCATAACGGGAAGATCACTTTTACTTCCCATAATAACGCCAACTTTACTCATGTCTATTCGCTTATAACTTTTATACTTTTCTTTACTTCTTCAGCAATACGTCTCGCTTCATTCAAATCTTCATTTACAATGGTTACATGTCCCATTTTTCTGAAGGGTCGTGTTTGCTTTTTACCATAAATATGGGGTGTTACACCATCCATATTCATTATATTTTCAATATTTTCATATATTACATTTCCAGTGTAACCCTCCGCACCGACAAGATTAACCATAACGCCACCAACTTTACTGTTTGTTCGCCCTAAAGGTAAATCTAAAATAGCCCTAATATGTTGTTCAAATTGCGAGGTATAACTTGCTTCGATAGTTTGGTGGCCAGAATTATGAGGTCTTGGTGCTACTTCATTTACTAAAATTTCATCATCATTTGTTTGAAACATTTCAACAGCCAATAACCCAACGTGATTGAACGCTTTGGATGCTTTTAGTGCAACCTCCTCAGCCTTTTTTGCAATTTCATTAGAAATTCTAGCAGGACAAATAACGTACTCTACTTGATTAGCTTCGGGGTGAAATTCCATTTCTACTACAGGATACGTTTTTGTTTCACCAGATACACTTCTTGCTACAATAACAGCTAATTCATTTTTAAATGGAATTAAATCTTCAGCTATACATTCACCCTTTGGTAGATCTTCCAAATCCGATAAGTTTCTTACGATCTTTACTCCATTACCATCATATCCAAACTGTGCAGCCTTCCATACAAATGGAAATTCTAAACCGCCATTGCCAATAGCGTCTTCTATTTCGGATAAATAAGCAAATCGTGTAAAATCAGAGGTAGGAATATTGTTATCTCTATAAAATAGTTTTTGTTTTGCTTTATTTTGAATAGTTCTTAGTGTTTTAGAAGCAGGATAAACTTTAACCCCTTCCTTTTCAAGAGTTTCTAAAGCATCAACATTAACGTTTTCAATTTCAATAGTTAAAACATCGACTCGTTTTCCAAAATTGTAAACAGCATCATAACCCATCAAGTCTCCCAAATGAAATTCGTTACTAGAAATTTTACATGGAGCTTCTTCATTGGCATCTAAAACCGAAGTAAAGATGTCAAACTTTCTGGTATTATAAAGCAGCATTTTACCCAATTGGCCGCCACCAAGAATACCAAGTTTAAAATTTGAAGAAAAGTAATTCATTGAAATGCTTTTAATGAAACCCAAATAACGATACGCAAAAATACACTTAAATCTTAAAATAGTTCCTAATTCGTAAATCAAAAAATGGGTATTACTTAATCTATTGATTATCTTTGCCACTTTAAAAATTAGTCCTTGTGATAAAGTTACACGATAAATATTTTAAACCCTTTATTTCTGCTCAGGAAATTGATGATGCTTTACAGCGTTTAGTTGATGAAATAGCTGAAGATGTAGGAGATGAAATTCCTTTGTTTATTGGTATCCTAAATGGGTCATTTATGTTAACTAGCGATTTTGTTAAAAAGTATCCAAAAACATGCGAGGTTACTTTTATAAAATTAGCGTCTTATGAAGGACTGAAGTCTACAGAAGATATTCAGAGATTAATCGGGTTAACTCAAGATTTAACGGGACGTACCGTAATTATTCTAGAAGATATTATTGATACGGGGAATACGTTACATGAGGTTCACCGGATTTTTAAAAACGAAAATGTAAAATCATTAAAAATTGCAACGCTTTTTCACAAACCCACAGCGTACAAAAAAGACTTTAAGCTACATTATGTTGGTATTGAAATCCCTGATAAATTCATAGTTGGATACGGTTTAGATTATGATGGCTTAGGGAGAAATTTACCAGAGGTCTATCAAATTAAAGAAACACAACACATGACAAACTTAGTGCTATTTGGACCTCCGGGAGCAGGCAAAGGAACACAAGCAGAATTTTTAAAAGAGAAATATGATTTAGTACATATTTCTACAGGTGATGTTTTTAGATATAACATGAAAAACGATACCGCTTTGGGCATGTTAGCGAAGTCTTACATAGAAAAAGGTGGTTTGGTTCCAGATCAAGTGACTATTGATATGCTTAGTGCTGAGGTAGAAAAAAATGCGGATGCAAAGGGATTTATATTTGATGGCTTTCCACGTACTAATGCTCAAGCTGAAGCTTTAGACACGTTAATGGATAATAAAGATTCTCAAATTAATGCCATGATTGCTTTAGAGGTTGATGATGAGGTTTTAGTAAAGCGTTTACTTGAAAGAGGAAAAACTAGCGGAAGAAAAGATGATGCTGATGAAACTGTAATTAGAAACAGAATTAAAGTATACTACGATGAAACGGCTATATTAAAAGACTACTACACGGCTCAAGATAAATATTTTGGAGTGGATGGTGTTGGTAGTATTGATGATATCACAGAGCGTTTGAGCGCTACGATAGATAATTTTTAATGCACATTCCTGCGAAGACAGGAATCTCATAAATAAGAACTATAACTTTGGAATTGAAGTTCTAGTTCTTAATATTTTAGAACTCCAATTTAAAAGATTCCCTCCTTCGAGGGAACGACAGAAATCATGACTGAAGGAAATTTTGTAGACTACGTAAAAATGTTTGTGTCGTCCGGAAACGGAGGTAAAGGCTCTGTGCATTTACATCGTGAAAAGTATATCACAAAAGGTGGGCCGGATGGTGGAGATGGTGGTCGTGGAGGTCATGTTATTGTTCGTGGGAAGTCTAACCTTTGGACACTACTTCATTTAAAGTTTAGAAAGCACTCAAGAGCTGGACATGGAGGACATGGCAGTAGTGGTAGAAGTTTTGGAGCTGATGGTGAAGATGTTTACGTTGATGTGCCATTAGGTACTGTGATTCGTGATACAGAAACTAATGATATCCTTTTTGAAATCACCAAAGATGGTGAGGAAATAATAGTGGCAGAAGGCGGTAAAGGTGGTTTAGGAAATTGGCATTTTAAAAGTTCAACTAATCAAACACCACGTTACGCGCAACCAGGAATTCCCATGGAAGAAAAGTACGTAACCATGGAGTTAAAAGTACTTGCTGATGTTGGATTGGTAGGATTTCCTAATGCCGGAAAGTCAACATTATTATCGGTTGTTACTTCGGCAAAACCTAAAATAGCTGATTATGAATTTACAACACTCAAACCAAATTTAGGGATTGTAAAATACCGTGATTTTCAAACCTTTGTAATGGCAGATATTCCTGGAATCATCGAAGGTGCTGCTGAAGGTAAAGGACTTGGACATTATTTTTTACGTCATATCGAGCGAAACTCTATTCTGTTGTTTTTAATTCCTGCAGATGCTAAGGACATCAAAAAGCAATATGATATTCTATTAGATGAACTTCGAAGATACAATCCAGAAATGCTTGATAAAGATCGGATCATAGCTATTTCGAAAAGCGATATGCTTGATGATGAACTTCAGGCGGAAATGAAAATCGAGTTAGATAACGAACTTCCTATTCCATATTTATTTATTTCATCTGTTGCTCAAAAAGGTATTACAGAGCTTAAAGATGTGTTGTGGAAGATGTTGAATGCTTAAATAGATTTTTTATTTTTTTAGCTTTCTATATTCCATATAAGAATAAACAACAGGAATTATAGCTAATAATGTGATTACCGAAATAAAGAAAATACCATTAAAATCTTTATTAGTTGTTAAACTAGAAATCACTATCGCTAAGCCACCAACAAACCATATTTTGCTTGCTAGCTTATGCGTGCTTTTCCAAATGGATTCATACTCTAATGTCCATGGCGTTCTAATCCCAATAAAGTAATTTGCCTTTATGATCTTCATATAATTTCCCAAAAGCATAAACAGTAAACCTATGGCCAGATAGATAAATGAGGGGTTGGTAATTGATTGCTCTTTTGCGCTATAAATAATAAACACTGCTAAGGCAGACATAAATAATACCATCAAAAATTTTAAATTGTGGTATTTGTTACCCATCGTTTGGATCCTTTTTTTAGGATCAATAAAGGGGATAACTGTAAATAAGATATAAGTTAACCCAGAAAGTAAAAAGGTTATAAATATTAGTGAAGATTTATTTCCCCAATCATCAATTTCACCTATGTAATTCCAGTGGAGTGGCACTGTATCAGGTAAGGAACTCCATATATAGGCTAAATAAACAAACGGAATCAAAACAACTATTAGTAAAGGTATTTCCTTCTTTATATTCATGATATTATTTTTTTAAAGTTATAATCCATTGAAGCACATCTTCTAAAATGGTTGTATTTATCGAATAGGTAATAAATTGTCCCGTTTTCTCACTCGAAACTAAATCCCCACGTTTCAAAATATCCAAATGGTGCGAAATACTCGGTTTCGAAATATTAAAAGCATTCGCAATATCACCAGCAGTCATATCTTTATCTTTCAGCAACTCTAAAATTTGCCTTCGCGTTTCGTCATTTAAAGCTTTAAATAAATAATTCATCAATTAGGTGTTTAGATAAATATCTAAATATTATTTTAAATTTGCAAATATTGTAGCTAATAAGTTTATATTTTGGGCGCCTGCCTGCCGGCAGGCAGGTTACAGCAAGAATCGGGCTTTACGTTGCAATTTTTTTTTAAAACGGCATTGCAAGGACGAAGGACGTCGCAATCTATTAATTCATATCTTAAACATAATTAATAGTTCATCAATGTATCAAAAAGGATTTCCACTTCAATCCTTAACGCAGCAAAAGAACAAAAAAGCAACATTGAAATAATTTTTTTATTAACTTAGTGAGACTTCAATTTTTTATAATTGACTAGTTGAACTAATTCTGATTAAGGTGAGGATCTCATCAAATTTAAATACAGTCTCATGCGATTTCTAAAAGTTACTTTTTTAACTCTAATTATTGTATCATGCGCCCCCATTCGTGTTAATTACGATTATAATAAAACTACAAACTTCAGTACTTATAAAACCTATCAATATTATGCAGATATGAAAACAGGTCTAAGCGATTTGGATACCGAACGTTTATTAAAT
>NZ_CAJQQI010000106.1 GCF_905480415.1 uncultured Algibacter sp. | reverse complement strand
TGTGAAATTAAGAAGTTTTTATATAAAATGATAACTTAGCTATAATTATCTTTATGTAAATTTTATAACATGAACACAGATTTAATTTTTAACGATACCAAAATTGCTTTTTCATTAAAGACAGACTCTGAATTAGAGCGTGCATATTTCTTATTTAAAATGATTTCTATAGAACCCTTAGTTCGTATTGGGACTGCTGCTACTAATTTTGCTATTAAAGCGCATTTACCAATTGAAGGCTTAATTCGTTCTACGGTTTTTGATCATTTTTGTGGTGGTGTCAATGAAGAAGATTGTTTATCTGTAATAGATAACATGTATCAAAAAGGGGTGAGTTCTGTTTTAGATTATTCTGTTGAAGGCAAAGAAAGCGAAAACGAGTTTGATGCTGCCAGGGATAAAATTTTGAAAATAATTGATTTTGCAAAAGAAATTGACGCTATACCCATTGCAGTATTTAAACCAAGTGGTTTTGGACGTTATTATTTATATGAAAAAATAAGTAGTGGAGATGCTTTAAGCAAAAATGAGGAAGCCGAGTGGTCTAGAGTTTTAGAACGCTATGATGCTGTTTGTGAAAAAGCTAAGGCTAATGATGTTGCGGTTTTAATTGATGCGGAAGAAAGTTGGATGCAAGATGCTTGTGATGCCCTTATTACCAATTTAATGATTATTTATAATACAGAAAAACCGATAGTTTACAACACATTACAAATGTATAGACATGATAGGCTGGCATTCTTAGAACAGGAACATGAAAAAGCTAAAAAAGGAAATTATTTTCTAGGGTTTAAGTTGGTGCGTGGCGCTTATCTGGAAAAGGAAAATGAAAGAGCTGAAGAAAAAGGTTATAAATCACCTATATGTGATAGTAAATTTGAAACAGACCAGAATTTTAATAATGGAGTGCATTATATGATGGACCATTTAGATTGTATGTCCTTGTTTGCTGGGACCCACAATGAAGATAGTTCTTATCTTTTAATGAATTTAATGAATGAAAAAAAATTACTCAACAATGACCCGCGTATTTGGTTTGGTCAACTATATGGTATGAGTGATCATATTAGTTTTAATCTGGCTAATAAAGGTTATAATGTTGCAAAGTACGTGCCCTTTGGACCCGTAAAGGATGTTATGCCTTATTTGATTAGACGCGCGGAAGAAAATACATCGGTAGCTGGACAAACAGGAAGAGAATTAGCGTTAATTAAAAAAGAGAAAAAACGCAGAAAATAAAGTCTTTATCAATAAGATATAATGGCGTAAAATAGATTTTAGTGTATTTCTATTTGGTAATCACTTTAACAATAGTAAGTCCGATAAGTTTCAGATCAAAAAAGAAATTTTGCTTACTGATATACGCCTTATTATATTTCAACTTATCTGGAATAATTGTTTTGATAAAAAAGGCTTCAGGGTCTTTGGCCGCTTTTAAAAGTTCAACTTCGTTTCTATATTTTAAAGAGGCTAAACCTGTAATACCGGGGCGCACTTCAAATATTTTCATATCATCATCATTATAAAAATTGACATAATAACGCAGTTCTGGTCTGGGTCCAACGAAACTCATATCCCCTTTAAGGATATTAATAAGTTGCGGAAATTCATCTATGTTATAACGCCTTAAGACATAACCAATTTTGGTTATCCTTGAATCATTATTCCCAAGAGTTAATAATCCTTTTTTATTGGACTGCACGCTCATGGTTCTAAATTTAAATATATTAAAGTCTTTATTGTTTTTTCCAACCCGACCTTGAATAAAGAGTATTGGTCCTTTTGAGTCTAATTTTATTAGAATAGAAATTAATAGTAAGATTGGAAAGAGTAGCATTATTCCAATTACCGAGAAAACAACATCAAAGAGTCGTTTTAACATTTTTAATTGTAAATTTTAAGGTTTAAAACAGTTGCTATACTATCACAATTTTCAACAGTTAAAGTAACCTCGTTATTATTGTGAATACCCTCTACAGCATAAACACTGCAGGGTTCTTGCCTTGGTTGACTATTAGAAAAATTAATATCCCCTTTTTTTAGAATATAGTCTATACCCGCAGAATCAATAGTTTTGTTGTCTAAAAAGGTAGAAATATCTTGGCTATAAATGAGTTGTTTTGAGTTAATATTTTTTAAAACTCGAGAATCCGGACCATAACTACAAGATGTTTTTTTGCCACTTAAGAAGAAAGCAAGAATGACTAATCCTATGGAAAAACCTCCAAGATAATAACCAATGCGTTGAATAAGTGTCATTTAAAGTGTTTAGGGTTTTGGGTATAATGAAAAGCCAATTAAAATATTAGCAAATTCACATCGTTGTATTTTAAATCGAACCATTCACCAACGGGTTTACTGGTTAAAATACCGTGGTAAAAATACAATCCATTTTTTAAACCCTTGTCAAATCTTAAAGAATTTTCTATTCCACCGTCTTCTGCAATTTTAAGCAAATAAGGCGTGAAAATATTACTAATTGAAACTGTCGCTGTCCGTGGGTATCTAGCAGGAATATTAGGAACACAATAATGCACTACATTATGCTTTACATATGTTGGATGTTTGTGCGATGTAACTTCACTAGTTTCAAAGCATCCACCCATATCGATACTAACATCAATAATAATAGCGCCTTTTTTCATAGACTGCACCAAGCCTTCAGAAACTACAATTGGAGCTCTGTTCGTACCTCTTACGGCTCCAATAACAACATCGCAGCGTTTTAATGCTTTCAGTAAATTTTTAGGTTGAATGGTTGATGTGAAAAGCGGGCGTCCTAATTGAGATTGAATACGTCTTAATTTTGTTATTGAATTATCAAATACCTTAACGCCAGCACCAAGACCTAAAGCACTTCTCGCTGCAAATTCACCAACGGTGCCTGCGCCTAAAATAACAACCTCTATTGGAGGTACACCACTTATATTACCAAACATTAAACCATTACCACTTTTTGAATCAGAAAGTAATTCTGAGGCGATTAATACAGATGCCGTACCAGCAATTTCACTTAGCGATCTTACAGCAGGGTAACTACCATCTGTATCTCGAATAAACTCAAAGGCTAGTGCCGTGATTCTTTTTGATGCTAAAGCTTCAAAATATTTCTTAGTTTGAGTTTTAAGCTGTAACGCAGAAATTAAAATAGTTTGTGGGTTCAAAAGCTTTATTTGATCTAGAGTAGGGGGTTCCACTTTTAAAATCATTGGGCACGAAAATACTTTGGCCGTATCTTTTGTAATTTCAGCTCCAGATTCACTATAATCTTTATCGCTAAAATTTGCGCCATTCCCAGCACCAGATTCTATTAAAACCCGATGACCATTATTTACCAAAGCATAAACAGCATCTGGCGTTAAGCAAATACGCTTTTCTTGAAACGCAGTTTCTTTTGGAATACCTATGAATAACTCTCCTTTTTTCTTATAAATTTCAAGCGTTTCTTCTTGTGGTAAAAGCTGCTGTTTAGTAAAAGGCGAAAGTGGTTGGTTCGACATGGATTAGATCAAATTATTAAATCTCAAATTACAAATAAATTTTTTTAATTAGAAAATAATATGAAAAAATAATTGTTTTCACATTCTAAACATATAATTGCTCTGCAACCATTACTTTTGTGAGAAAAAATAACCACATTACTTCCTTTTTAAAGGCGAAAATTTATTATTATAACTTTGTTTCAGTAATTTAGCGTATGCTTAGAAAATTGTTATCCTGTGTTATTTTTTTATATACCTCGTTTTGTTTTTCGCAAGAATTTAGTATTAGTGGCACTGTAAATGATTCAAGCACTAAATCTATAGCATACGCCAATGTTGTGCTAGTTAGTAAAGCAAATTCAGAAATCACAAAAGGGACAATCACTGATGATTTTGGTACTTTCAAAATTGAAAATATTAACAAAGGCGATTACACAATTACATTAAGTTTTTTAGGATTTGAAGACTATTCAAAAGCAATAGCGCTTAATCAAAATATTGATTTAGGAATCATTATTCTCAAAGAAAGTGTGCAAGAACTTGACGGCGTAACCATTGTAGCCAAAAGACCAACTGTAAAAAGAATGGTTGACAGATTAGTTTTTAATGTTGAAAACTCAACACTTTCAAATAATAATGTGTTAGATGTTTTAAAACATACGCCTGGTGTTTTGGTAAATAATGAGAAAATTACAGTGAAGCAATCTATGCCAACCATTTATATTAATGATAGACGGGTGCATTTATCTTCCAATGAGATACAACAACTTCTGGAAGGTACTTCGGCAAGTAATATTAAGTCTATTGAAGTAATTACGAATCCTCCGGCTAAATATGAAGCAGAAGGCGGTTCGGTTTTAAACATTATAACTAGTAAAAATATTATTGCTGGGTATAACGGTAGTATTTTTGGTACGTATAAGCAAGGAAGTCAATTTCCAAAATATGCTTTTGGTACGAGCCATTTTTTTAAAGCTAAAAAACTCAATACATATTTGAATTATAGTATAAGTCCAAGAAAGGACTTTCGAAATAATGATGAGTTTGTTAATTTTATTGACAATGATCAAGTAACCTCCAGTTGGGAAACTGATTTTAGAAGAACTAGAGAAACAGCAAATCAAAATATAAATGCGAATATTGATTATGAGTTAGATAAAAATAATAGTTTAGGGTTTTCAACAAATATGCTTATATCTCCCAGAGTAAACTCTAAAACCAATGGAAATTCTGTAACAGATGTTTTTGGTAGCAATAAAGTTTTAGACTCAACATTTATTACAGATAACCGAAAAGTTGATGAAACGCTTAATCTTGCTTTTACATTAGATTATATACACAAATTTAAAAAAGAAGGTGAAACACTTTTAATAAGTGCGCATCATACTAATTATGATTTTTCTAGCTTCCAGAATGTGGATACGGATTATCTGTTTCCAGATGAGTCACTCATAAGAACTAATAAGTTTCAAACATTTTCAAGTCAAAAAATAAAACTGTATACAGGGCAATTAGACTATGAGTTGCCAATAAACGACTCAGGGCAATTCGAAGCTGGAGGAAAAATATCAAATATAAACTCTAAGAGTATTTTAACTCAGTATACTTTTGAAAACGATATTAGGAAACAGGATCTTCAGAATTCAGATACTTTTTTGTATGATGAAACTAATTATGCAGTATACGCTAGTTACTCAAAAGATTGGAAAAAGTGGAATTTAAAAACAGGGCTTCGATTGGAGTATACGGATGTTAAAGGAAATTCATTGTCAGTGAATCAAATTAATAATAATAATTATGTGAAGTTTTTTCCTTCTTTCTATTTATTACATAGAGTAAATAATAATAATGAAATCTATCTTAATTATAACAAACGTATTTATCGCCCAAGATATAGTCAATTGAATCCGTTCAAATATTTTTTAAATGATAATACTTTTATGACAGGAGACCCGAATTTACAGCCTCAAATTGATGATCAATTTATTTTCGGGTATACTTTTAACCAAGATTATACTTTTGAATTATATTACAGGCACGAAAATGACCCCACTTTGCAATATTTTTATCAAGATAATAGCAACAATAAATTAGTATATCAATTCACAAATACTGATGAATCAATTTCTTATGGTTTAGATTTTACAACTTATGTATCCCTGAATGATTTTTGGAATTTATATGTTTTATCATCAATGTATTATTATAAAACTAATTTCATTCCAATTGAAGGCGGTACTGTGGCGTTTTCCGGAGATAAATGGACTTTTTATTCTGACATCATAAACTATTTCACTTTATTAAAAGACAAAAGCTTAGTAGCAGATTTAACTTTTAATTACAAGTCTCCAATAAACGATGGTCCAACTGACACTAGTTTTATATCAAGTTTAGATATTAATTTAAGAAAAATGTTTTGGAATAATAGGGCTTCTTTTAATATAGGAATGTTGGATATATTCAATACACAAAATTTTAATACGACCACCAAGTATCTAAATCAAGACATTTTCTCAAGATTTCAATCTGAAAATAGAATGTTAGTCTTTGGATTTAATTATAAATTCGGGAATTTTAGATTAAAAAACAACAAAAAAATTATCGATTTAATGGAAAGAGATAGGTTAGGAGCTAATAACTAAAAATAGCCTTTTACTTTGCCCCAAAAGTTTTTAGGTGATATTTTGAAC
>NZ_CAJQQI010000105.1 GCF_905480415.1 uncultured Algibacter sp. | reverse complement strand
GGGTTTTGTTTTGCAAACAGGCCTGGCGCCCGGTTATATTGATGTTTTAGCACATATTATGTTCCAAGAATTTTGCACCCGCTACCAAGTGGATCGGGCAGATACGCTAGAATTAAAGGTGGGTGCCCTTACCAATCATGCTATAGCACCTCATTTTTATGGGTTTACCTGGAGTCCCGTTGGTGTGGCTACCGAATATGTAAAGGACTGTGTGGTGATTCGTGATTATAAAAAAACAACGCGTCCTGCCCTATCGAAAAGACGTCGCATCATTATTAACGGAATCATTTATGAAGACGATCTTACTTCTGGTGGTGCAGCAGACCTTCCTGATGCCTTGAGCGGAAAAGTGCGGTCTCTGGATTATAAGACCTTGCGGCATCCCGGCCATTATAGCTGGGTTGAGCAGCAACTAAAAGGATTAAAAAATACCAAAGATTCCATTTCCGGATTGCAAGACATCATGCTGGCTGAAATTCCGCATGTTGAAGACGACCAAATTATAGTGTATGCTGCTGTTGCAGGTAAAGACACCAAAGGTGTTTTACGCCGAGCCGAAATCGCAAAACATATGAAGCCACTACAAATAGGTAAACACATGTTACGCGCTATACAAACTACCACAGCGGCGCCATTAGTGCAAGCCATACATTGGTTACTGGAAACGAAGCCTAAAGGTGTTATACTGCAAAGTCAACTCGATGCCAAGACATTTTTAAATGGCGCTTTTGTAACTCGGGTTTACGGGAATATGTAGCCACTTTAAAAACCAGCGCCCAAATACCCTACAAACGTTTATTTTAAAGTTTATTTGGTATTATTTTATCGCGCTCTAGAATTTTAATTAGTTTTTTAGTGTAGGCCTCCATAGCTTTCTTATTATGGTACGGGTCTACCAAATCGAAAGACCCCTGCCAAATTAAAGACGTAGTCGCCGCTTTATTTAGATGATAGAATGATGCTTCGACAGTGACTACTTTATAACTGCCGGGCGGGTCTTGTTTAAAATAAGCTTCCTGATAGGCTAAATAATACAGGGCAAAACGCCGTAAATGATAATCTGTTTTTGAGGATTCGCTGCCATAAGAGGTATTGGCACTAACACTTTTAATCGCAGAAACCAAAACCGTATCGTACCCATTGGCTAGTAATGCATCCACCTGGGCTTCAATATCTTTTACGGTTTGTTTGGAATCTGTAAAGCAGCTGTCAAAAACAACGGCACTTTGTAAGGCTATAATGTTTCTAGCATTTAAATGGGTTATGAGTTCAAACTCAAAGGCTTTCCGAGCGTCATAATTAGGCGTAACACCAACAACTAAAATTTTTTGGGGTTTAAAAAAGGCATACTCCGGGTTTTTCCAGCTATTTATGAGTCTTGTGGAAGCGCAACTTGGTAGCATTAAAATAAAAAGCAAAACCACGGCTCTATTAACCACAACACTCATATTACTTAATAGCTTCTTCATGTATTTGAGGCATTACTAACTCTGAATTGATAAGTTGTTGCTCGTCTAAAACCACAACCATAAGTCTTACATAATCATTTACAGTCTCACTAATAGTTTCTGGATCCATAATATCTATATAGCCTTTCCAGATAAGCGATCTGCCTTTGGTAGGGCAAATACAATACATGGCTGTTTCTGTATGATACACCGTGTAATCTTCATAATAATCTGGATTATAGTAAGCATCTTGATACATTAAATAATCTTCGCTAAACTTTCTATAGGTACTATCATAGCCGTCATAATTCGACTTGTACATAATGTTATCTTCTACACCTATAACTTTTGTGAATAAGATGGTATCAAAACCATCCATTATAAGCTGTCCTTCTAGTGCCAGAAGCTCGATTTCTGTTTTTTTATAGGACGTAAAAGTGGGTTCAAAATATGTGGAACTCATCACCGCTTCTATACCTCTAACCTTGTATTCTTCTTGTAATTGTTGTTCAAATTGCTGTCTAGCGTCCAGGTTAGCCGTCATGCCTACCAACAACACTTTTTTGGGATTATACTGTTCGATATCTGGATTTTTCCAGTTTTCAACGAGTTCTGTTGTGGAACATCCAAAAATCAAAAAGCAAATAGCTAAGATTTTAAAAGGTGTCATGAGTGCTCTGTTTTATTGAAGTAGGAGTTTTTGTTTTCCTTCTTTGATAATACTTTTTATTAGTGTAAATAATTCTGTTTTGAGAATTCTATAATTTTTTAAAAATAGACTTACTTGAATGATGAGTTTTCCATGTTCATCTTTATACGCGTTTTCTTCTTTAAGCTGATCAATACCATCTACCATAATGTTAAGTCCTTTTTCATGATTTACTATGGTATCAATTAATACATCGGTTTCCCTTTGCTGTGTGCTTAATTGGTCGACAATTTTTTTACTTTCCTTAAAATGTTTTGAATCTATAAGCTGAAGGGTGTACGATTTTACTAAATCATCAAAAAACAGCTGCTCGTCTTTAGCAAACCTTAATTCAGATAGCCAATTAAGAGATCCTTTATGCATCGTTTCTGGGCTTAACCATGCTTCGTACTTTTTTACTTTTCTTTTTGTTGTTTTCATTTTGATTTATTTTGAGATTGAAAAAAAGCAGAAAGCAATTTAATGAGGGTTAATACCTCTTTAGCTATAAAATACCGCATATAATTATGTTTCTTTTGCGCTCATATTTCAATATAAAATCAAACCGTAACCAAGGCTATGCTTATATTTTATATTTGATATGAACAAAAAATAATTCAAATTATTAATACACCATTTTAAAGCTAAATTGGTATGATTACTTTCTGCTCTACATAAAAAGTTATAGAACTTCAATAACTTTTTTAGGAACTTCTTTTACAACGGCTTCTTCTTTTTTTAATAATTTAATTTTAAGAACACCATTTTTGTAAACTGCTTTCACATCTTGATCTAAATCTATAGTCGTTGGAAGTGTCATAGATTTTTCAAAAGATTTATAACTAAACTCTTTGCGTGTATAATCTTCGTCTTTTGTCTCATCTTCTTCTTCTTTTTCACCACGAACATGAAGCACATCCTCTTCTATAAAAACTTCAAAGTCTTTTTTATTAAAGCTTGGTGCTGCAAATTCAATTTCAAAATCTTCCTCATGCTCTTGCACGTTCATTGCTGGCATCAAACTATTTTCTTCTAAGAAATCATTATCAAAAATGTCGTCAAACCGTGTTAAACTAGGCTCAAATAATCTATTTCCCCAAGGTCTTAATAGATTACTACTCCAAGGAGTAAGTAATTGACTTTCAGGTGTAAAGAAACTGTTTCGTCTTCGTTTTTTCATTAATGTTGTCATAATATTATGTTTTAGGTTAAACTTATGTAATGACACTAATATATCATCAGAAACAGATTTTTACAATGATATATATCAGTCAGACCAGTAAATTACGAGCCCTTTTTTTAACTTTTAGCTGTTAATAACACTTTCTAAATACTGAAATAACCTGAATTTAAAAATGAATATTTTTTCCTTAAAGTTGAATATTTTGAGTTTTACGGCATCATGCTCCTTAATAAAAAAATGATCGCAAGCCAAATCTTCGCATTCAATTTTAGTTCCAATTTGATTGGCATGTGTACTTAAATCATGTAAAAAATCTGTGCTGTTTTCATGGAGCGCCTGTATTTCATTTTTAAACTTAACCAGGGTTTCATAAAGGTTAATGACCTGAGGTTTGAAAATGGGCTTTTCTAATAATACTTTATAAAATTGAAGTTCGAATTTTAAATTCTCAAGGCTCGTGATATCCGTCGCTATAGAATATTGTAACTCTTCTATAGATTTATTATCTGTGAAGCTTTTATACGCTAGTAGTGTTTCCATAATTTATATGTTTTAAGGTTATATCATCACTTTTTCTACATCTGTAAGTTTTGGTATGGTAACCTGCCAGTTGTAGGTGTCTTCTATTTTTACTCGAAACGCATCTAAAGCAGTCGATTCGCCATGAATTAAATAAACGTTTTCTGGAATGTTTTTAATGTTACTCATCCAATCTAATAAATCGTTTTGGTCGGCATGTGCCGATAAGCTTTCTATACTTTTAATCGTGGCTTTTACAGGATAGTATTTGCCAAAAAAACGTACTTCATGCACCCCTTCTTGTAATTGTCTCCCTCTGGTGCCTTCCGCTTGGTAGCCCACCAAAAGCACTGTGGTTGATGCCACATCAATAAGTTGTTGTAAATAGGTTAAAACACGACCACCTGTAACCATACCGCTACCAGCAATAATTATTTTAGATCGAGTATCGTCAATGGTATCCCAGGTTTCTTTATACGATTGAATGATGTTAATATGGTTACACATGGCATTATAATCTGCCTGAGATAATTTATGCCACTTTGGAAACCGATTAAAAACCTCTAAAACATTATTTCCCATGGGGCTATCAATAAAAATAGGAATGTTTGGTATCTTATTTTTTTTATAGAGTTTCCAAAGCACATACATAAGCGTTTGAAGCCGCTCTACAGCAAAACTGGGTATGATTAAATTTCCTTTTTTCTGAATGGTTTCGCTAATCATTTGAGAAAGGATGGCTTCAATATCATCATCCGGATGTAATTTATTCCCGTAAGTACTTTCAATAAATAAAAAATCGGCCCATTCGGGTTTCTTAGGATTGTCTAATAAATAATCGTTAGCTCTGCCAATATCTCCTGAAAACACAAATCGTTTTTCGTTTATATCCAATTCAATAAAAGTAGCTCCAATAATATGGCCGTTATACTGAAAACGAAAGGCTATGTTCGCTGAAAGTTGAATCCATTTATCAGGCATTTCTACTTGAAACTGTTTTATGGTTTTTTCAGCTTCAAATTTGGTGTAAAAGGGCAATGCGGGATTGTGCTTGGAATAATTTTCTTTGTTTGCTTTTTTGGCTTCTTCCTCATGAATTTTGGCGCTATCTTTTAATATGATTTCTGCAATAGCAAGCGTTGGTGCGGTTCCTAGAATTTTACCCGTAAACCCTTGTTTTACTAGTCGTGGTAAGTAGCCCACATGATCTAAATGGCCATGCGTCAGTAATACCACATCGATAGCTTTAACATTAACGGGTAACGGGCTCCAATTAAGTTCCCTCAATTCTTTTAACCCCTGAAACATACCACAATCTATCAAGATGTTTTTTTCTGAGGTTTCTAAAAGAAATTTAGAACCTGTAACCACACCGGCAGCGCCTAAAAAATTTATTCTCACAAAAGGGTCCATAAGTTTAATTGTTACATAACATTTTTATTTCCTTTAATATTTTTTCTTTTCTGATCTCTGAAACACCCAAATGGTCTAAATAAAAAGCATCGCCAACTAATTGTCTACAAAGCACAACATCCCGACTTAATAAAAACTGTTTTTCTCTATTGGTTAATAAAGTAGATACGGTAATGGGATATAAACCTAACCGGTCTATACGCTCTTTTAAACCGTCGTTTTTAGGGTAATCCCAGCTTAATAAATACAAATTGACGCAGTTACCATATTGTATAGCAGCGTCTGTAAATCGTGTGTTTGTTACTACCCACCCTTTAGTGAGCGTATTTCTGTTTTTAGAATTCCCATTCCAAAAGGCTTTAACATCATTATACCGTGAATTTATATATAGCGGCACCTTGACATTACATTTAAGGCCTTCTTCATTATGAAATTTACATTCTATAACACTAGTTTTATTATTTTTATGAGCCATAACATCAATTTCGTGCGTGACACATTGCCCTTGCAAAATTGTACCCACTTCCGTTTTATATCCGGAGTATTTTAAAATGGCACTTATAAAATGTTCAAAAGGAAAACCGGTGGGTCCCAGCTCATAAATCGCTTTTTTTAGTTTGTATTTGGATGCTAAATAACTTTTCTTTTTTTTAAGTAATGCGAACGCCCTGTTATAGATTTCTTTAGTTGAAATGCCTTGATATAACTCATCTCTTACATTGTCTACAATTTGATTTACCGTTTGCTGATCTGCACCAATACGCCTTAAAGATGCCTTTAATTTATCCAATGAAAATTTCACTTTCTCACCCGATGATTTAATGATATCAATGGTGTTAGTTTCCATATAAACTGGTATTCATTTAAAAATACGAACTACAATCTGCCCTTTTTATAAAAGGCTTTTACCCAAGCTTTTACTTGACGTTTGGTCATGCTATCTGCTGTAACTACATCTTTAACTTTAGCACTTAAATCTTTATAAGAGGCGTTTAACGCTTTATTGAATTTGTCTTTAATCTCTGCTGGACCAAAAAGTACAATTGCATCTGAGTCTTTGATTTCTGAAGCTATAGTTTTAAAATATGTTTTTAACTGAAGTTTTTCGCGTTCTAAATATTTACTATCTTGAACTACATCCTGCGGACCTCCTTTTAGTCGCGTACCCGAACCACCAATAACATGAAAGTATTCTATGTTTGATAGTACGGTGTTTACACTAATTTCACCATTAACCAGGGTTACAACGATGGCTTTTTCTTTATCTAACCAAACACCTGTACTTCTTTTTTTTAGATTGAATTTTGACTGTACCATAATAAAATAATTTAAAGGTCTTTCTATAAAGACTATAATTCATATTCAGTTTCTTAAATCGTGCATTACGAATATGGGAACATGAGAGCTGTACCCAATTTCTTTTACTAATGGATTGCTTAATATGCTCCCAAAAAAAGCGTGTTTTTTATTTATAAAGGCCACCATATCACTATCTCTACTTTCTATAAAGCATATAATAGCGGTAGGTATTTCTGTATGACTTAGTGTATGAAATGTGTGCGGTACACTTTCAAAATAGTCCTGCAGTAACGCTTTATTACTGAGTTGTTTTTCGCTCAATGTGTCTTCTGTAGCCGCATGTAAAAACCGAATGGAAGCATCACAATTTTTAGCCAAATCGATTAAATATTTGAGTTCTCTTCGTTTTACATGGGTTTTATAACTCGTAGGAAATACAATTTCTTTTGGTAAGTTATGTTTGGCTTGCTCTGGAACTACGATTACAGGACAGTTTCTTACTTTTTCCATCACATCTATGGCCACACCTCCAAAAACGTTTGTTCTAGAGGCTGTGTTGCCTTTGGTGCCCATAATGATCATCTCTATATCCTTTTCTTCTACGATATCGGTAATCGCTTCAACAACGTTATGAAACCTAGAAATCGTTTCAAAATGATGCTTTGTATTATCGTACTCTCTAAACGTTAACATATCCAAAACTTTGGCTAACCCGTTTTCAGAATCTAGTTTTGCGGTTTCATACATTTCACCTCCAGGTTCCATTTTTATTAAACTACTTAGAATATCGACTCTATCAGAAAACACATTCAAAATATAAAAATCAACAGGCTCTTTTTTATAGAGCTCTAAAGCATAGGTTATGGCATGCCAGGCGTTTTTAGAAAAATCTGTTGGTAATAATATTTTGCGTTTCATAAGCTTGTTTTTTAAAGTGTTTAATTGGTGTACATCACAAAAATTAAAAGTGTCATATGGAGCGCGATCGGTATGCTACTAGAATGCTATCTGCATTGCCTTTGACTGCGCTCAGACTAAGTTCCTACAGGCACTCCCTTTATATTTTGTACTTAGTTACATTACTAAATTTACCGATACAAACTAGTGATGGCAATGATATAAATCAGTTCACTCGGGAATAACCAAAAACGGAATTTTAGCATGAAACCCTAAATTTTTTATTACAGGTTCCTTTATGATGGCTTGAATAAAACTGTGTTTGTACTTGACCATCGCTAGTATATCAATGCCCAATTCTTCAATAAAATCATTAATTTCCACGGCCTTTTTAGCGTACTTGGGCATCCAGTGTAAACTAGACTCATAATTGCTTAAATAGCCTTTAAGCGCGCTTAAATTATACTCTTGAACAGCATTAAGTTCTTCTTTGATATTAATGTGTACAATCCTAATTTTAGAATCATATAAATCTGCCAACTGTGTTAATGGCGTAAGCTCCTTACTATCATAAAAACGATTATAATCTGTTGGAAAAGCAATTTGTTTGGGCTCAATAAAATCGTATTCCTCTGGCACAACTAATACAGGACAATTTGTGTTTTTTATAACGCGAACCGTATTGCTGCCAAAGAAAAATTCCTGGGCTCCAGTAGCCCCTTTAGTGCCCATTATGATGAGATGGATGCCATGTTTTTTTATAGTATGTTTTATGGCCTTGTTTAAATCAGCTGTACTTAAAATAATTTCAAAATCATGATTACTATTCGCATTTCCACTTTCTGCTAAGGCCTTTAAATCCAACAACTCCTTCATAGCCGCTTCCTTCATCACATTTAATAATTTATTAGAAAGATTTGAAAGCATAGATACTTTGATCGACGTTGTATTTAAAAAATAAAATGTGCACTCGAAGTCTGCATAAAGTTTTAAGGCATATACAGTAGCACTCCAAGCGTTATCTGAAAAATCTGTTGGAAGCAAAATATGGTGTCTCATCTTTTCTTTTTTTATAGTTGTTATTGCGATAATTAAAGAACGTAAGTGGCATTAAACCGTTCTAATTGACATCAACTTTCATAGTTTGGTCTATTAGATCATTCATGCTGTAATTGATTTTACAGGAATTACTAAAAAGGGAATATTTAAATGAAACCCTATTTGATTTATAGTCGACTTAAAAAATAAATTTTCGAAAAAAGAGTGCTTATTATTAATCATAACCAGCAAGTTTACTCGTGACTTTAATTGAAATTCTGTTATCGCTTCAGCCACATCTTTATTACTTACACTATGAAATAAATGCGCTACATGTTCGAAGCTTTTTTGCAGGATATTTTTGTGTGCTTCTTGGTCTTCTGACAAATCGTAGCCATAAGACACATGTAATATGTTCACTCTAGTATTGTAAAGTGATGTAATATCAATTAAGGGTTTTAAGTGATGGTCTTTATAATCGATCTCGTAGTCTGTTGGAAATAAAATCTCATGTGGTGTTTCAAAACTAAAACCAGCGGGAACTGCCAAAATAGGACAGTCTAAATTTTTAAAAACATGCACGGTATTTGATCCAAATAAAACTTCGGTAGCACCAGTGGCACCTTTGGTTCCCATTATCACGTAATCAACTTTCTTTTTTGCAACCAGTTCTTTAACTTCTGAAACTAAAGTATTAAACGCCGCAATTGTTTCAATGGTATGCTTTGGGTTTTTAAACGTTTTAGTCATCCTGTCTTTAAAAATATCCAGTTGCTTTAAAGCGTTTTCCCTAACCGCATCACCCAATCCATATTGTGCTGGATTAACCAAAACATATTCAACATGATAAATGACAGGTGTATATGCATTTAGCAAATAAAATGTACATGTTTCATTTTTAAAAAGGTTTAAAGCATAGCTTATAGCATTCCAAGAATTCTCGGAAAAATCAGTAGGTAACAGTATTTTTTTCATGACTCTCTAGTTTAAGTTAGAACTAATCGCGTTTTATGTTTTGTAATGCTAAAAATGGAATTTTAAGGTGTAAACTCAATTCATCGACGATGGATAAAAACAAATTACTCTCTAAAAAGGAATGTCTTGTATTTACCATGACTAGCAAATCAATGTCATGCTCTTTGATGTATGTATATATCGCATTGATTATATGTTTGCTCTTTTCTGTTTTAAAATTGAGACTGTTTTTACACAATTCTTCTTTTATAAAAGTTTGATTGTCTTCTTGTCGCCTAGAAAGCTTTTTGCTTTTGGATATATAAAGCATATCTATTACCGCACGATATGGCGAAACCATTTCACAAAGCAATTTTAGTTCCCGTCTTTTATAGGGTATTAAATAGTTTGTTGGGAAAAGCGTGTGTTTAGGCTGTTTATATTTATAACCCTGGGGGATTGCCAATACAGGACACTGCACGTATTTAAGGACTTGTAATGTGTGACTACCAAAGGTTAACTTTTTGTCATTGGTTTTTCCACGAGTTCCCATTACTATAACATCTATATTCTCGTCGTCTACAATTTTATCAGTCTCATCCAAAAGCATGTTATTAGATGAAATGATATTATAAGTATGTCTGGGATTTGGTGATATTTCGTGTATTTCTTTTAAAATAATGCCCAATTCTTTCAATGACTTTTCACTAGTGCGCCTTGTGATTTCCTCCAAAGTCTCTTTTTCCAGTAAATCTTCATCGGCATATATATCGTCCTGATAGGCATGCATAATGTAATAGTCGCATTTTTCGTATTTAAAAAGTTTTATGGCGTAATGAATGGCATTCATT
>NZ_CAJQQI010000104.1 GCF_905480415.1 uncultured Algibacter sp. | reverse complement strand
GTTTTACTTGAGGTTGTATGTAAATCTATAAAGTAAAATGGGGGTTGATTTGTTTTTAATATTTCTTCTAAAACAGTAAGCAACTCGAGTAATTCTGTTTCGTCTTCATTTAAAACTGTTTTATCTTTTATTTTTTGAATTTGCCGTTTGGTCCATAACCTATTTAAATCGTCTTGTACGAAACGTATGTGTTTTTTTAGAGCTTTTAAATTTCCTGAGATGCCATAAATAGTGCCTTTTACATAAGTCTTATTAACACAAGCCAAAGCATCTTTTAAAGCAAACACCCCCGAAGTTTCATTGCCATGAATACCTCCAAAAAACACAACAGTAGGCCCAGGTTTAGCGCCTTCAATCTTGCCAAGTATTCTGTCTACTTTTATACTACTATCTAATGCTTTGTTATATACCTCAATCATACATTAAAATCATTTCGTGTAACTAAGCCTATTAGCTTATTATTTTTAACTACGGGTAAACTGCCAATAGCATGAGTTTCCATTAATTTTTTAGCGGTTTCAATTGTCATATACTCCTCGGTAGTTATAATCTCGGTCTTCATCAACTTTTCCACACTATTATGTTTCCGTTTAGATTGGCCTAAGTAAGTTTCGACATCTTTCCAGCTAATTAAACCCAATAATTCGTGTCCACCATTTATAACGGGCATATGATGAATATTTTTCCACTTCATAATATGTAATACCAAGTCGATACTATCATTTTTGTTTACTGAAAAAATATCTGAACTCATAATATGCTTTACAACATACTTTGCCTTAAAAGGGTTATCACCTGTGTGGTGTAGCATGTCCCAAACTGAAACCGGGTAGCCTTTTTCTTGTTTATCATACATATTAGCAGTCAATATCTGCATAGCCTCATAGCGTTTATGTGTTTTCAATAGCTCTCTGTAGTTTCTAACTATCCACTCAGAACCATTATTCCCACAAACCCTATCCCTAACAATTTTCAAATAATATTCTGCATCTTTTGGAGTTATGCCAACGCGATACAGTCCTTTATAGGCCATAGGTAATAGTTCGTCTAAAATAAGTTTGTGACTTGATACATATTTACCATTCCAATAAAACTGTGTTCCCATACCATAGCGAGCTGCATTAAAGAAATTTGTTTTTACATCTTTAAAATCCCATTGATCATGAATATTTTTGTAATTCTTGGGTTTACCCATCATGATACCAACCCAAAACATCATATTTGCAATTTCATCTGCAATTGTAGGACCAGATGGAATATATCTGTTTTCAATCCTTAAATTTGGCTTCCCCTCCAAAACACCATAACATACCCTATTCCAGGGATACACCGTGCCGTTATGTAACTGAAGCGCTCTAAGCATTGGTGTTTCGCTCCTTTTAATCATATCAACACTATTGCGTGTAAAATGTGTCGTTAAAAAACTTCTAAATCTAGAAATGTTGTTTTTAAAAATGTCAGTAATAGTTCCTCTTTCCCAGTCATTACCAAAACTAACTCTAGACTGTTTTTCATTTAATAAATAAGAGTTTGCTCTGGTATCTACACTTTGTGTAAATAATGCAATTCTGGTTTCGCTCCATAATTCTTTTCCAAATAATAAAGGAGAATTAGTACATGCGCTTAAAACGGGTCCTGCAATAGCTTGTGCCCAGTTATAATTATCTACAAAATCTTTTGGACTTAATTGTAAATGCATTTGAAAACTCGTGTTACACCCTTCTAGCATAACAGAATCATGCAGTAAATTAAGTTCATCAACACCCTTTATGTGTATGTCAAAACTTTTTCGGCGACTTTGTTTAATAGCATCATTTAAAAACGAGTAACGCTCAACATCAGTCATACTTTCTTCACCTACGTTATTTATAGATAACGATGGCAAAATACCAGTCAAGACAATTTTAATGCCTTTTTTAGCAGCAATCCTTTTTGCTTTATTCATGTAAGCTTCTAAGTGCTTGTGTAATTTTGAAAAGCAATCATCCTCAAGCTTAAAGGTGTCCAAATTAAGTTCTAGATTGTAATTACCTATTTCTGTGGTAAAATGATCGTCATTAATAGCATCTAACAATTCTAGCGACCTACTTTCGGGTAAAAATTGATCGTTAACCAAACAAAACTCTTGTTCCGCACCTATACGCAAGGGGCCCTCTTCAATCATATTATTTTCAATCATCATATCCAATGCATCTATATCGTTTAACAAATGATGAATGTAATTTGCTCTATCTTTCTTAGTATTGAGTTTAGTAACATTTAAGTTTCCCATGACTACAAAATTAACATTGGTTATCAATTGATTAAATTACTCTCATTCAGTCGTTTTTAATATGATTTTTATCATGTATAAATCGAAACGGTTAGGTGTTAATTGTTATTCCTATTTTTGTAGACATAAATAGATTTATGTCTGCTACCTATTCTAAAAAAGAAAAGCTTAAAAGTAAAAAGTTGATTGATCAGTTGTTTACTGAAGGGCAATCCGTTTCAGTGTTTCCATTGCGTTTAGTGTATTTAGGCACAGCTTTTGATGATGCTGTTATTGCAAAAACAGGCGTATCAGTAAGTAAGCGAAACTTTAAAACCGCAGTAGATAGAAACAATATAAAACGTTTGTTAAGAGAGGCTTACCGCCTAAATAAAGCTGACTTTTTTAACAATTTAACAACACAACATGCGTTTATGATTTTGTACATTGGCAAAGATAAACCTACATTTTCCCAAGTTGAAGCTAAAATGAAAGCACTTTTTGAAAAGTTTTCAAGCAAAGTTTTAGAAAAATAAATTAACATGAAAAACATACTAAGAAAGAAAATCATAATCCCAATACTAGCATGTGTTGTTTTTTTTACAACTACAGCTTTTAAAAATGATTTTTTTGAAATTGCTAAACAGATAGAAATTTTCACCACATTGTTTAAAGAATTAAACATGAATTATGTGGATGAAACCAACCCTGGGGATTTAATGGATACGGCCATAAAAAGTATGTTGGCAGATTTAGATCCATACACCAACTTTATGAACGAGCAAGATGTTGAGGCTGCAAGAATTAACAATACAGGCGACTATACGGGTATTGGCGCAAGGATAAAGACACAAAAAGATAAGTTAGTTGTTATTGAGCCTTATAAGGGGTATCCAGCAGACAACGCGGGTTTAAAAGCGGGTGATGAAATTATAAAAGTCGGAGCTATTTTAGTCGAAGATTATGATGATAATGCGGGGGATTTATTAAGAGGTGCTTCTGACTCTTCGGTTGAGGTGACCTACAAACGTCAAGGGAAAACACAAACCGCAACAATAAAACGTGCTGAGGTTGAAATCAAAGCTGTACCTCATTTCTCATTGATAAATGAAAAAACAGGTTATATTGTTCTTAGTAGATTTAGTAGAAAAGCCCATGCAGAAACAAATTACGCCTTACGTGATTTAAAAGCTCAAGGCGCAGAACGTATTGTTTTAGATTTACGCGGAAACCCGGGCGGATTGCTTAATGAAGCCATTAAAATTGTAAATCTTTTTGTGCCAAAAGGGCAATTAGTGGTTACCACAAAATCAAAAGTTAAAAAGTATAACCGCACTTATATTACAAAAAACGAACCTATTGATAGCGAAATCCCTTTAGTTATTCTTATAGACGGCGGTAGCGCATCGGCTAGTGAAATTGTTTCTGGTGCACTACAAGATCTAGACCGCGCCGTAATTCTGGGTTCTAGAAGTTTTGGAAAAGGCTTAGTACAGCGACCGAAACAACTAACTTACGGAACGCAGGTAAAAATTACTATTTCAAGATATTACACCCCTTCGGGTAGATGTATTCAGTCTTTAGATTATTGGAATAGAAACGAAAAAGGCGAAGCAGTTAAAGTAAAGCAAGAGAATTACAACCCATTTAAAACCAAAAATGGTAGAAAAGTATTTGATGGCGGTGGCGTGTTTCCTGATGTCCTTGTAGGGTCAAGCAAAATCTCGCCAATTACATCGGCTATTGTGAATAATGATTTAATTTTTGACTACGCTACAAATTACTATTACAATCATACGTTTGATGATATTAATGATTTGAAACTTACGGATAAAGATTTTTTAGACTTTAAAAACTATTTAAATACCAACAATTTTTCTTTTGAAACTGATACGGAAAAAGCTCTAAAAAAAGCATTTGAGACCGCTAAAAAAGAAGAATTGAATGATAATATTGAAAGCGATTTTAATACATTAATTTCTAATTTAAATACCTCTAAAACCAATGTTATAGATGAAAACAAAGATTATTTGTTAGAGTTGTTAACGGAAGATATCGTGAAGCGTTATGTATATAGAGAAGGTTTGTATGAATATTTTGAAATACATGATACTGAAATAAAAAAGGCTACAGATATACTTAGTAAGCCAACAACTTATCAAGGTTATTTGAAATTATAAACCCAAAAGACCCGTTTTATATCGTTTGTTGTCGTTTATTAAACCCCGTACACGTTGCCTTCTAGCGTGGTTTTAGATTTAAAATAGTATATTTATCCCTATTCAATGCCCTACTATGAATAAATTATTAGTATTAGTATTAATTACTTTCAGCAGTGTTTTTGCTTTTTCTCAAAAAGAACTAACACAGGAGGTTTATTTTGATACAGATAAATACGATGTTCCAAACACGGAAGAAAATCGTTTGTTACTATTTATTTCTACTTTAAACGATATTGATATTGAATCCATTTCAATATTTGGTTTTTGTGATGACAGAGGCGCAGATACTTACAATTTAATACTATCTCAACAACGAGCTGATGCTATTAAAGCCATTTTTGCTAATAATGAAATAAGCGAAACATTAATAACGAATGTAGGTGGCAAAGGAGAAATACTTCTTAAAATAGTTGAAGAAGAAAATCTTTTAAAAATAAGAGGTTTAAATAGAAAAGTTAAGATTATTGTAAAACCTAAGCTTCCTAAAGTTGATAAAGTTATAGAGGAAAAACCACCTAAAGAAAAAGGTGTTGTAGATCTTATAAAAGAAAGCACTAAAGGCGATAAAATTTTATTTAAAAATATCTTATTTAAAACAGGATATCCAACCGTAACACCAGAATCTAAAAAAACGTTAGAATCTATTGCTCAGGCTCTTTTAGAACGTGATGATATTTATTTCACCATTCAAGGGCATGTGTGTTGTACCCAATTTTCTAGAGACGCGCTTAACAGAAAAACTAAAAAAAGAAATTTATCTGAAGCTAGAGCTAAATATGTTTACGATTATTTTGCGAGTAAAGGGATCGATAAAAAACGTATGCGTCATTTAGGTTTGCGTAGAAAATTTCCCCTTGGTGGCGACCCTCAATTTGATAGACGCGTAGAAATACTTATAACCTATTCGGGTAACAAAGCTAATTAAACTTTAATGTGCTCCAAAACTAAGTTTATTCTAATTAGTTTCTGTTTTATTTATTATAACAGTCTTTGCCAAAACACATTTGTTCCAGATGCTAATTTTGAACAAGCTTTAATTGACGAAGGTTATGATTCGGGGCCGCTAGATGGTAATGTCCTTACTTCAAATATTAGCGATATTCTTAATTTAGATATTAAAAATAGAGGTATTACTAATTTAACTGGTATTGAAGATTTTTCAGCCTTGAAAAATCTTGATTGTTCTGGTAATCTATTAATAAACATTGATGTAAGACCCCTTTCAAACCTTCAGATTTTATGGTGTTTTGAAAATCAAATAATAAATTTAAATGTTGACCAAAATATAAGCCTTACCGCATTACGTTGCGAAAATAATAAGCTAACAAGTTTAAACCTTTCTAAAAATATAAATTTGATTGATTTAGCTTGTGAACAAAACAAAATAACAACCATTGATGTTTCAAATAGTGTTAGTTTAAATAGATTTCAATGCGGAAATAATTTGTTGAATACCTTAGATGTTAGCACCAATGTGAACTTATCCTATTTATCGTGCGAGCAAAACCAATTAACAAGTTTGAATCTTTTAAGTAATAATCAACTAAGCTTATTAAACTGCTTTAATAATCAAATTACGGAATTAGATCTTACAAGAAACCCCAACTTAACCGATGTAAATTGTAGCACTAATCAATTATGTTTATTAAACCTTAATAACAGCAGTAACAGCACTATTACAGGTGTAAATTTTAATTTAAATACCGATTTAAATTGTGTTGTTGTTGATAATGCTAACGGAAATCATTCAAATTGGGTTCCGGCTTCGTTCTCAAATTATGTTGAATCACCTGACGAATGCAGAGATTTTATTCCTGTTGATTCATTAGAAAACGTGATTGGAACAAGTTATACATTACCAATGCTTAACAATGGTAATTACTTTACTGAAACCAACGGAATGGGGGCGTCATTAAATTCTGGAGACGTTATTACAAGTACGCAAACCATTTATATTTTTAATGAAACCACTTGCAATAGCAATGAAAGTAGTTTTGAAGTAATAATTAACAACAACGATTATTTTATACCAAAATATTTTACACCAAATAATGATGGTGCAAACGATGTGTGGCAAGTTTATGATAGGCTAAACCTAATTAATAATATTAGTATTTATAACAGACACGGTAAGCTTTTAAAGTTTTTACCAAATAATACTTCAGCTTGGGATGGTACTTTTAATGGCGAATTATTAAGTAGTGGTAGTTATTGGTATGAAGTTGTTTTAAACTCGCGAGAAATTTTACGTGGTTATTTTGCCTTAAAAAGATAAGCAAATAACAGGTTGAGCAGTGTCCAAACCTCTTTAATTCAAAAAATTTAAAATTATTCTTTTACCATGGCCGTATGTGGAATACCATCTTCAAGATACTCCTCACCTACTTCTTTAAATCCTAAATTTGTATAGAATTTTTTAAGATAACATTGCGCTGAAATTTTTATTTTAGAAGTCTTAAAATGGTATTTTATAGCTTTTATAGAGGCTTCCATAATATCGTAGCCATACTTAAATTGTCTTTCATTTTTAGAAACTACTACCCTGCCAATACTAGTTTCTTCAAAATAATCTCCTGGTTTAAAAATACGCGTGTAAGCCACTAATTTTTCATTTTTAAAACCTAAAACGTGAAGTGCTTTTTCGTCTTTTCCATCCAAATCTTGATATACACAATCTTGCTCCACTACAAATACTTCACTACGTAATTGTAATAAATAATACAACTCGTGCTTTGTAAGCGCTTCGAAAGATTTAATTTTAACCTTTAACATAATACTAATTTTTTCGTCTTTGCGAGACTTTTCTAAAAAAAGCCGTGGCAATCTTTTTAATTAAAGTAAAACTATATTTTATCGAAATAATAAATAGATTCCCGCGCTTCCAAACCCTTGGAATAACGTTTTATATTAATCTTGCACAATAACATCTTTAGCATCGTCTTTTCCAAATTCTGGTTGAATATTTACATGATTGATATCGTATTTATGAAATACTAAATGTTCTATCTCGTGTAAAATAACATCAAATTCTGATAAGGTAATATCCTTATTAAAATCTATATGCGCTTCTAAATGAATTTCAGCTTCATTTAATTGCCAAACATGCACATGATGTACGTTTTTAATCGTTTCAAACCCATTAATTTCTTCTACAATTTTTTTTATCGGAATGGTGTCTGGAGTAAATAACATGAGTAGTTTAGTAGAGTTTTTTAATAAATCAAAACCCATCCAAATTAAATATAATCCAATAATAAAAGTAAGGACGCTGTCTACCCAATAAACTTGATAATATTTCATTAATAAGCCGCCTATTAAAACGGCAACACTAGCCATCATATCGGTTAATAAATGTAGGTAAGCGCTTTTCATATTCATGTTAGCTTCAGAATCTTTTTTTAATAAAAGAACACTTAGCCCATTAGCAATAATACCTAAAAGAGATAACCAAATAACTAAATTAGATTCTATTTCTTCTGGGTTTCGAAATCTTTTAACAGCTTCAATAATTAATAAAACAGCAACTATTATTAAGGTTGATGCATTAATAAATGCGGCTAATATTTCAGCACGTTTATAACCAAAAGTACGGTGTAAAGAGGCTTGTTTTTTTGCTAATTTATTTGCTAAAAAACTTACAACTAATGAAATAACATCACTAAAATTATGAAGTGCATCACTTAACAATGCTAAACTACCAGAAAATATACCACCTATTACTTGTGCTACGGTAATAAGAATATTGAGTAAAATAGATATAAAAAGATTACGCCCTTTTAAGTCGTTATGAGAATGTGAGTGGTTATGAGTATGATGATCACTCATTTAACAAGATAAAGGAATTTTATCTATTCTGTTTTGATGACGACCACCTTCAAATTCTGTATTTAAAAAAGTTTCAACCATTTTTAAAGCTTGTGGAATAGCAGTAAATCGTGCAGGAATACATAATACATTTGCATTATTATGTTGTCTTATTAACTCCACTATTTCATTAGTCCAACATAAACCAGCACGTATTTTTTGGTGTTTATTAGCGGTCATAGCTACACCATTAGCGCTTCCACAAATTAAAATTCCAAATTTAGCTTTACCAGTTTCAACATCTTCAGCTACTGGATGCACAAAATCTGCATAATCAACACTATCATTAGCATCTGTACCGTAATTATTAACAGTAATTCCTTTCGACTCTAATAATGTTTTAATTGCAAATTTATAGTCTGTTCCAGCGTGATCGTTTCCTATAGAAATTGTCATATATATTTTATTTAGTTCCGTACTTCAACTACCCTAAAGATAAACTACGAAAATCTTGTTCTATTATTTATAACTTCAAAGTTAATAATTGGTGGGAACTATTAATAACTAAAACAGTTTAACTTATTCATGTTTTTTAGATTTGAAACCATAAAGCTTAATAT
>NZ_CAJQQI010000103.1 GCF_905480415.1 uncultured Algibacter sp. | reverse complement strand
GGAAATGGTTTTTCGTAGAATTGAATACTGGATTGAAGGTGATAGAAATAAACAACGAAAACTAGATAGACAAAAATGGGATGCCGAAAAAATTAGAAAAAAAGGATTAAAACAATTCATATTTCTTATTATTTCGTTCATTATTGCGAATGTATTTTTAGCTTATTTAATAGGAAGTGACAAGCTTATTAAATACATTACAGATGGGCCATTTAATCATGTTAGCACTTTAATCTCGCTATTAATTTTTACAGCAGTATTTTACTTTGTTTTTGCATGGTTTAGAGAACAGGTTTGCATTATTGCTTGCCCTTACGGAAGATTACAAGGCGTTTTATTAGATACCAAATCTATTGTTGTCGCTTACGACTATAAACGTGGTGAAGCGGAAAACGGTAGAAAAAAGTTTAGAAAAAATGAAGACAGAGACGCTTTAGGACATGGTGATTGTATTGATTGTTTACAATGTGTAAATGTTTGCCCAACAGGAATTGATATTAGAAATGGCACGCAATTAGAATGTGTCAATTGTACAGCTTGTATTGATACATGTGACCATATTATGGAAAGTATTAATCTTCCAAAAGGATTGATACGTTACGCGAGCGAAGAGAATATTGAAAAGAAAACACTTTTTAAATTTACTCCTAGAATTAAAGGCTACATTGCTGTTTTAAGTATTATGATTGGTCTGCTAATTGGTATGATGTTTTTACGAAATGATGTTGAAGCGAACATATTAAGGTTGCCTGGTCAGTTATATGAGCATAAAGATAATAACATTATTAGCAATGTATTTACTTATAAATTAGTTAACAAAACTAGTGAGGATATTAATGATGTGAATTTTAAATTAATATCTCATAAAGGTGTATTAAAATTGGTTTCCACTGGGACCGATTTTGTCGTACCAAGTCAAGGAATTGCTCAGGGAACTTTATTTATTGAAATAAATAATTCGGTACTGTCTGGAGATAGAAATAAGATAAAAATTGGTGTCTATAAAAATGCCCAATTAATTGAAACGACTACGGCTAATTTTTTAGGACCTAGGAGTTATAAATAGCTCTTAGCTTAGAGACTGATTTTGGCAGATGAGTGCATTAAGGATTGAAGTAGCATCCTTTTTTGAGGCACGAAAAAAAAGACCTACCTGCCGGCAGGTAGGTATAACGGAAAGCACGACCCGAAAGGGGAATGCCAAAAAATAAATTAGGAGATCCTGAAACAAGTTAAGGATGACAAAAAAACAGAAATCATGAAAATTAATTGGGGTACTGGAATTATATTAGCATTTACAGGATTTATATCGTTCATCCTCTACTTTGTTATTACCATGAATGTGGATGATAAATACAATCATGATTTGGTAAGTGAAGATTATTATGCCGATGAATTAAAATACCAAAAGGACATTGATAAATTGAAAAACTCTAAGACTTTAGACACTAATATTAGTTACAAAAAAACAACTGATGGATTGCTTTTAAAGTTTCCAGAGGCTTTCAATTACAAAGAAATTACAGGAAATATGTTCCTATATAGACCATCTAACAAACAACTAGACTTTGAGACTGCTATTTCATTGTCTAATTCTAATTTGCTCATACCTGACAAACGTTTGGTAGATGGTCGTTGGAACATTAAAATTGATTGGCAATATAAGGGAAAATCTTATTTATTTAAAGAATCTATAAATTATTAGTATGCTTGTTTCGGCATTTATATTAGGGCTATTAGGGAGTTTTCACTGTGTAGGCATGTGTGGACCCATAGCTTTTATGCTGCCAGTTGACCGCTCTAGTACGTTTAAAAAAATAACACAAATTGCCATTTACCATTTTGGTAGATTATTAGCGTACAGCATTATAGGTCTTGTTTTTGGATTGATTGGTAAGAGTCTTTATATTTTTGGCTTTCAGCAGCAGCTCTCTATAATTATTGGTGTTTTAATGATTTTAGTCGTTTTAATTCCGCAGCAAACTTTTAACAAGTATAATTTCTCAAAACCTATTTATAGACTGATTTCAAAAGTTAAATCTGCTTTAGGCTCTGCCATGAAGAAAAAAACTATGGATACGTTTTTAACTATTGGTTTTTTAAATGGTTTTTTACCGTGTGGTTTAGTTTACATGGCACTATTTGCCGCTATTGCCGGTGGAAATGCACTGAATGGTATTTTATATATGGCCGTTTTTGGATTAGGTACTATTCCGTTAATGACTACTGCAATTTATTTTAGTCAGTTTTTAAAAGGCAAAGCTCGACAACGTATACAAAAGGCAATTCCGGTTTTTGTGATTCTAATTGGTGCTTTATTTATTCTTCGCGGTTTAGGTCTTGGAATTCCTTATCTCTCTCCTGCTCCTGTTTATGAGTTGGTTTCTAATGGAGTGGATTGTCATTAATTAGTCTTTACTTTTTTATTTAGAAATCAACTAGTTACACATTAATTCTAGTATTTGATAGTATTTATTGATTCCACATTGATATAAATGATAGTTTTATTTTCTATTTTAATAGTATTACTATTATATTTGCAATATATATTATTAATTATGGATTCATTACTTTCAAATTTAAAGATTGCAGTACCAGAGAAAATCTACGTAAAAGACCCTGAGACTTCTGCTTTAGGTAAGCGCCTTGTGGAACACAGTATTATCTTGATAGACGAGATTGGTTTTGACAGTTTTACATTTAAAAAACTAGGTACTTTAATTGGGTCAAACGAGAGTTCTATTTATCGCTATTTTGAAAGTAAACATAAGTTGCTACTTTATTTATCATCTTGGTATTGGGCATGGATTGAGTATCAATTGGTATTTGAAACTCATAGTTTAAATCCAGCAGATAAACTTGAAAGGGCTATTGAAATTGTTACGAGAACTATAAAAAAAGATTCAAATTTCTCTCATGTCAATGAAGTGGTTTTAAATAGAATTATGGTTAACGAAAATTCTAAATCGTTTTTAACCAAAGAGGTAGATCAAGAAAACAAAGATGGTTATTTCGTAATCTATAAGCGTATTGTGCATCGTTTAAGAGATATGATAAAGACTATAAATCCAGATTATAAATTCCCTTCTAGTCTTGCTAGTACCATTCTTGAAGGAAGTTTACATCAGCACTTTTTAAAAGACCATTTTACGTCCATTACCGATTGTAACGACAGTCTTTCCCCAACCAATTTCATGAAAAACTTAGTACTTAACACTTTGAAATCCTAACTATGGAACACGAACAAATGACCCCTTGGCAACGTTTAGTTGGTTTACTTCAATTGGAAAAAAGAGATATCCTGCAAATTTTTTACTATGCTATTTTTGCTGGTATTGTGGCTTTATCACTCCCATTGGGAATTCAAGCGATTATTAATTTAATTCAAGGTGCTCAAATCTCAACTTCTTGGGTCATATTAGTGATTATAGTAACACTAGGTGTCGCCTTTTCTGGAGCATTACAATTGATGCAATTAAGAATTATTGAAACGATACAGCAACGCATATTCACTCGGTCGTCTTTTGAATTGGCCTATCGTTTTCCAAAAATAAAAATGTCAGAATTACGGAACTATTATCCGCCAGAATTAGCAAATCGTTTTTTCGATACATTAACCATACAAAAGAGTTTATCAAAAATTTTAATTGATGTGCCAACCGCAGTTTTACAAATTCTATTTGCGTTAATTCTGCTATCCTTTTATCATCCATTCTTTATTGTATTTGGGCTTTTACTGCTCGTTCTCATTTTTGTGGTATTCAAATTCACAGCACAAAAGGGGTTGGAAACCAGTTTAAAAGAATCAAAAAACAAATACAAAGTAGCACACTGGATTCAGGAAATCGCCCGTTCAGTAATTAGTTTTAAATCATCGGGGAGCACTAGTTTGGGTGTAAACAAAAATGACGATTTAGTGAATAACTACTTAAAGGCAAGAGAAAGTCACTTTAAAGTATTGATGCTCCAGTTTATTCAAATGATAACTTTTAAGGTTATTGTTACGGCCAGTTTATTATTAATAGGCGGTGCTTTGGTGTTAAATCAAGAAATGAATATTGGGCAATTTGTCGCTGCCGAAATCATCATATTATTAGTTATTGCTTCAGTTGAAAAATTAATTCTAGGCTTAGAATCATTTTACGACACCCTAACTTCCTTAGAAAAGATAGGGCAAATCGTTGATAAAGACTTAGAAAATGAAGAAGGAGAAACACCGCAATTCAGCAAAGGTATTCGTATTGAGTTAGAAAATGTTACTTATGAAGTCGGCAATAGAGATAAGCATATTTTAAAAGATATCTCATTAAAAATAAATTCAAAAAGTAGAATTTTAATTAAAGGTGAAAGTGGTTCTGGAAAATCTACTTTATTAAGATTAATTTCTGGAGTGATTCAAGCTACATCGGGTCATGTTTATGTAAACGATATGTCTATTAATAGTTTACACTTAAACTTTTATAGGTCGCAATTAGGGTTATCCTTATCTGATGAGAATCCTTTTGAAGGTTCCATTAGAGAAAATCTAACATTTGGTAATTCTAATATTTCTGATGAAAATATTTATGGGGTACTTGATATCGTAGGTCTTAAATCTTTTATAAGAGAACAACCCGAAGGATTAAACACGGTACTTTATCCTGATGGGAAACAAATGTCTTACTCATTATCTAAAAAAATTGTTTTGGCTCGCGCTATTTTAAAAGCACCTAAAGTATTAATTCTTGAAGATGCTTTAGATAGATTTAATAGATTAGAAACAAAAGCTATTGTAGATTATTTATCACATCAAGACAGACCTTGGGCACTCGTTGTAGTTAGTTTTAGTTCTGTTTGGACAGATAAATGTAACGAAATTATCACTTTAGAAAAAGGCCAAATCAAATCTAAAACCAACTAAGCTATGCTCAATATATCCCATAATCAATTGAATAAAAAAATAGACTTAGCTGATTATAAGTCTGGAAAAAATATCATGAATGTTCAGTATTACAAATACTTTAACAGGTTTTTATTGGCTGCAGCTATTATTCTATTTATTGTGATGTTTTTACCTTGGACTCAAAATATAACAGGCCAAGGCATAGTAACCACTTTAAAACCAAATCAGCGTCCACAACATATTCAATCCCAAATACCAGGAAGAATTGAAGAGTGGTTTGTACAAGAAGGTGATGAAGTAAAAAAAGGTGATACCATTTTAAGAATATCTGAAGTGAAAAGTGATTATTTCGATGATAGACTCATGGAAAGAACCAACGATCAGATACAAGCTAAATCATCGTCTGTAACTGCTTATGGTGGAAAAGTTGATGCTTTGAATAGACAAATTTCAGCTTTACGAAATGAACAAAAATTAAAGCTCGAACAGACCAAAAACAAATTGATACAATCGCACCTCAAAGTAAAAAGTGATAGTATTGATTTGGAAGCTTCAAAAACAAATTTAAAAATTGCAGAGACACAATTTAATCGTATTCAAACTTTGCAGGAAGAAGGTTTAAAAGCAGTGAAGGATGTAGAAGAAAAACGCTTAAAACTTCAAGCAACTCAGGCTAAATTTATTTCGCAAGAAAACAAATATTTAGCAAGTCAAAATGAAGTCATTAATGCGAGATTAGAATTATCAAGAACGAATGCTGCTTTTACTGATAAAATTTCAAAAACTCAAAGCGATATGTTTACAGCGAAATCTAGCGGTTTTGATACTCAAGCACAAGTTACCAAACTTGAAAACACATATAGTAATTACAAAAAGCGTAATAGTCTCTTGTATGTCACTGCGCCACAAAATGGATTTATAAATAAAGTTTTAACTGGCGGTATTGGGGTAACCATTAAAGAAGGAGCAGAATTAGTTGGCATTATGCCTTCAAAATATGATTTAGCTGTTGAAACTTTTGTAAGACCTATTGATTTACCATTACTCCATATAGACGAAAAAGTACGTGTTCAGTTTGATGGATGGCCTGCCATAGTATTTAGCGGTTGGCCAAATGTATCTTATGGAACTTATGGCGCAAGAGTAGTTGCTATTGAACGTTTTATCAGTGATAATGGCAAATATAGAGTATTACTCGCTCCAGATGAGGACGATCATACTTGGCCAGAAGCCATTAGAGTAGGTTCTGGCGCAAGAACCATTGCCTTATTAGAAGATGTACCAATTTGGTTTGAATTATGGCGACAAATTAACAGCTTCCCTCCTAACTATTATCAACCTGAAGGCAATAAAACGGCTTCAAAAAAAGATAAATAATGAGAGCATTTATATTAAGTATTTTGTTCTGCTTTAGTGGTTTAGTTTCGGCTCAAGATAGCACTTCAGTAATGTCGTTATCTGAATATTTAGGCTATGTTAAGTCGTTTCACCCTATTGTGAAACAAGCCAACTTGATTATTAATGAAAGTGAAGCAAAACTGATGAAAGCCCGTGGTGCTTTTGACCCAAAATTAGAAGTTGATTACGATAGAAAGAAATTTAAAAATACTGAATATTACGACAGACTAAATGCTTCTTTTAAAATCCCTACCTGGTTTGGTGTCGAGTTAAAAGGAAATTTTGAAGAAAACACAGGAGACTTTCTTAACCCGCAAGCTTTTATTCCTGAAGATGGCTTATATAGTGCTGGTGTTTCTGTTCCTGTTGCGAGAGGCTTACTAACTAACAGTCGAATGGCCATGTTAAGACAGTCTAGATTGTATGTAAAGCAGGCGCAAGTTGACAGGCAGTTATTAGTTAACAACATTTTATACAATGCTACAGTCACCTATTTTAATTGGTTAAAAACATATAATGAAAAAGGAGTTTATGAAGACTTTTTAAGCAATGCCGAAATGCGTTTTATTGGTATTAAAAAGAGCTTTGAAGTTGGTGATAAACCAGCTATTGATACTTTAGAAGCGCGTATAGCTTTAAACAATAGAAAGCTGTATTTAGAAAAGTCTAGAATTACGTTTGTTAAATCATCTTTAGAGTTATCAAACTATTTATGGCTGAATGCTAACACACCTATTGAAATTAAAGACCGTATCATTCCTGATGCGAATACATTTGATACTATTGATTTAACTTTAAATACTTCTAACTTGGATATTGAAAGTTTCGATATTGAAAATCACCCAAAATTACAATCTCTAGATTATAAATTTCAAAATTTAAATATTGAAAAACGTTTAAAACTGAACAATTTATTACCTCAAATTGATTTGCAATACAACTTTTTATCGCAAACTCCAGAAGTTTCACGCTCATTTAGTACCTCAGCATATAAAAGCGGAGTAAATATGAGTTTTCCTTTATTCTTAAGAAAAGAACGCGGTGATTTAAAATTAGCAAAAATAAAATTGCAAGACACTAAGTTTGAAATTCAGAATACCAGAGTGGGTCTTAAAAACAAGATTAATGCGATTAGTCAAGAGCTGGATTCGTACATAATACAAAACGATTACACAGATACAATAGTAGATGATTATTCAAAAATGCTATCTGCAGAAGAACGTAAGTTCTTTTTAGGAGAAAGCTCATTATTTCTAGTGAACTCGCGAGAATCAAAATTGATTGACGCAAAATTAAAAGCTATAGAAATTGAGAATAGTTTCTTTAAAACTAAAGCCAAATTGTTTAATGTTTTGTCCCTTTCTGAAATTCAAATGAACTAAGTTTTATCATTCCTGTTTTTGCAGGAATGGCAAACTATTTAAATCTTAAATGTCATAACCGGCAATGTAGAATGATTTGCTACATCTTCACCAATACTACCTTCAAAGAAATGTGCTAATCCTTTTCTGCCATGCGTGGGCACAATTATTAAATCTGCTCCAATTTTATTGGCACAATTTAAAACACCTTCTTCAACTGTATAATCACACACATAATAAACATCTTTCATTTTAGTTAAATTGCGTTCTGCTTTTGTAAAGAAATTAACTGCTTTTTGCTCAATTTCTAAGGAGCTCATAAACCTATCATTAGGTAAATTAACATGAACC
>NZ_CAJQQI010000102.1 GCF_905480415.1 uncultured Algibacter sp. | reverse complement strand
GGCAGGCAGAAACGAAGTGAGCTAATTTTTTTTACAAAGTCAAGTAACAAAACGAAATCGATATTAAAATTTTGTAGATGAGTAAACCACAATTCATCATATAAAAATTACAGTTCGGTAATAACGATTATTAAAACCCTGCGTAGTGTTCGATATTTGACATGACAAACAAATAAAACAAAATATCATGAAGACACTAACATTAATCATCGCACTAGCATTATCAGTAAACTTTAGTTACGCTCAAGACAATGAAAACGAAAAATCCATAACCGTAACTATAGAAAATATAGCGAATAATAAAGGTAAAATTATTTTAGGACTTCATACCGAAGACACTTTTATGAAAGGTCAAGGTATTGCAAACGCAGAGAGCGAAATTATTGATGGAAAAATAACAGTAACCTTTAAAAATGTAGAAATGGGAACTTACGCTATTATGGCATTACACGATGAAAACGAAAATAAAAGAATGGATTTTCAAGAAAACGGTATGCCTAAAGAATCTTACGGCATGTCCAACAACCCAATGAACTATGGGCCTCCACAATATGCAACTTCAAAATTTGAATTAAAACATGAAAATCTAGAATTAAAAATCATTTTATAAGCAAAATTATATTTTAGCATACAGGCAGTCCACATGGGCTGCCTTTTTTTATTGACTAAATTTAATTTATAATTAACATGTGTTTCTATAACTTTTATTGATAGTTTTTTTACTTTTATATCCTAAATTGACACCAATGACTATTACGCAATTATATTATGTTTTGGCTGTTGCCGAAAACCAGAATTTCACAAAAGCTGCGGCAAAATGCTTTGTTACTCAACCCACTTTAAGTATGCAAATTCAAAAACTTGAAGATCAGCTAGGAGTTCAGATTTTTGATAGAAGTAAAAAACCTATTGAACTCACCAATATTGGTAGAAAAATAGTTACCCAAGCTAGAAATATTGTAAACGAATCTTACCGAATTCAAGATATTGTAGATCAACAAAAAGGCTTTATTGGTGGTGAATTTAAACTTGGTATTATACCCACTGTTATGCCAACGTTGCTACCTATGTTTTTAAAAAGCTTTATAAAAAAGCATCCAAAAGTTAAGCTTAAAATAGAAGAGTTAACGACTGAAGAAATAATAACTAGAATTAAAGATGGACATTTAGATGCTGCTATTGCTGCCACCCCATTAGAAGATGATAGTATTAAGGAACGTGTGCTTTATTTTGAGCCTTTTGTAAGCTATATCCCCAAAGGACACAGACTACATAATAATAATAAAATAGATGTATCAGAATTAGATATTAACGATATGTTATTGCTAGAAGATGGACATTGTTTTAGAGATGGCGTCATTAATTTATGTAAAGCTTTTAAAAGCCATTCTGAGGATCAATTTCAATTAGAAAGCGGAAGTATTGAAACGCTAATAAAACTATCTAATGAAGGTTTGGGGATGACTCTACTTCCCTACTTACACACCTTAGATATTAATGACAAAGAAAAAGGAAATTTACATTATTTTAATGAGCCTTCTCCCGCAAGAGAAGTTAGTATCATTTATCATAAAAGTGAATTAAAGATGCATATAATTGAAGCTTTACAAGATGTTATATCTGGAATTATACGAGGTGCTATTGCATTTCAGAATGTAAAAATCATAAGCCCTTTAGCAAAATAAAAAACAGCAAACACTAAAAAAGCGACCTGAAAGTCGCTTTTTTTTTATACTTTTAAATAGATTAAACATTGATTTAATTCCGGTTTTTGCTGTACCAAAGAATGAATAAAAATTTTAAGCTCTTCAATCTCGTAAGGCAGTAATCGTTCTAATGCCTTTTGTACTTCTTTGCAAAACAACGTTGTGTCAAAACTGACTTTTTTAAGAACAGTTTTGGTATACTCTAGCATTGCTCTTGCCATAATTTTATTAAAGTTTTAGGTTTGAATAAATAGTAGAGTTCTTTATAGGCGTGTTCCTGTTATATCTATAAATTTAATGAAAAATTATCCAAGTTTGGTAACTTTAAGTGAAATTAACATTTTAAAATCGATTATCACCATCCAATAAATCGCCTAAACCACCAAGAATACTACCTTCTCCTTTATTTTTCCCTCCTCCCCTTGGAGCACTAGCCAAAACACGACCAGCAAGTCTACTAAAAGGCAACGATTGTATGTAAACGGTTCCTGGACCTTGCAGTTTAGCAAAGAATAAACCTTCTCCGCCAAATACCGTATTTTTTATACCACCAACAAACTCTATATCATAATCTACAGATTGATCGAAACCTACAATACATCCTGTATCTACTTTTAAAATTTCACCTGATTTGAGTTCTTTCATAGCCATGGTTCCTCCCGCATGAACAAATGCCATACCATCTCCTTCAAGCTTTTGCATGATAAAGCCTTCGCCTCCAAAAAGCCCACGACCTAATTTTTTTGAAAACTCAACACCAATGCTTACGCCTTTTGCTGCGCAAAGAAATGCATCTTTTTGGCAAATAAACTTACCTCCAAAACGTGTTAAATCTATTGGGATAATTTTCCCAGGGTAAGGTGATGCAAAAGACACATTACGTTTTCCTGTTAAGTCATTATAAAATGCCGTCATAAACAAACTTTCTCCTGTAAGAATCCGTTTTCCAGCGCCTAAAATTTTTCCTAAAAATCCAGAATCCTTTTGAGAGCCATCGCCAAATATAGTTTCCATTTTAATGCCATTGTCCATCATCATAAAACTACCCGCTTCAGCTACCACGCCTTCATGCGGGTCTAGTTCAATTTCTACATATTGCATTTCTTCACCGTAGATTCTGTAGTCAATTTCGTGTGCCGTCATGTTGAAAAAGTTTATTCGTTTAAAGGTTTAATCGTTTATATGTTGACTTATTTATGATTTTGTTACAACATTTTTAAAATTCCGAAGTGATAACGGTGGCAAAAAAGTGATTTTCGCCAAAAGGCGCTATGATGCAAAGCACAAAATGAACACTTCTAATTAAGACTGTTGACAACTGACAGTCTAATAAAAACTGTCTATTGTTTCAACTTAACACTCCATTGAAAATTAAACGTAGAAACCACAACACCTTCTTCATTTACTCCAACAGCTTGCATCCATAAAGTTTGTCCTTCTCCTGTTGCTATCGCTTTTGCAAGAACATCATCTGTGGCTTTTCCATCATTACAAGTAAATCTAATCTTACCTGTTGCTTTTTTAGTAAATGTGGCATTATTAGATGTTACTAACATAGACACAGGTTTACCAGATTCTTGTATTTTATTTATCATTAAAGCTCCGGTAGAAAACTCCGCGGCCATACCTTGTACTGCCCAAAACATAGATTTAAACGGATTTTTATTTACCCATTTATGGGTTACTCCAACAATACATGTTTCATTATCAATATGTTTTGTTCTTACACCACACAAATAAGCTGCCGGCAACTTATACATTGTGTAAGTATTTAGTTTTCTTGGTGTTAAAGTCATTATTAAATATTATAATTTTCACGAAGTTATGAAATAATTTCATACTTGTAAATGTTAAAATTATGTTAATTATAGTACTATGTGTAACAAAGTACCTTCTTTTAGACATATATTTGTATAAGAAACTATTATACGTTTTATAATCATGATAGATAATCACCAAAAAAACATCGCCACATTTATTCACTTATCTACCTTTAGTAGATTCTTTATTCCGTTTGGAAATTTTATGGGCCCTATAGTATTATGGATTTCCAATAAAGATAAATCTGAATTTATAGACAGCCATGGTAAGCAAATAATCAATTTTCAAATTAGTATTTTATTATACGCTATAATTTTAGGAACACTGACGATTCCATTTTTCATCTTTAAAATTTTCAATGGTATTGATTTTTTAGATTTTCATGCCTTTGAAAGTTTTCATATCAATATAGGTAAACCATCACCACTACTCTATATAGGAGGCGCATTAGGTATATTGGCTGTAATTGGATTTATTATTGAATTGGCGCTAATAGTTGTTGCAAGTTTAAAAGCACGAGATGGTAAATTGTATAAATATCCATTCACCATTAATTTTTTAAAATAAAACATAAGCTATGTATAAACTTAATAATGAATTTCAAAAGTTAAATGGCGTTCTGAATTGCGTTAGGGATTGCAGAGTAAAGCCCACAGCGAGGAATGAGCGAAAACTTGCAGCGGAAGCCCGACCCTTGTTGTAACCCGCCGGTAGGCAGGCAGGCGTCAAAAAAATAATAAAATTTCATCAATATAATCATCAATCAAATCAATCAAAAAATGAACAGTTTCACAACATTAAAAGAATGACACTATGAAGATAGAAAACACAAAAGCACAAATGCGAAAAGGCGTTTTAGAATTCTGCATACTCTCGGTCTTAAAGGACAATGATGCGTATGTTGCCGAAATTCTAGGCACCTTAAAAGATGCAAAGTTGCTGGTTGTAGAAGGTACTATTTACCCGCTTCTTACGCGACTTAAAAACGCTGGACTTTTAAATTACAGATGGGAAGAATCGACCTCTGGTCCGCCAAGAAAATATTATGGTTTAACCGAAACAGGTAAATTATTTTTAAAAGAATTGAACACGACTTGGAGTGAATTACACAATGCAGTAACTATAGTAACAAGCCAAAAAACAACAAAAAAATGAATAAAACAGTCAACATAAATTTAGCAGGTATATTTTTTCATATAGATGAAGATGCGTACTTAAAATTGCAACGCTATCTTGAGGCTATAAAACGTTCATTTACAGACTCTCAAGGTCGTTCTGAAATTATAGCGGATATAGAAGCTCGAATTTCTGAACTTTTTAATGAGCGCGTGCAAAACGACAAACAAGTTATACGAGTTAAAGAGGTAGATGAAGTAATCTCGATAATGGGGCAACCTGAAGATTATTTGGTAGATGATGAAATTTTTGAAGATGAACCACAACCATCTTACAGAAGCACATCTTCTGCTTCTAAGAAATTATTTAGAGATACAGACAACTCTTATATAGGTGGTGTATCCTCTGGGTTATCACATTACTTTGGAATTGATGCCATTTGGATTCGGTTAGCTTGGATACTTTTAATTTTTGGAGCAGGTACAGGTATTTTACTTTATATTTTACTTTGGGTTTTAGTGCCTGAAGCAAAAACTACTGCTGAAAAAATAATGATGACAGGGGATCCTGTTAATATTAGCAACATCGAAAAAAAAATAAAAGACGGGTTTGACACCGTAACTGAAACTGTAGGTGATGTTGCAAAAAATGTATCGGACTCGGTTTCTAATGCAGCGAAAAATATTGATGTAAAAAAAAGCGCTAACTCTATAAAATCGTCTTCAAGAACTTTTTTTGATACGATAGGAGATGTTATTATGTTCTTCTTTAAGGTCTTTGCAAAATTCATAGGTGTTTTACTTATAATTATCGGTGCAGCAGCTTTAATTGGGCTAATTATTGGTCTGTTTTCATTAGGTGTTGCAGACATTATACATATACCAGGTTTAGACTTTATGGAGATTGCCAATGCTGGTGAAACACCAATTTGGTTAGTATCCTTGTTTACGCTTTTTGCCGTTGGTATTCCGTTCTTTTTCCTTTTTTACTTAGGTCTTAAGATTCTCATAAACAACTTAAAATCGATAGGCAATATAGCTAAATTCACGTTGTTAGGATTATGGCTTATCTCAATTATATCATTAGTCGTTGTTGGAGTAAGACAAGCCAGCGAACATGCTTTTGAAGAAAGTTTTATGGTAAAAACTGAATTACCAATTATGGCTAATGACACCCTAAATATTAAAATGGTAAGCAGTGATAACTTTAGCCCTGAGCATTACGGTCATAATAGTTTTAAACTTGCACATAACGAAAATGGTGATAAAGTTTTATACTCATCCAATATAGACATCACAGTAGAATCTACTACCGACTCTATTGCAAGAATAGGCATTAAAAAAAGGGCTGATGGTAGAGATTATGACAAAGCCATAGAACGTGCAAAAAATATAAATTATAGTTTTGAACTTAAAAACAATACTTTACTATTAGATTCTTATTTAACTACAAATACTGAAAATAAATTTAGTGACCAGGAAGTGGATGTTGTGCTTTATTTACCAGAAAATACTGTTGCGTATTTTAATAACAGTACAGAAAAGAGTTTACACTATAAAACATACGATGGTAATATTGTTTCAAGAGACGATACCAACCACTATTTAAAAATTCTTTATGATGAAGTGGAATGCTTAGACTGCCCTGAAGAAGATTTTAAAGTAAAGGTGAATACGCCAAAACTTAAAATTGATAATAATGGAATAGAAATTAATTCAGAAGATGGTAGCCTAAAAATAGATGAGACTGGCATTAAAGCAGAATCAGTTGAGATAAAACTGAATATTAATTCTGATGGCGTTGAACTAATAGAATCAGAGTAATAGATATTATAAACAAGCATAAATCACGATGAAAATTCGGGATTAGTTCTACTTACAATTCATCATTAAAAGATAACAGTTCAGGTATTTAAATTATCAAAGCACATGTAATAATTAGATATTTGAACAACACATTAATCATCAAAAAACAAATAATCATGACAACACTAATCAAATTTATTGTAGCCACCGTATTAAGCTTAACGCTCTTTTCGTGTAACTTTGATATGAACTTTAACTCTGGTGTTAGAGGAAATGGCGAAGTAGTTATAGAGCACCGAACTATAAACGAATCTTTTTCAGCTATTAAAGCAACAGAAGGTTTGGATGTTTACTTAACGCAAAGTGATAACGAAAGTGTTAGCGTTGAAGCTGATGGAAACTTACAAGAACTCATCTTAACTGAAGTTGAAGATGGTGTTTTAAAAATTCACACTAAAGAAAATATTGGTAGCGCTATATCAAAAAAAGTACATGTTAGTTTTAAAGATATATCAAGCATTGTGTCTACTAGTGGCAGTGACGTTTATTCTACGAATACAATTATTTCGGAACGTTTAGATTTAAAATCCACGAGCGGAAGTGATATGAAACTCGATGTAAACACTTCTGTATTAAATTGTAAATCTACTAGTGGAAGCGATTTAAGACTATCTGGAAAAACAATTAAATTAATTGCTGAAGCTACAAGCGGAAGTGATATAAAAGCTGCCGATTTAATGGCAGAATCTAGTCAAGTAAAAGCCACTAGCGGTGCAGATATTACAGTGAACACCTCTAAAGAATTAACAGCAAAAGCTACCAGCGGCGGCGATGTTAAATATTACGGAAACCCAGAAAAGGTTGATAAAAGTGACAGCTCTTCTGGAAGTGTAAGACAACAATAAGAGTATTAACAAAACCAACTGATATTAAAACCACTTCAAGCTTTAACAAAAGTTTGGAGTGGTTTTTGTTTTATTATTTTTAGTGACTAATTAGCCATTCAATGTGTCTAATTGGTAGTGATGTATATCTTGAGGACTAGAGAAAATTACTATTGAAGCTTCAGGTACGAGTTCTATTTATATGAAAATCCTAAGATTATAATAACAGTTACGACAAAGCTTCAAAAAAAGGTTAAATAAATGAGTTATTTATAGTATTAGAAATTACACGAGTCCTAGAATTTGAAAGTAATAAATCTGATTATTTTCGATATTCATGTTTTACCCAGTCCACTTCCATAACCCACTCAGTACCTAACATTGGTGAGTCGGTAATTTTTGCGAAGTTTAAAATAGCAAACATGGGTTCTGGATATTTATCGCCTTCACCAACATTTCTGTATATTTCTTCACCATCCAGTTTGTATACCAAATCGCTTTTTTCCCATTCTACAGAATAGGTGTGATATTCATTTAAAGTAGCTTCAAAGTTTCTGCGTTTACTTTGCCAATCACCTTTATCACACGCTCCTAAACTTACTATGGCTCCAGTTGTAAAGCCATCTTTCATATGATCTCCATGATGTTCAAAAATATCTATTTCTCCAGAACCTGTTAAAGGCCAACAAATATTTTCATCAGCTTCCTGAACAGGAGATTCGTTATTTTGCGCACCTAGTAACCACCAAGCTGGAAACATACTAGGTTCTCCGTTACTCCCTAATTTTAATCTTGCAGTCCATTTACCTTTAATAAATTCTTTTTTATTCTTTGACACAATACGACCAGCAACATATTCGGTATCAGGATGTTGATTTCCGTGCTTGTCCAAATTATCACAGCTTATTTTCTCGCCAATATTGACAACCTTCAATTTTAATGTACCATTGCTAACTTCTCGTGTTCCAAATTCATTATCGGGCACATAGCAATGTGTTTCGTTGTTTACCCAAATGCGTTGGTCTTGCCAATTATCCAGATTAAAAGTGTCAAAGTCATCTTGAAAATCTACTTTCCAGACATCTGCTGCTACTGTTTTATTTGAATCTTCTTTATCTTTTGTTTTACAAGCTATTACAAGCATTCCGGTTAATAAAAAACTTAGCAAATTATAATAATGTGATTTTTTCATAATTGAGGATTTTTAATTAATCAAAACTAAACAAATAAAAGTGGAGCCGTATTTACAATATCGATTTGCTTATAAATTGTTTAAATTTAGTCGGGATGACAGGATTTAAATAATCCTAATAAACCCTCTTTGCAAATTAAAATTTCAAATTCACTTAAGAAAGTAAACTTTCTACATAAATCTAAAAATATAATTTAGTCGGGATGACAGGATTTGAACCTGCGACCACATGACCCCCAGCCATGTACGCTAACCGGACTGCGCCACATCCCGAATACTTTAGATTTCAAAGAAAATACTTTTTAACTTATTTACAAAACACAAAAAAGCCAAATCAATTTACTTTAGCTTTTTTGTGTTTTCATTAAAATGTCAACCTATTTATAGTGACTCCATATCATTATAAACAAAATTAATCCAATATTATAGGCACGCCAGCCTCTTTAAGCAAATTTTCAATCTTTGGTACGTCTAAGTTTGAGAAGCTTTCTAGTTTAGGCTTTAATCTACTAAATAATTGTTTTGCAATTTCAAAATTTTCTAAATGCATTTCTGTTGGTCCATATGTACTTCTAGAAAAACCTCTTTGGGCAATTGAAATTCTGGATGTTATAGATAATATTTCTTTTTCTCTGATTTCTTTTTTTGCTGAGTTTCCATTTATTTTTTCATCTAAAATGTACATTACTTTTTTTAAATCATGTATTTCCCTCTCTAATTTACCAGGAGTTAAATTCGCATATTTAAGTATTTTATCAAAAGATTTTAATTTTTTTGATGCTTTTTTAAAATCGTTAGTTATGGTATTAACTGAGGTTTTGAATTCAATTATGTTATTTGAATAATCAGATATTTCTATATCTGACATAGGATTTTTTAAAACATTCTCTCTAATACGCTCAACACTAAAATTTTGTGTTTCACCTAATTTAATAGTTTCTCCTTCTATAATTGAATATAGAGTTACATTATATATGCCAGGTTTTGAAAACATATATCTTGATGGTTTAGCAGTATTAATTGTTTCCATATTAAAATTAGAAACTAAAGGTTGCTTTAAATTCCAGGTCACTCTATTTATGCCTCGCTTATATTCGCTAGGTATTCTTGTTATAAATCCCCCTTTATCATTTCTAATAACTAATATAACATTGGGTTTGTCTTGATGTTTTTCATCACTTAAAGCTTGCCACCCTGGAAAAGGGATGTTTTTATTTTCTTTGTTTAATAACTTTTCTTTTTTCTGCCTTTTGATTTTTAAGTTATCAAAATTTTCAGGAATATAATACGTAAATAACGCACCATAATCAGGGTTTTCTGCAGTATAAAAACTAGCTCCTTGACTAGATGTACCTCCATTAATTGGTTGATATTGCAACGCTTTACGTGGTTTATACAATTGTGCTTTGTTTATTGTAGATGGGTTTATACTTCTTAAAGGAGTATAATCATCTAATACATAAAAACTTCTTCCAAATGATGCAACAATTAAATCATTTTCCCTTTTTTGAATTGCTATGTCACGAAATGAGATTGTAGGCAAACCTTGAGAAAATTTCATCCAGCTATCACCTTGATTTAATGAAACATAAATACCATACTCTGTAGCTAAAAACAATAAGTTAGGATTTATATGATCTTGTACAATTCTCCAAACAAAACTATTATTAGGTATACCATTTGTTATGCTATTCCAACTTTTACCACCATCATTACTTTTTAATAAATACGGTTTATAATCTCCAAATTTATGATTGTCAAGTGCTACATAAACTTTGTTTTTATCATGCAAATCTGTTTTAATATCATTAACAAAAGCTGTTGATGGCACACTTGGTAAAGAACCAACCTCAGTTTTAACCCAAGAATTCCCACCATCTTTTGTGCGCTGAATTATTCCATCATCTGTACCAGCAAAAATTATGTTTTCATCTAATTTTGACTCTGATAATGAAGTTATAGTATTATAAGTAGACATGGCATAAACATCCCAAGCGCTATCCCAACTCTGTTGTTTACCCATAATAGGCAAAGTTAGTCGCTCTTCATTCTTGGTTAAGTCTTTTGATATTGGTTTCCAACTATCTCCTCTATTATTAGATCTCCATACACGTTGAGAACCAAAATATAAGCGTTTTGGGCTATGATGACTTACCAATATTGGGGAGTCCCAATTATTGCGCTCATAAGGCTCATCAATACCTGATTGCGGTTTGATATAAACTGACTGACCCGTTGATTTTTCAACTCTACGTAACTCCCCTTGTTGTGATTGAGCATATACTATATTAGGGTTACCAGGTTCAGTAGCAGGTTGATGTCCATCGCCCCCCAATAAAACGTACCAATCTGAATTAGAGATCCCATTACTTCTTAAAGTTCTTGATGGTCCGCCTTGAGTATTATTATCTTGAGTTCCTCCATATATATTATAAAAAGGCTTTGCATCATCAACTGCTAATTTATAGAATTGAGTTATAGGTAAATTATTAACAAATCTCCATGTTTCAGATTTGTCAAATGATTCATATATCCCTCCATCTGTACCAATAAGCATATAATTTGGGTCATTTAATTTAAAAGTTAAACTATGGTCATCACCGTGTTTATTAGCTTTTTTCATGGTTTTAAATGTTTTTCCACCATCAGTTGAATAAAGCGTGCTATTATTCATTAAATAAAGTTTATCGAATTCATGAGGAGAAGCAATAAGTTCTTGGTAATAATGTGGCCCTGTTCCTCCTGAAACTGTATTTGACATTTTAACCCAGCTTTGACCTTGATTTTCTGATCTAAAAACACCACCTTTTCTTCTCTCTAACTCAATTGCAGCATAAATAACATTTGGATTTATTGGAGAAATTGCAAGTCCGATTTTACCCATATTAGTTTTAGGCAATCCGTTTGTAAGTTTTTCCCAAGTTTCTCCACCATCAATACTTTTATGAATTGCTGTATCTTCTCCTCCTCCAATGTAAGCAGCAACATTTCTATGCCTTTGCCATGTTGCTGCATAAAGTACTTTTTCATTTCTTGGGTCAATTAAAATATCTGTTACACCAGTCCATTTATTACCGCTCAAAACTAACCTCCATGTATTTCCACCATCGATTGTTTTATAAAGGCCTCTATCACCTCCTGAACTCCATAAAGGTCCTTGTGCAGCTACCCAAATTTCTTGTGAGTTTTTTGGATTAATTATTATTTTTGAAATATGCTCGGAATTTTTCAACCCTTTGTTTTCCCATTGTTTTCCACCATCTCTACTAAGATATAATCCATGCCCTATACCAACATGCCTTCCTCCAACATTTTCCCCAGTTCCTAACCAAATATTATTAGAATTATTTGGATCAATAGTTAAGCAACCTGTTGAATAAAAAGATTCTTTATCTGTTAATGGTTGCCATGTTGTTCCAGAATTTATCGTTTTCCAAACTCCTCCAGAACCTACTGCTACATACCAAATGTTTTGATTATTGGGATCTATAACAATATCTGCTATTCTACCAGACATAAATGCTGGTCCAATACTCCTAAATTTTAAGCCAGAAATGGCGTGTTCTAATTGAGTTGAATCTTTTTCTTGAGCATTAAATGGTAACGTAGAAAAGAATAAAATTAACAAAATCGATATTTTACTTGCGATATTCATAGTGCTTTTTTGATAAATATAAGACTAACATAAAACATAAGACGTGTAAATTAAGTAAATTGTATTTAGTCTGGCTAACAGGTTTAAATAATCCTTATAAACCCTTCATTAGAAACATTATAAAAAAAGCCAAAGTAAATTACTTTGGCTTTTTTTTAAAGAATAAATAATTCTACATTAATTATAAGTTGGTGTTGACACTTCAAACGTTGAATCTTTAGCTGCTAAATAACGTTCAGCATCTAAGGCAGCCATACATCCAGTACCTGCTGCTGTAACTGCTTGCCTATATACATGATCTGCAGCATCACCCGATACAAATACACCTTCAATGTTAGTCTTAGATGTCCCAGGAACATTAATTATATATCCCGTTTCATCTAAATCTAAAAAGCCTTTAAAAATATCGGTATTTGGTTTATGACCAATAGCTACAAAAAATCCTGTTACAGGAATTTCATGCTTTTCATTGGTTTGATTATTAAAAACACGAACACCTGTAACCACTTGATCATCACCTAAAACCTCATCAGTTTCAGTATTAAATAAGATTTCAATGTTTTCTGTATTCTTTACCCTCGCTGCCATAATTTTTGAGGCTCTAAACTCATCTCTACGAACCAGCATGGTTACTTTTTTACAAAGCTTTGATAAGTAATGTGCTTCTTCACAAGCTGAATCTCCAGCACCTACAATTACTACTTCTTGATTTCTGTAAAAGAATCCGTCACATACGGCACATGCTGAAACACCTCCACCTAATTTTAAATATTTCTGCTCAGAATCTAAACCTAAGTACTTTGCAGAAGCTCCAGTAGATATAATAACGGTATCACAGTGAATTTCTTTTACATCATTGACCCATACTTTATGAACATCTCCAGAAAAATCAACTTTAGTAACCCAACCATCACGAACATCTGTTTCAAAACGTTGCGCTTGTGCTTGCAGTTGTATCATCATTTCTGGTCCTGTAACACCATCTGGATATCCTGGAAAATTTTCAACTTCATTAGTTGTTGTTAATTGACCCCCTGGCTGTGTCCCTTGGTATAAAACTGGTTTCATATTTGCTCTGGCTGCATATATCGCTGCTGTATAACCAGCAGGTCCAGAACCTATTATTAAACATTTTACTTTTTCTATTGTATCAGACATAATTGTGATTAGATTTTCTAAGACAAAAGTAGAATTTTTGGTTAAAACCTAACAGAGAAGTTATCAACAGTATTTATAGTTTAATAACTCTAAATTATAAAAATAAATACATATTTATTTTTTTCGTAACTTGGAGTATACTAACTATTTAATTTAAAACTCATGAAAAATTTGTTATTGATTATCTGTATTGCTCTAATTTTTTCCTGCAACGACAATTCAAACGTAAAGACGTTAGACAAAATCGATCCAAAAATTGCTAGCGAAATTAATACTTTAGAAGGCGCTTGGAAGTTAGTAAGTTATTTGAATTTCGGAGAAGATGGTCGTATCGATACCATTCCTTCTTCCAATACTAATAAACAAATAAAAATGTATTCAGCAACAAAAGTAATGTGGAGTCGAACACGAATTTCAGATTCAATAGATTGGTTTGCGTATGGTAATTATAAAATTAAAAATGGTGTTTTAACCGAAGTTTTAGAATATGGTTCTAAATCGATGAACGAAGTCATAAAAGAAAGAACAGAATTTGTTTTTAATGTTAGTATAAACGAAAATAAATTTAGCCAAATTGAATTAGATAGTTTAGGCCATCCTATTTTAGCAGAAAACTATATAAGATTAGAGTAAAAAAAAAAGCGAAACAACATTTGTTTCGCTTTTTAGTCGGGGTGGCAGGATTCGAACCTGCGGCCTCCACGTCCCAAACGTGGCGCGATAACCGGGCTACGCTACACCCCGAATAATGATTATCTTGTAATGGGGTGCAAATATAAAGTTTTCTTTTACATTTAAAATCATTTTTTAAGTCTTTTTTAATTTTTAAAATATTATTTTCAATAAATATTTTACGAAGAATTAATCTTAAATTTGTTTCAGTAAATCCAAAACTAATATTTATGTTAATAATAGGAATCGCAGGTGGCACGGGTTGTGGAAAAACTACTGTTGTAAACCAAATACTAAATGAACTTCCAGAAGGTGAAGTTGGTGTCATATCACAAGATTCATATTATAAAGATACCACGCATCTAAGCTATGACGAGCGTGTAAAGATTAATTTTGATCATCCTAGGTCTATAGATTTCGACTTAATAGCGATGCATTTAAAAGATTTAAAAAACAACAAACCCATTCATCAACCAGTGTATTCTTTTGTAAAGCATAATAGAACGGGAGACACCATTTTAACACAGCCCAGAAAAGTGATGATTGTGGAAGGCATCTTAATACTTACAAATCCGGAATTAAGGAAGATGTTCGATATAAAAATATTTGTCCATGCAGATAGTGACGAACGTTTAATAAGACGTCTAAAACGTGATATTTCTGAACGGGGCAGAGATTTAAACGAGGTATTATCAAGGTACCAAACAACACTAAAACCGATGCATAATCAGTTTATCGAGCCTATGAAAGAATTTGCGGATATTATAATACCAAACAACCATTACAACACGGTTGCAATAGATATTGTAAAAACAATAATTAACGACAAATTATAATATGGCCTCGCCAAAAAACAAATACCTAAAACCTTTTAAAAATATATTCGTACTTATATTGGTGGTATTTGCTGTTTGGATGTTATTTTTTGATGCCAACTCATGGCTTATTCATCATGAACTAAATACCGAAATTGAAGATTTAGAGAATGAGAAAGACTACTATAAAAAAGAAATTGTAAAAGACAACAAAGACTTAAAAAAACTAAGTACAGAAGAAGGATTAGAGAAATTTGCAAGAGAAGAATATTATATGAAACGAGATAATGAAGAAATTTACATTATTGAGTATGAAGATAGCTTAACAACAAAAAACGATGAGTAACAATTTGTTTGATGATTTTAGCTCTGTTTCTTCAAAACAATGGAAACAAAAAATACAGTTTGATTTAAAGGGAGCTGATTACAACGATACACTTATTTGGAAAACCAATGAAGATATTGATATAAAACCTTTTTATCATGCAGATAATTTTGATACACTCCCAAACATTTCAAATACGAAGGCTACCCAATGGAAAATTTGCCAATCAATTTTCGTTGCAGATATTAAAAAATCAAATTTAAAAGCCCTTGATATTATTGAAAGAGGTGCTGAAAGTATTAAATTCATTCTACCTTCAGAAAGTATTTCAATTGAAAACCTAATAAAGCATATAAATATAGATGCGACACTTCTGTTTTTTGAACTTCAATTTCTTTCAGAAGACTATGTTAAACACATACGAAAACTAGTTCCTAATGCTAAAATTGATTTAGATATTATCGGGCAGCTTTCAAAAACTGGAAACTGGTTTAAAAGCTTAAACGATGATTTTAAATCATTTGAATCCATAATAAAAAACACCAATTCTTTTAGTGTTAATGCTTCTCTTTCTCAAAATGCTGGAGCTAACATGGTGCAGCAATTAGCTTATGCCCTAGCACATGCTAATGAGTATTTAAATGTATTGGAAAAAACAGAAAATAATTCGCCATTGTTAGACGTTAAATTCAACGTTTCAGTTGGTACCAACTACTTTTTCGAAATAGCAAAATTAAGAGCTTTACGAAAATTATGGAAAGTATTAGCTTCAGAATATAAAGTAAATACAGATTGTCATATCATAGTAACTCCAACAAAACGAAACAAAACCTTATATGATTACAATACAAATATGTTGCGTACTACTACGGAATGTATGAGTGCTATTCTTGGAGGTGCAAATACAATAGTCAATTTACCATACGATAGTATTTATCATAAAAGCAATGAATTTGGGGAACGCATTGCAAGAAATCAACTATTGGTCTTAAAACATGAAAGCTATTTTGATAAAGTAAATAACCCTTCAGATGGCTCATATTATATAGAAAGTATTACAAATCAACTTTCAGAAAAGGCCTTAGATGTATTTAAAGATATTGAAAACAATGGCGGTTTTTTGAGTCAGCTAAAAGCTGGAACAATCCAAAGAAAAGTTAAAGAAAGTGCTTCCAAAGAGCAGCAACAATTTGATAACGGTGAAGACGTCTTATTAGGTTCGAATAAACATCCAAACACTAACGACAAAATGAAAAATGAATTAGAACTTTATCCTTTTGTTAAAATCAATTCTAGAAAAACATTAATAGAACCCATAATAGAAAAACGATTGTCAGAACAATTAGAACAAAAACGATTAAAAGATGAAAATTAAAATGAACTCAAAAATAACCCTTATCACTTGTTTATTATTTTTTACGGTATTTAGCTGCAAAAATGAAAGTGCTTTTTCAGATTTCAAATATGGAGATAAGCCAGTGGCTTTTAATTGTGAAGGTGCCAATTCGAAATTATTAAATGAAGCCCTTTATAGTTTCGAAGATGATATAATAAACTATTACAAAAAAGGAAGTGACAATTATCGCTTAGTGCAAGCTTATTCTCAGATCATACGAAATTCTGTTTTTGGCAGACTAAAACTGGAGGACGTCGTTTCAAAACATACTGTTGCGGTATTTGAAGCCTTAAAAAATGAAGCAAACTTATGGGATGCAAATAGTTCGAAAAGTTATTTAAATTACAATAGTACTGCTATAAATTGTATTTCAAACAATATAAAAGATAAAGCTCTCAAAGATACTTTCAATGCGCTTTTAACAACAAATAGCATGAGTCCAAAATTGTTTGGAGCACCCTTAACTACTAAATACAGAAATGTATTAAACGACAAAAACTTAGCGATGTATGTAGCATTAGATTTGTATTATGCTAAAATGTTTAATATAGATTTCTCTAAGGTAAATTTAGAGAAACCTAAACAGAAAGTTGACTTTAATCAAGTCCCTCCAAAATCTTAAACCGATCCTCATGCTGGACATAACCACTAAGATGTAATGACGAGAAAAAATCTTCAACATATTATTTTAAAAACGGATGACGAAAGCCCGGAGTTCGGAGCGATTGAAACTTTTGATACTGCTGAAGATATAACGGTAAAATCTACTTATTCAAAAGAAGATATTGAAGGATTAAAACATCTTAATTTCGTTGCTGGAATCACACCAAACCTTAGAGGCCCTTACAGCACGATGTATGTTCGAAGACCTTGGACTATCCGACAATATGCTGGTTTTTCTACCGCAGAAGATAGTAATGCGTTTTACAGACGAAATTTAGCTGCAGGACAAAAAGGATTATCTGTTGCTTTTGATTTGGCAACGCATCGAGGTTATGACTCAGATCATGAACGTGTAGTTGGTGATGTTGGAAAAGCAGGTGTTGCCATAGATTCCGTCGAAGACATGAAAATACTCTTCGACCAGATTCCATTAGATAAAATGTCGGTTTCTATGACAATGAATGGTGCGGTTCTGCCTATTATGGCATTTTACATTGTGGCCGCAGAAGAACAAGGTGTAAAACCAGAACAATTGGCTGGAACCATTCAAAATGACATTTTAAAAGAGTTTATGGTGCGTAACACGTATATATATCCACCTACACCATCAATGAAAATCATTTCAGATATTTTTGAATATTCCAGCAAGAATATGCCAAAATTCAACAGCATCAGTATCTCTGGATATCACATGCAAGAAGCTGGTGCCACTTGCGATATTGAGTTAGCATACACTTTAGCAGATGGCTTAGAATATGTTAGAAAAGGATTAGCAGCAGGCATGGATATTGATACCTTTGCCCCTCGCCTATCTTTTTTCTGGGCTATTGGCATGAACCATTTTATGGAAATAGCAAAAATGCGAGCTGCCAGAATGCTTTGGGCAAAATTGGTAAAACAATTCAACCCTAAAAATAAAAAATCTTTAACATTACGCACGCATTGCCAAACCTCTGGCTGGAGTTTAACGGAGCAAGACCCGTTTAACAACGTAGCAAGAACAACTATTGAGGCTGCAGCGGCAGCTTTTGGAGGCACACAAAGTTTGCATACAAACGCTTTAGACGAAGCCATTGCATTACCAACTGATTTTTCAGCAAGAATTGCAAGAAACACCCAAATATTTCTTCAAGAAGAAACTAAAATAACTAAAACGGTTGATCCATGGGCAGGAAGTTATTATGTTGAAAAATTAACTCATGATATCGCGGAAAAAGCATGGTCATTAATTGAGGAAGTTGAAGAATTAGGAGGGATGACCAAAGCTATTGAAGCAGGAATTCCTAAAATAAGAATTGAGGAAGCTGCTGCTAGAAAGCAAGCTCGAATTGACTCTGGGCAAGATATTATTGTTGGTGTTAATAAATACAAACTTGAAGAAGAAGACCCTATTTCAACACTTGAAGTTGATAACAAAACCGTAAGAAATTCTCAAATAGAACGTTTAAATACAATTAAAGCAAAAAGAAATTCAGAGAATGTGAAAGCTACTTTATCGAAATTAACCGAAGCAGCTAAATATTCATTAAATTCGATACGAAGAGATTCTGAAGAAGATCAACAGATAGAATCGAAAGATCCCCACATAAGTGAGGATTATAATTTATTAGCTTTAGCTGTTGAAGCGGCTCGTGAACGTGCTACACTTGGAGAAATTAGTGACGCATTGGAAGTAGAATTCGGGCGTTATAAAGCACAAATAAAATCATTTTCTGGCGTGTATAGTAAAGAAATAAAAGACGACAAATCCTTTAAAAAAGCTCAAGAATTAGCGGATACTTTTGCAGAACAAGATGGTAGGCGCCCTCGAATTATGATTGCGAAAATGGGACAAGATGGTCATGACCGCGGTGCAAAAGTAGTTGCTACAGGTTACGCCGATGTAGGTTTTGATGTTGATATCGGTCCCTTATTTCAAACTCCACAAGAAGCAGCTAAACAAGCCGTTGAAAACGATGTGCATATTTTAGGTGTATCCTCGCTGGCTGCTGGTCACAAAACTCTAGTTCCGCACGTTATTGATGCTTTAAAAGCCTATGGTCGTGATGATATTATGGTTGTAGTTGGAGGCGTAATCCCAAAACAAGATTATCAATACTTATTTGACGCAGGTGCTATAGCAGTTTTTGGTCCAGGTACTAAAATTAGTGATGCTGCCATTAAGATTTTAGAAATTCTAATTGATTAAACAAATAATTATCAATAACATCATTGACTTTCTCTTTACTGCTTTGTTAACAAGTTCCGTTTTTATTCCTCGTAAATAATCGTATTTTTGCCCTGAATAAAACCAAATCATTTAATGGGTAAAATCATTGCAATTGCTAATCAAAAAGGCGGTGTTGGAAAAACTACAACCTCCATAAACTTAGCAGCATCACTAGGTGTTCTAGAAAAAAAAGTATTACTTATAGATGCTGACCCGCAAGCAAATGCAACTTCCGGAATTGGAATAGATGTAGAATCTGTTGACATAGGAACTTATCAAGTTTTAGAACATTCTAATACAGCTAAGGAGGCTATTACAAGTACAGAAACACCTAATTTAGATATTATTCCTTCTCATATTGATTTAGTAGCTATTGAAATAGAACTTGTCGATAAAGATGAACGTGAATACATGCTTAAAAAAGCATTGACAGACATTAAGGATGATTACGATTATATCATTATTGATTGTGCGCCATCATTAGGCTTATTAACCCTAAATGCATTAACTGCTGCTGATGCGGTAATTATTCCCATTCAATGTGAATATTTTGCATTGGAAGGTTTGGGTAAATTATTAAATACCATAAAAAGTGTTCAGAAAATTCATAATCCAGAATTAGATATAGAAGGTTTGTTGCTAACCATGTACGATTCGCGCTTGCGTTTGTCAAATCAAGTGGTTGAAGAAGTACAAAAACATTTTAACGATATGGTGTTTCAAACCATCATTCAGAGAAATGTAAGACTGAGTGAAGCACCAAGTTATGGTGAAAGTATAATTAATTATGATGCAAGTAGTAAAGGTGCCAACAATTACTTAAGTTTGGCAAAAGAAGTCATCAACAAAAACGCTTAATTATGGCTAAGGCAACTAAAAAACAGGCTTTAGGTAGAGGTTTATCAGCACTATTAAAAGATCCAAGTAACGATATCCAATCGGTACAGGACAAAAATGCAGATAAAGTAATAGGTAATATCGTTGAATTAGATGTCGATTTTATTGAGGTTAATCCGTTTCAACCTCGTACAAATTTCAGCGAAGAATCTCTTCGTGAATTAGCTTCATCAATAAAAGAATTAGGTATTATTCAGCCTATAACCGTTAGAAAATTAGGATTAAATAAATATCAACTCGTTTCTGGTGAGCGCCGTTATAGAGCTTCAAAATTATTAGGTTTAGAAACGATTCCTGCTTATGTTAGAATAGCTAACGATCAAGAATCTCTTGAAATGGCTTTGGTTGAAAATATTCAACGCCAGGATTTAGATCCTATTGAAATCGCCTTATCATATCAACGTTTAATTGACGAAATCAATTTAACACAAGAGCAAATGAGTGAACGTGTAGGCAAAAAACGCTCTACCATAGCTAACTATTTAAGACTATTAAAACTAGACCCAATCATCCAAACAGGAATGCGTGATGGTTTTATTTCTATGGGTCATGGGCGCGCTTTAATTGCTATTGAGGACCAAACCATACAATTAGATATTTACGAAAAAATACTATCTAACAAACTTTCAGTTAGAGAAACAGAAAATCTTGTTCGCGATTTCAATACTTCAGGACATACTGAGAACACCTCAAAAAAATCAGCAAATGAAGACATGCCTAAATTTGTCAAAAAAGGCATTACTGCATTTTCTGAATATTTTGGACATAAAATTGACGTTAAAGTCTCTAAAAATGGAAAAGGAAAAATTACGATTCCTTTTCACTCAGAAGAAGATTTTAATCGTATTAAAAAATTGGTTCAAGGTGCAAAATAAAATCCTTATAACAGGAATAGTAGCATGCTTACTTTGTTTCTCTTCGTACTCACAAGACAAGAAGTTAAAACAAAAAAGAGCCCTTCCAAAAGAAGTTGTTATCGATTCTATTATAGAACCCAGCAAACCTATAAACCCATTATCACCAGCTAAAGCTGCTTTCTATTCGGCTATACTACCAGGTTTAGGACAAGCTTACAATAAAAAATACTGGAAAATCCCAATTGTTTACGCTGCTATAGGGACAGGTGTTTATTTTTATATAGATAACAACAAACAGTATAATAGATATCGAGATGCCTACAAAAGAAGACTTGCAGGCTTTGCAGATGATGAGTTTTATTTTGACGCTCAAGGCAATCCATTAACCACACCAAGAGTCTCTACAGATCGTCTTGAAGACGCTCAAAAACTATTTAGAAGAAACAAAGAACTCTCACTTTTAGTAGCTATTGGGCTATATGCGTTGAATATTATTGATGCTAATGTAGATGCACATCTATTACAATATAATGTTGATGAAAACTTATCTTTATCACCGCATTATAAATTAAATGAATTTGATGCAACAAGTAGTCTTGGATTAACTTTAAATTTTAAATTTTAGCCCATAATGGGCATTAAGCGAACAATACATAAATACAATATGAACATAGCATTACTCGGATACGGAAAAATGGGTAAAACCATTGAGCAGATAGCCATTAAACGTGGTCATAATGTTGTGTTAGCTATTGATAAAGATGATGAAAATTATGACATTACTAAAGCTGATGTCGCTATAGATTTTAGTATTCCAACAGTGGCTTTTAATAATATTTCGAATTGCATTAATAATAATGTGCCCGTTATATCTGGAACTACAGGATGGCTAGATCAGTATGATGATGCAGTTGCTTTATGTACAGAAAAAAAGGGCGCTTTTATCTATGCTTCAAACTATAGTTTAGGTGTGAATATCTTTTTTGAACTCAACAAAACACTTGCTAAAATGATGAGTGCTTTAAAGCAGTATAATGTTTCTATGGAAGAGATTCATCATACACAAAAGCTAGATGCACCAAGTGGCACTGCAATTTCTTTGGCTCATGGTATTATTAAAAAGCATGACAGTTATGATAACTGGAAGCTTGACGAAAATGGAGAAAACACAATACCCATTGTTGCAAAACGTATTGAGGACGTTCCTGGAACACATACTGTCACTTACGAAAGCGACGTAGACACCATAAACATAGAGCATATTGCACATACCAGACAAGGTTTTGCTCTGGGTGCTGTTGTTGCAGCAGAATGGATTGCAGATAAAACAGGTGTTTTTACAATGAATGATGTGTTAAATATTGGTTAATATTTAATAAACCTGTAACAATATAAACGCTGTTACTACTAACAAAAAATTAAAATTTTGAGATTATGACTTGGACACAATGGTTTATATTCATTTTAATAATTCAAGTAATTCATGGTTTAGGTACTTGGAAATTATATATTAAAGCCGGTAGACGAGCATGGGAAGCCTTTGTGCCTGTTTATAATGGTATAATTTTATTGAAAATCATCAACCGACCTTGGTGGTGGATTATTTTATTGTTTTTACCTATTGTAAATCTTATTATGCTTCCTGTAGTATGGGTAGAAACTGCGAGAAGTTTTGGAAAAAACACAACTTTAGACACTGTTTTAGCTTTTGTAACACTTGGCTTTTACAACTATTATCTCAATTATATAGCTGATGTAAATTATATTGAAGACAGAAGTTTACTCCCAAATACATCAGGTGGCGATTGGTTAAGTTCTATTTTGTTTGCTATTGTAGCTGCAACTATAGTTCATACCTACTTTATGCAGCCCTTTACGATTCCTTCTTCATCACTTGAAAAATCATTACTAGTAGGAGATTTTCTTTTTGTAAGTAAATTTCATTATGGTGCAAGAGTCCCTATGACAACGGTTGGAGCTCCTATGGTACATGACACGATCCCTGTTTTAAATAAAAAATCATATTTATTTAATGATCATTTTGAAGAAAGAAAAATGTCATGGAAAAACAAATTACAACTTCCTTATTTAAGGTTCCCTGGTTTTGAAAAAATAGATAGAAATGAGATTGTCGTTTTCAATCAGCCAGCTGATACTTTAAAGGATATGAATGTTTTTAAGCCAGACAGAAACTATTACAAACCTATTGACAAAAAGACAAACTTAGTTAAACGATGTGTTGGTGTTGCCGGTGATTCTCTTGAAGTTAGAGATGGCTATGTTTATATTAACGGTAAGAAAAATGAGTTACCAGATAGAGCCCATTTACAGTTTAGTTATCTAGTGCAACCAAAAACGAATACATTTAATCCTAATTTCATTAAAGACCGTTACGATATTACTGATGGTTTTGGTATCATGAATAGCCAGAACACCTATTATTTTTCAGCTATTTCTGATGAAGCTTTATCGAGATTCAAAAACCATCCTAATGTTGCTAGCATTACACCAAATAAACAAGAAAAGGGAGTTAGAGATTCAGACATTTTTCCTCATGACCCAAATTACAATTGGAATGTAGATTTCTTTGGTCCTTTATATATTCCTGAAGAAGGAAAAACTATTGATATCAATTTAGAAGTTTTACCCTTATACAAGCGTGTGATTACAGAATATGAAGGTAATACACTTCAAGTAAAAGGCAATCAAATTTTAATTAACGGTGAAGTTACAGACACCTATACCTTCAAACAAAATTATTATTGGATGATGGGTGATAACCGTCACAATTCGATTGATGCAAGGCGTTGGGGATTTGTTCCATTTAACCATGTTATTGGAAAACCTGTATTTATTTGGATGAGTTGGGATGGTATTAAAAACCCACGTTGGGAACGTTTCTTTACAACCGTTAGCGGAAGTGGTAAAGCAACCTCATTTCTTATACCATTTTTAGTATTATTGTTTGGATGGATGGGATTCAATAAATGGAGAGGACGTAAAAAAGAAAGCAAGTAGAACGCTTTGATGTCCTTTTGCTTAATACAGATGTTTATTTTTAAGACAAAGCACATTTATGATCATTAAGGGATTTTTGATAATTATTTTTATTTCATCTGTTTCTTTCGGTCAGGATAAAAGTGCTGTTGAAGCTTTTTTACAAAGTAACTTGAATATAAGTAATGTGAGCTTAGATTCTATAAAGAACCAAGCGCTTACTAAAGATTTTGTGCTAGGTAAATTTGACTATATTAATCATGAACTATTCACAATAGTACATCCTAGTCAGACTTCAAAAACCATATATTTAAATAAAAAAGTGTACTTGGCTTTTTTAGAGATGCATAATCAAGCTAAAGCTGATGGAATAACTTTAAAAATCGTTTCGGGGACTAGAAATTTCGTCGAGCAAAAAGCCATTTGGAAACGAAAATGGAAAAAATACATAAACCTAGAACCTATTAAGAGAGCAAAAAAGATATTAGAGTATAGTGCTATGCCTTCAACATCAAGGCACCATTGGGGAACAGATATAGATTTAAACAGTTTCACTAATTCCTATTTCGAAAAAGGACAAGGTAAAAACGAGTATGAATGGCTCTTAGAAAACGCAAACAGTTATGGTTTTTACCAAGTTTATACAAATAAAACTATGGGAAGAACAGGTTATAACTTAGAGCGCTGGCATTGGTCTTACATGCCATTAGCAAGTAAGTATCTTAGTTATTACAATAAACACGTGGACTATTCAGATATATCAGGTTTTGATGGTTCTGAACTAGCCAAACAATTAAAGAGCATTCCTAATTACGTTAATGGTATATCCAATAAATCTAAACGTATAACACGAGTACAGAAATGAAAATTGTTATACATCCCACTTATTTTCCAAACCTAGCGCACTTCCTTGCTATTGTAAATGCATATGAAGTTGTTTTAGAAATGGACGATAATTTTTTGAAGCAGACCTATAGAAATCGTTCGTATATTTATGGTGCTAACGGAAAATTAGGATTAAATATTCCTGTGATTCACTCTCAAAAGAATCGCCAGAAATACAGAGATGTAAAAATCTATAATGAAGACAATTGGCAAAGCCTACATTGGAAATCCTTACTTTCAGCCTATAGAACATCACCTTTTTTTGAGTTTTATGAAGATGAACTGCATCCTTTATTTACAGAAAAAACTGAATTTCTTTTAGATTTTAATTTGAAAAGTTTTGAGGTGATTTGCGATTGTTTACAATTAGAATTGAATACATCAAAAACTAAAACGTATCAAAAGTTTATTGAGGATAAAACAGATTTTAGACACTTAGTAAATGCTAAAAAGGAAGTCCCTTATACATTCGAAACTTACACTCAAGTGTTTAATAACAAACATGGTTTTATTCCTAATTTGAGTATTTTAGATTTACTTTTTAATGAAGGCCCTAATGCTTTGAATTACTTAGAATCCCAGATTAATATATTACAATAATGCTGCAAACAAGTATTCATTATGGTTGTCATTTTTTATTACCACTGCTTGTAGCTTTATTATTTTTTAAATCGAATTGGAAGTATGCATATCTTGTTATGATTGCAGGAATGTTGATTGATTTAGACCATTTATGCGCAACTCCTATGTTCGACCCCAATCGATGTAGTATAGGTTTTCACCCTTTGCACTCTAGTTTTGCCATTTTGTTTTATATATTCTTGTGCATTCCAAAGAAATCCAGATTGGTTGGATTAGGTTTAGTTATTCATGTCATTTCTGATACTGCAGATTGCTCGCTTATGTAAGTTGCAACTAATCCACTAAACTCAAAGTCGTCATAATAGGATAATGATCTGAAAAATGATCGTTATAAGCTTTAAAACCGTTGACATTAAAAGCTTCGTCAGCAAAAATAAAATCTATTCGAATAGGGAAGAATTTAAAATCATAAGTACGTCCAAATCCATTTCCTGCTTCTTTAAAAGTATCGTTTAAATCACCTTTAATTTCTCTGTAAACATAAGAGAAAGCCGTATTATTAAAATCCCCACAAATCACTAATTTATATTTGCATTGTTCTTTATGCGTTAAAAACAATTCTGTTTGAAATTGTTGCCTTCTAAATGTTGTACCAATACGCTTAAAAAGACGTTCAGAATCTTCTTTTTTAAGGTTTTCAACTTTAGTATCAATACGCATCGACTCTAAATGAATATTGTAAAATCTTATGGTGTCCACTCCTTTTACGATATCAGCAAAAATGGCGTTATTTGCCGTATCAGGAAATTCAATAGAGCCAGAATTAACAATTGGGAATTTAGAGAAAATAGCTTGTCCAGATTTTATTTTCTTTCCTGAAAGTTTTTCAAATTTATACTTAAAAAAAGATAAATCGATATTTTTATGAGGATGATATTCTTGTAAACTTAAAACATCAGGAGACTCTCTTTTAATAAAATCAATGATTCCAGCTTCTACGCCTTTTTTAGGAATCCATTCATAAAGATTAAAGAGCCTCACATTATAATTCATCACTTTAAAATTATGAAGGTTTTCAATCTTTTTCGAAGTTGAAAACTTATATAATGACCCAAAAGAAAAGTAACCAATTAAAAGGACGACTAGTGATAACATAAACTTTCTTTTCAATCGAAAAACCCAATACAAAAAGAAAAGAACATTTAAAATTATTAAAAATGAAACGCCCAGATTAACTACAGATAGTAAAGAAAATGTTTTAGGAGGTAAAAAAGGCAAAACGAAAGATAGTAAGAGCAATACAGCTGCAACACCATTTATAAAATAAATGATTTTATTTATGAAGCTTAGTTTTTTCATGTATTTACTTCCCAGCTTTAAATAAGAATTCTTTTTCTTCGGATGTTAAACTATCGTAACCACTTTTACCGATCTTATCTAAAATAACATCAATTTTCTTTTGATTATTAAAGGCTTCAAAATCACCTTTAGAATAGCCTCCAACTTTACTTTTATTTTTATGTACTGTTTTTAAAGGCCCTTTTCTTGATGCTTTAAATAAATTAGTTATACTATCCATTAATCTCTCAAAGTCTTTCCCTATATCTTGTCCTTTTATCAATTGCTTCGCATAAAAATAACCTAAAAACGCACCTCCTAAGTGTGCCAAGTTTCCACCCGTATTTCCCGTTTCTGGATTACTGATACCCGAAAAAACACCAATAACATCTAAAATGACTATTGCGGCACCAATATACCAAAGCTTTAAGTTGAATGTAAAAAAGCGCATCTCTTGATTGGGCATATATGCACAAAGAAAAATCAACAACGCTCTAACAGCTGCCGACGCTCCTAACAATCTTGAGTCTCCTCCAAATACACTAGGGAATAATGTATAGCACAACATAAACAATAACCCACCAGAAATAGCACCAAGAAAATAAATATTCAGGGCCATTTTATAGCTAAATAAGTTTAAGAACATACGTCCTAAAAAATACAACCAAAGCATATTAAATAATAGATGTAAAAAATCGTAGTGCAAAAAAGCATAGGTAATAATTGCCCAAGGTTTAACAATGAATTTTAAAAAATCACTTGGTAACTCAAACCAAACAAAATCAAATCTTAAGATTAAAGCCAATAAAAAAACAACAGCATTGACGGCTATTATTTTTTCTAATACATTTAAATTTGAAAGTTTCTTTTTTATGTCTTGATTTAGCGAACTCATTAATTCCAACGGTTTCTGTTAAACTGATTTTTTTTCCAATACCACATAATAAAAAAGCCTGTTAATGCGCCACCAACGTGAGCCATATAAGCCGTATTACTTGGACTAAAGAACGACTGCCCTGTTATACCAGAAATTAAATCCAGAATAATAATTCCAGGAATAAAATATTTTGCTTTTATAGGAATTGGTAAAAAGATCATCATCAGTTTAGCTTCAGGATTCATCATACCAAAAGCTGCTAGAATGCCCATTATACAACCAGATGCTCCAACCATAGACGCATTATATGCTTCATAAATATCTTTCAACATCGAAACTTGAAATTTAGTTACACCAGCTATTGTTTCATTATTAGTTAGCATTTGTTTAATGCTTTCTGAAGACAACCCAGATTCTAATAATGCATTATAATCAGGAAGATATTGAAAATAGTAAAACCCTACTTGAAACAAAACAGCTCCTAAACCTGCAGAAATGTATAAAAACAAAAAACGCTTAGAACCTAAAACCTGTTCCACAGGTGAACCAAACATCCAGAGAGCGAACATATTAAATAAAATGTGCATCGCACCACCATGCATAAACATGTGCGTAATAATTTGCCATGGTTCAAACGCATCATTTTGCGGAAAATACATAGCAAACCATTCATAAAATAAATTACCTCCTCCAATGGCTAAGGTGCCAATAAACATAATCGCGTTAATGATTATTAAATGTTTAACGGTTTCTGAAATTCGCATCATATATTACATAAATTTTTTATCTAACTCGTCAACACTCATCGTTATAAATGTTGTTCTGTTAGTAGGTGATACATTTGGTTCTTTACATGCAAATAGCTTGTTTACCAAATGTTCTTGTTCGTCTTTTTGTAGCGACTGCCCTGTTTTAATGGCTAGACTTTTAGCCATAGATTTTGCCAATAAATCGGTTGCACTAAAATTACTATCCGGCACTTCGTTTTCAACATCGCTTATCAGTTGTTCTAATATAATAGATACTTCACTTTCTGGAACACCAACTGGCACACCCGTAATGTCCACAAATTCCTCTTTAACGCTTGAAAACACAAAACCGGTATGTTCTAAATCATTTTTTAACTGATTTATAATAACAATGTCTTGAGGTGAAAAATGAAGTTGAAGGGGAAATAATAATTGTTGACTTGCCGCCTCTTTAATGGTTAAATTCTTAAGGAAATCTTCATATAGCACACGTTGATGCGCTCGATGTTGATCAATGACCAACATTCCAGATTTTATGGCACTCACTATATATTTATTATGCAGTTGATATGTTGTATTGGTTTGCTCTACTTGATTATCATCATCAAAAATTGATGCTGTTTGTTCTTCACTTTCAAACTGAACTTCTGTAAAATCTTGTTTCGAGTCATTCCCTTTTGATTCTAAACCAACATATAAACTTTCCCAACTCGTAGTCGGTTCTTTTTTATAGGCTACCGCTCTAGCTTTTGAGGCTGTTTCCTCTTGAAACGGATTAAAGCTCCTATCTACTTCAACTTTTGGAACATGGGCGTCGGTATTCTCATGGCTATAGGGTGTATCTAGATTTGGGTCGCGATCAAAATCAATTACTGGTGCAATATTAAACTGACCTAAACTATGTTTTATTGCAGAACGCAATAACGCATAAAGCGTGTGTTCATCATCAAACTTAATTTCTGTTTTTGTTGGATGAATATTTATATCTATAGTTTGTGGATTAACCGTTAAATTTAAAAAGTAACTGGCATGAGTACCATTTCTGAGTAAACCTTCAAAAGCTGATGCAATAGCATGATTTAAATAAGCACTTTTAATAAAACGGTCGTTTACAAAAAAATATTGCTCTCCTCTTGTTTTCTTTGCAAATTCAGGTTTTCCAACAAATCCTGAAATTTTAAGTACTTCGGTATCCTCTTTAACAGGCACCAACTTCTCATTGGTTTTGTTCCC